>CALXQP010000050.1 GCA_944390695.1 uncultured Clostridia bacterium
AGATATGGCAGGGCTTGTACATGGTAATTCTGGCATATTATTATATATTGGAATTACAAAAGACATAGGTGTATCTAATAAATTACTATTAGCATAACCATTATATATTAATTTTGATTCACTATATGGGGCTAATACATTTGTCATATATTGATGCCAAAATAATTCACCATTTTGAGTGTCATATACATGGAATTTTTGAAGATATATTGAATTTTGCCCTAAATTAATATAACTTGAACCTATAAACTTTGCTCCACCAGTAATTGCTCTTTCCTTTGTATTCCATGGAATTAAATATTTTTCCTTTGTAGCAGAATTTGCACCTTTCCCGTCTTTTGCATATTGAAGCCCATTTTTAATTGCTCCCATTGGTTCAGATGAACTAGTTGCTCCTATGTTATAGAAATTATATAAACCTTCAAACCCACTTACAGTTCCGCTTATTGAACTATGTGATAAAAATGGCCCTACTTCTTGTTTTATCCTTGATGCTAAATGAAAACTGCTAACTCCAGAAGTTTTAGCAGCAGAAAGTATTAACTCAGAATATTTTTTATTTGTTACCACATTACTTCCTGTACTTGTTTTATATTCAACTATTTTATTATAAAATTCTGTCCCATATAGTATTTTTTCTATACTAGACAAACTATTTGTTTGAGAATTATATGATAATTCTTCAAACTGAAATACTCGAACATAATTTATAAAATTTCGAGGATCCATAGCAAATTCTACAGCAGACCTAGAAGAATCAACCCATCCACTATCTACTTCAACATTATACTCACCTGGCTTTGTATTTTTCCAACTATCACTATATGACTTTGGAACTAAATTTTTACCAAATACATTTTCCTTATCTATAACATATTTCCAATCTAAATTTGTATATAAAGCCTTAAATTCCCAGTTAGGATATTTCTTTTTAAGTTCATCAACATATGGCTTAATATTAGATGGAAAATTATCCGACAAAGTCATTTGTCTTGTAAGCTCTTTTTCACCTTTTACCTCACTAAAATATGAAATTAAAAAATATATAACAAATACTAAAACTACAATTATTACACTAAAAAAAACAATTTTTCTTTTCACTTTAGGCTCCTTGCTTTAACTAAAAAACTAGATAGTTATTATTTTTCAACCTGCTCTCGCTTTTACTATAATTCGCCTACTCGAATAATCACTACATGTAATTAATGTTATTTCTATTTGATCATTTGTATTTTGATTTAATGAGCTATTATCTGTAGGC
Organism: uncultured Clostridia bacterium; assembly: GCA_944390695.1. Lineage (GTDB taxonomy): Bacteria > Bacillota > Clostridia > TANB77 > CAG-508 > CAG-269. Next base: position 1,262 of record CALXQP010000050.1, read on the forward strand.
TCTGCTTTATAAATATCATATACCTCATATTCAACTTTTCCGTTTTTATTATCTGATAAATAAATCGTGTCTCCTCTTTCTAATTCTATAATATGGTTAAACATATTTTCTTTATTGTAATTATGTGCTGCTATGCAATAATTTCCTATTTCATTTGGTTCTGGTCCAAAATATTTTGTAGGACATATCCACATTGCTTCTTCATCATAATCTTCAAACACATAAGTGTCTAAATCTATTTTAGGAATTGTTAATTTTGCTGATACATCATATCCTTTATAATTCGACATAATTTTTTCTATTTTTATTTTATTATCATTAGTGCTTTTTATATTTTCTAAATTTGTATTATTTATTTGTTCATTATTTGGAGTATTTGATATTTTCATCTCTTTATATATCCCATAAGACATTTTTCCTATTATTATAGAAATAAGTAAAATAATTAATAGTTTTAAAATCTTTTTTATCATATCAATCCTCTCTAATTAGATATCCTACTATGTAAATTCTTCCAATATAAAGTTTTTTATAATTTTTATCTAATAGAAAATCTAAAATCTTCTATTAGATAAAATTAAATTATATTGTTTAAAATATTCATTATTCTTTTTTAGTATTTTTAAGTGCTAAATACCCTGAACCTAACACAGCTATAGCTGTTATAATGTATACGTATTGTGTCATACCAGTTTTAGGCAGATTTTCTGGCAATTTTTCTGTATTTTCTACATTTGTTGTGTTGTTTTTATCATTATCATTTACTCCACCAACTATTTCATTAGTATTATCCTCTACTACTTCATTTTCAATTTCATTAGTATTTTCATTGTTGTCTACTGTTTCTTTATTTTTAACAGCTACATCAAATGTTTTTGTTGTAATTTCAGAACTTCCACTATCTACATCTAAAAGGCTCACTTTTATTGTATAATCTCCTACTTCACTAAATAATCCTCTAATATCTAATATTTGTTTCACATCTTTTCCACCTAATTCATAGCCATCAGGCTCTCCCCATCCATCTTGAATTAAATCAATTTCTTGTTTTGCTCTTTCTGTAGCTAAAAGTTTTACTGTTGCACTATCTGATGGTTTTTTAGTTACTTCAACTTTCATTTTTACATTTTCATAATTCTTTCCTAAGCTTGATTCTGTAATTAATTCCATTTCTTTTTCTTCGTCTGCTATAATATTTCCGTCATAATTTAGTTTTATTGTATAATCTACATATTTTGGTTCTACAGTTATACTCTTCTTAATTGGGCTTGTTATATCATCATAATCTTGTGATGCATCTGAATTAGCAAGTCCTTCTGCTGTAACAGAAAAATCTGAAGGATTTGTAGTTACTAAATCTGCTTTTGCTCTAAATGTTACCGACATATTACTTCTAGGGTTTGAACCTCCAGAACTATCATAATAAGTAACTCTTACTCGGCTTCCATTATCATTTTCAGTACCACCTTCTGAACTTACATATTCAAATATGCTATTATCATAAGCTACGTCAAATGTGTATGCACCAAGTTCTTCTCCAAATTCAATATTAACTTTAACAGTTTCACCGGGAGCAATTTTTTCTTGACTTAAATTCACTGTAACACTTCCTAGTGGTACTGATGATGCATAAACATTTATTTGAAATAAAAATAAAATCAATGCAAAAAAAATAATAAAACTTAATAATTTTTTCATAATACACTTTACCTTTCTCCATTAATTTTTTATTAGAACAAACTTTTTAATTTGTTCATACCAATTAAAAATTTTATATTAATTTGAAAAAAATTGGTTTAATGGAACCTATATTTTTTCATTATTATTATGTGAATTTTTTATTTTTTTATTTTGCCATTTTTTTGAATTTTTTATTAATATTGTAGGTCTTGCTACAAATTTTAAAATAATAAAATCAATTAGAACAAATAAGAAAAATCTTTGATTTTTCTTTAATTTGTTCTGCCCGATTTGAGTTTTCGACTAAAAGGAGAAAATCTCAAAGGGCTAGCGATTGTAGCTTTTTATCTAATAGGAAAGTATGACTT
>CALXQP010000051.1 GCA_944390695.1 uncultured Clostridia bacterium
AAATTCTTAAGCAAAAGGCATAAAGGGTCCTGTCTTCGGGTATAGTTGTGCCTTTTGCATTAGAATTTGTTAACGTTACGTCGGGTAGCCGAGAAATTTATGAAAAATATATAAGGATTATGGCAAATGCCGAAAGAAACTAGTTTTTTTAGATTACATTTCACAATATTTACTCTTTAATTTCTTTAGATAATTTATTTATAGCCTTTGTTTCAATTCTAGATACATAAGAACGAGATATTCCCATCTTTTGAGCTATCTCAATTTGAGTTTTAGGTTTATGCCCATCAAGTCCGAAACGAAGTTCTAAAATAGTACGTTCTCTATCTTTTAAAATATTTTTCATCTTTTCATATAATAATTTAATTTTCATTTTTAAATCAACTGTTTCTTCAACACTACGCTCATCATTTTCTAAGACTTCTTGTAATGTTACCACATTATCATCTTTATCTTTTCCTATAGGTTCATTTAAATAAACTTCACTATTCAATTTTTTAGTAGCTCTAAAATGCATTAAAATTTCATTATCTATGCAACGAGATACATATGTAGATAATCTAGCACCTTTTTCAGGTTTAAAACTATTAATACCTTTAATAAGACCAATTGTTCCAATAGAAATTAAATCATCTTGGTCGACATTTGAATTACAATATTTTTTACAAACATGTGCTACTAATCTTAAATTTCTTTCTATAAGTATATTACGAGCTTCTTCATCACCTGTGCTTAGTTTTTCAAGATAGATTTTTTCTTCTTCAGAACTCAAGGGTTCAGGAAATAACTGTACTCCTGAAATATATCCAATTGTAAAAACTGCTGTTTGTAGAAACTGTAAAAATCCACTTATACAAATGGCAGAAAACATAAAAGCACCTCCATTTTTCTCATAATAAAAATATATGTATGAGAAAAATAAAAGTGCATGACTATTAAAAATTTGTATAATTATTAGAATATTTTTGGTACTATTTTTATTCCTCAACCTCTTCAAACTGAGAATTATATAATTTTTCGTAAAATCCACCTTTTGCAAGTAATTCTTCATGAGTACCTTGTTCTACGATATCACCATGGTCCATAACTAAAATCAAATCAGCATTTTTTATAGTAGATAATCTATGTGCAATAATGAAAGAAGTTCTACCTTGCATCAAATTATCCATAGCTTTTTGAATTTGAATTTCAGTTCTAGTATCTATACTAGAAGTAGCTTCATCTAAAATCAAAATTTTAGGATCTGCAAGAATAACTCTTGCAATTGTTAATAATTGTTTTTGTCCTGCAGAAACCCCTGTTGTTTCATCACTTAAAATAGAATTATATCCATTAGGTAATGTTTTAATAAAATGGTGAACATGTGCAGCTTTAGCTGCTTGAATTACCTCATCATCACTCGCCTCTTCTTTACCATATTTAATGTTATCTTTAACTGTTCCATTAAATAACCATGTATCTTGTAGAACCATTCCAAACATTTGGCGAAGGTTTCCTCTTTTAAAGTCTTTAATGTTATGACCGTCAAGCAAAATTGCTCCATCAGTTACATCATAAAATCTCATTAAAAGTTTAACCATTGTAGATTTTCCAGCACCTGTTGGCCCTACAATTGCAATTTTTTGTCCTTCATGTACATTTGCATTAAAATCTTTTATTATAATTTGTTCTGGATTATAACCAAATTTAACATGTTTAAATATTACATTTCCCTTTAACCCTTCTGTTGTAAGCCCTTCTTTATTTGTTTCAATTTCTTCATCTTCTTCAAGGAATTCAAAAATTCTTTCAGTTGCAGCAATCATCGCTTGTAACATACTTGATACTTGTGCAATCTGATTTATTGGTTGTGTAAATTGTTTATTATATTGTATAAAACTTTGAATATTACCAACTGTAATCGTTCCATTTATAGCTAAATATCCTCCTGCCATTGCAACACCAACATATCCAACATTTGAAACAAAATTCATAATTGGATGCATAAGTCCTGATAAAAATTGTGATCTCCATGCTGATCTATACAATTTAGAATTTGCTTTTTCAAACTCATTTCGAGCCATTTCTTCGCCATTAAAAGCTTTAACTACTGTTAAACCTGAAAATATCTCTTCAACCTGACCATTTACATGTCCTAAATAATCTTGTTGCATTTTAAAATATTTTTGAGATTTACCAACAATTATTTTTACCATAAAAGCTCCAATTGGCATAACAATTAAAGATATTAATGTCATTTGCCAGCTTATTGATAACATCATTATAAATATACCTATAATTGTACATATAGATGTTATAATTTGTGTAATACTTTGGTTTAGATTCATTCCTAATGTATCAATATCATTTGTGATAATTGATAAAACTTCTCCATTTGTTTTTTTGTCAAAATAATTCATAGGAAGTTTATTTATTTTTCTTGCTAAATCATTTCTCATTTTATATGTAAGCTTTTGTGCAATTTGTGTCATTGCAAAACTTTGAATGAAAGAGAATAATGCACTTATTATGTATAATGTCAATAAAAATAATAAGATTGACCCTACTTTTCCAAAATCAATTCCACCATTACCAGAAATTTTATTAACTAATCCATTAAAAATTTCTGTAGTAGCATTTCCTAAAATTTTAGGTCCAACAATTGCAAATATTGTACTTCCTATAGCAAATATTAAAACAATAATTAATCCTATTTTGTAATTGCTTAAATAATTTTTAATTAACTTCTTTGTTGTTCCTTTAAAATCTTTGGCCCTTTCTAATGATTGACCATTACCTGGTCCTCTTCCCGGGCCTCCCATTGGTCCTGGCATTTTATTCTCCTCCTTTCTCTTCATCTGGTTTAATATTTAATTCTTCTGCTGATAATTGTGATAATGCTATATCTCTATAAACCTCATTATTTTGTACTAATTCTTCATGTGTTCCTTGACCTACAATTTTTCCATCATCTAATACAATTATTTTATCAGCATTTAAAATTGTACTAATTCTTTGTGCAACTATAATATTTGTTTTATTTTTTGTTCTTTTAGCTAATGCTTCTCTTAATGTACTATCAGTTTTAAAATCTAATGCAGAAAAGCTGTCATCAAATACGAATATTTCTGGATCTTTTGCAACTGCTCTTGCTATTGATAATCTTTGTTTTTGACCACCAGAAACATTATTTCCACCTTGAGCTATTTCTGATTGATATTTTTTATCTTTACTTTCTATAAATTCTACTGCTTGAGCTATTTCTGCTGCTTCTATCATTTTTTCATCTTTCATGTTAGAATCTGAATATTTAATATTTGATTCTATTGTTCCCGAAAATAAAATTCCTTTTTGTGGCACAAAACCTATTACATCTCTTAAATCTTTTTGTGATAAATCTTTTACATTAACTCCATCAACACAAACTTCTCCACCAGTTACATCATAAAATCTTGGAATTAAATTTACTACTGTTGATTTTCCACTTCCTGTGCTTCCAATAATTGCTGTAGTTTTTCCAGGCTCAGCTGTAAAATTAATATCTTCCAATATTTCACTATCTGCATCTGGATATCTAAAAGATACATTTTTAAATTCTACTAAACCTTTTTTATTTGGATCTAATTTTTTAGTTTCTTTTTTATCTTTTATACTTGGCTCTGTTTCTATTACTTCCATAATACGTTTTGCAGATACAGAAGCTCTTGGTAACATAATTGAAATCATTGAAATCATTAAAAAGCTCATTACTATTTGCATTGAGTATTGTATAAATGCAAGCATATCTCCAACTTGCATAATGCCTTGATCAACATTATGACCACCAACCCAAATAATTAATATTGATATTCCATTCATTATAAGCATCAATGCTGGCATCATTACTGACATTGTCCTATTTACAAATATATTTGCTTTCATTAAATCTGTATTTGCATTGTCAAATCTACCTTCTTCTCTTTTTTCAGTATTAAATGCTCTTATAACAGATTTTCCTGTTAAAATTTCTCTTCCTATATCATTTAATTTATCAATTAAATCTTGCAATTTCTTGAATTTTGGCATTGCAATTGCAAATAATGTTGCTACAACTACTAATATTGCAATTACTGCAGCTCCAATTATCCAAGCCATTGAACTATTACTTTGACTCATTACTTTTATTATTCCACCAATACCTATTATTGGAGCATATACTACAGTTCTAAATAACATTGCAAGTAATTGTTGAATTTGTTGAACATCATTTGTACTACGTGTGATTAATGATGATGTTGAAAATTCTCTTAATTCTTTAGTTGAAAATTGTAATACTTTATTAAATACTTTTTCTCTTAATGTTCTCGCTAATCTAGCCCCTACTCTTGCAGATAACATCATTATTGTTATTCCTGAAGTCATACTAATTGCTGCTAATGCAAGCATTTTTAATCCTGAAATAAATATGTAGTTCATTTGTATAGAATCTGTATCTATACCTGCATTTTGGTATATTGTTTTTACATTTGCAACTGCTGCTTGTTCTTTTATAGTTTCTTGCATATTCTCAATTTGCGCTGTAGCTTGTTCTAGCATTATTTCAACTTGTTCTTGTGGCATTTGGCTTATTGCCTCTGTTTGAACTGTTTGAGAAATTATTATTGGCTCAATCATTAAATTCGAAAGTTCTGCTATTTGTTCATCTTTTAAATCTTTAATAACATATATTTCATTTCCATTATATGTATTTTTTGAAAAATATTGATTTAATATTTTTTCCTGATTTTTAGTTAATTCGCTTGAACTTGCTAAATTATAATTTTCTAATATTATGTCATCATCTTCTGAAAATAATAAAATATTTTCCATATCTTCTTTATTTATGACATTTGGCACTGCATTTTCTATTCCTCCAGATTGGATTCCTTCATTTACGATTTTTGAAGTATAATTAGGCAACTCTAAGTCTACAGCTGCTTGTAAACATAGTAGTGCAATTATAATTAATACAGAAATCCATGATTGCTTTAAATTTTTTAATATTTTTAACATCTTATCCTCCTTCTAATTTTTTCATTGCTTTAATATTTTAGTTCTAAAATATGTCCTTTGTCAATACTTTTTGTGAATTTTATGTGAACAAAAATACTGTTTAATAGTATTTAATAGAAATTTAATACTAGCCCTCCTTTTCGGAAGAAAACTAGTATTAATTTTCTTTACATACTTATATAATTAATCACCTAAACAAATTCCAATATTTCTTGCTGTTTTTACCAAATCATGATCCATAGTAACTTTTCTAATATTACTTTCTGCAGTATTTCCTGATACTGCACCAATTTTTGTATTTTTACCAACTACATCTTCTAATGAAACACTATCTAATCTTCCATCTTTAATTACTGTTAAAACTCCAAATTTTCCTTCTAAAGCTAATTCCATAGCCTTTGATCCATATTTTGTTGATAAAACTCTATCAAATGCTGTTGGAGTTCCACCTCTTTGCATATACCCTAATGTAGTATTTCTAGCTTCTAATCCAGTAAGTTCTTCTAATTGTTTTGCTACAATTTGACCTACTCCTCCAAGTTTTGTATTATCAACACCTGTTCCATTATTTCTAGTATTTGCAACTGTAAGTTTACCTCCTTTAGGCATTGCTCCTTCTGCAACAACTACTATACTAAATTCTTTTCCAAGTGCTCTTCTTTCATTAATTTTTGCAACAGCTTTATCAATTTCATATGGTATTTCTGGTATTAATGCAATATCTGCACCTCCAGCTATTGCTGATTCTAATGCAATCCATCCTGCATATCTTCCCATAACCTCTAAGACCATTATTCTGTGATGTGTCTCACCTGTTGTATGTAATCTATCTAAAGCTTCTGTTGCAACAGATACAGCTGTATTATATCCAAATGTAATTTCAGTACATGCAACATCATTGTCAATTGTTTTTGGCACTCCTATTACATTTATTCCTTTTGTTGAAAAATCTCTTGCAGATTTTTGAGTTCCATCTCCTCCTAATGTGAATAAGCAATCAAATCCATCTTTTTTTATATTTTCAACACATACATTTGACAAATCTTTATATTCTACTTCTCCATTTTCATTTATTACTTTATAATTAAAAACATTTGCATTTGTTGATGAGCCTATTATAGAACCACCTTTTGGTAATATTCCTGATGCTGTTTCATCATTTGCAGTACTTAATTTCACATAATTATTTTTTAATAATCCATTATAACCATCTATAAAACCATAACAATCAATCCCATTGTTTTCAGCTGTTTTAATGATTGCTCTAATTACTGCATTAAATCCAGAAACATCCCCTCCATTTGCTAATATAGCTACTTTTCTTATCATATGAATTCCTCCTACTAGGCTTTTGCCATTTATTATTTTACTTTATTATTATATCAATTATTTTATTTTTTACAAGGTTTTTTCAAAATTTTTACTAACTTCAATATCTATATACAATAATTACTCATTTTTTAAGTAAGTTTTTTCGTTTTTTATTAATTCATTATGCATTTCCTCCAATATTTCATCTTTAACCATCTCTTTAAAAACAACTGAAATTTTAGTTCTACTTATATCAATATTAAAAATTTCCAAACAATTTTTATTTGCAATTTCTAAAATTTTATTTAGTATTCCATCTTTTGAACTTATTCCATAACCAATAACAGAAATTCTTGAAACATCTTTTTTTACAATGCTTTTAACACCAGAAGCTTCTAATTTATGTGTCATAACTGTACCTGGATTCTCATTAAAGGTTGAACCTGTTATAATAGGAACATTATATCTTTCACCTATTTCAACACATCTATCATGTAAAACTTTTGCTCCTTCACTTGATAGTGAATACATTTCTTCATATGAAATATTTTCTAGTTTCTCAGTATTTGAAACTTTTCTAGGGTCTGCAGTATAAATTCCATCAACATCTGAATATATATAACATTGCTTTGCTTTTAATTCTGCTGCAAGTGCTACTGCTGTAGTATCTGAACCACCTCTACCTAATGTTGTAATATTTCCATTATCATCTATCCCTTGAAAACCTGTAACTACAACAATTTTTCTATTTTCAAGTTCTTTGTTTATTCTTTCTAAATCAATATATTCTATTTTGGCATTTTGAGCTTCTTCATTTGTGTGTATTCCTGCTTGCCAACCTGTTAAAGAAATTGCCTCATAACCTAAATAATTTAGCAAAATAGCAAGTTTTGCTGCAGTTATTTGTTCTCCAACACTTAATAATGCATCCATTTCTCTTTTATTTGGTTTTAATGATAATTCTTCAGCTTCTTTTATTAATTTATCTGTAGTTTTACCTTGAGCAGAAACAACAACTACTACATTATTATTTCCTTCATACAGTTTTATAGTTTTACTTGCTACTGTTTGCAATTTTTCATTATCGGCAACAGAACTTCCTCCAAATTTAATTACAATCGTGTCCATCTTCGGTACCTCTTAATACATAAATTTTAATAGATAATATTTAATTAAATACTATCTACTATTTATTATATTATTCTTCTACAGCAAAGTGCCGGTCCTTCAAAAAGAATAGACCGGCTATTTATATATCTATACAAATTTATTAAAATATTTAATTTATTTATTTTTCAAATAACTTTCAATAAAACCATCGATATTTCCATCCATAACAGATTCAACATTGCCAATTTCATAATTAGTTCTGTGATCTTTTACAAGAGTATAAGGGCAAAAAACATATGAACGAATTTGACTTCCCCAAGCTATATCTTTTTGTTCACCTTTTAATTCGTCAATAGTATCTTTTTGTTCCTGTTCTTTCAAATTAAGCAATTTAGATTTAAGCATCTTCATAGCAGTTTCTCTATTTTGAATTTGAGAACGTTCAGATTGGCAAGCAACAACAATATTAGTTGGAATATGTGTAATTCTAACAGCAGAAGATGTTTTATTAATATGTTGTCCTCCTGCTCCAGAAGCTCTATATGTATCAACTCTTAAATCATCTGGATTAATTTCAATTTGAATATCATCAGTTATTTCTGGCAAAACTTCTAAAGATGCAAAAGAAGTATGTCTTCTTCCACCTGCATCAAATGGTGAAATTCTAACTAATCTATGTACACCCATTTCTCCTTTTAAATACCCATATGCATTATCTCCAATAACTTCAAATGTAACACTTTTTATTCCAGCTTCTTCACCTTCAAGATAATCTATTTCTTTAACCTCATAACCTTTTTTGGCGGCCCATCTAGTATACATTCTATATAACATTTCTGCCCAATCTTGAGATTCTGTTCCCCCTGCCCCAGGATGTAAAGTCAAAATTGCATTATTTTTATCATATTTGCCTGAAAGCAAAGTTTCTAATTGAAGTTTTTCAATATCTTCTTCTAAACTTATAGTAGAACTTAAAATCTCATTTGCAACATCTTCATCATTTTCTAAATTTGCAAGTTCTGTTAAATCATTTAAATTCAAAATTTCTTCTTCTAATTTTCTATATTTTTCTACTTTACCCTTTATCTGCTTAATTTGAGCTAATACTTTACCAGTTTCACTTGGTAGCTTTTGCCAAAACTCTTCTTTTCCTGTTTCTTCTTCTAATCTTTTTAATTGCATTTCTAATCCTGTTATGTCAAAGAGATTCACCCAAACTTTGTAATTTATTTTTTAACATATCTAGTTTTTTCGAATTTTCTTCTAATTCTAGCATTTTTATCACTCCTTATTCATAATCTTCTATACTTAATTCAGGATATTCAAATTCTTGCCCTCCATCAGTAAACTTTCCTGATGTAACATGATTTTCATTCATTGTATTTGAACCTTTTAGAAAATATCTGTATTTTGATCTATTTGTTAATATTCCTCCACCTGTAATAATTGGATCATCCCATGTTGAGTCAACTGCATACCATTTCCCATCTAATTTCACATAATTCCATGCATGACTTTCTGTTTCATTATTATTATTTGTCGCAGTACCTATAACAATTGTATTTTCTATTCCTAATTCATTCATTAAATATTGAAATGCTTTAGCATAACCTTCACATACACATTTTCTTTCAACTAAAGCACCATAAATATTATACATATTATCTCCTGTCAATGTTTTATCATATTCTATAGTTTCTACTAAATAATCATGAACTTCTTTTATTTTTTCATAATTACTTTTCCCCTCTAAATCTGAAATAATATAATCTCTCACCTGATGTATCTTAGTTTCATAATTTTCTATATCTTGCTTAGAATTTAAACCTTCTGCTAAATAATTTGGTTTAGAGCCATTATTTATATATACATTATATTTTGTACCTGTTATTTTAGTTATTTTTTCAATATTAATATACATTTTTGTTACATCAATATAAAAAATTTCAGGATTTTCATAAATTAAAGCTTCTATTGCAGATTGGTATTCACTTTTAATTATATCTTCTCCATTTTCTTTTGATAAAACAGATTGAAAAGCATCTCCGAATTGAATTGCATAATTACCTGTTTTTAAATTTTCTTTATTTTCATATAATTTATCATAAATCAATTTAGCTGTATCACTTAATTGATTATATAAATATCTACTTTTAGTTATATATTCAGTTGTTTTATCTGTCTCTGCCTCATTACTTCCATTAACACCGTCAAATAAGTCATCATTTACTGGCACAGTTGTAGTATTATTACTTGACAATATATCTTCTATTGTTGGATATCCACCATCTCCAAATAAATTAAATTCTACTTTTCCACCTTCTATAATTTGGTTATATACTATAAATCCTACAACTCCAATCACTCCAAATATCGCAATTACTATAAGTATTAATATAAAACTTATTATTTTATCTTTCATTTTGGTATATTCCCCTCTAATTTGTTTATTTTATAACTAATCTAATTATATAATATTTCAACTATTTTTTCAATAACTTTTCTTTTTTACGTTAAGAATCGCTCCATTTTAATTTTGTATTTACGAAAATGCTTTTCACAATAATAAGTACAATTGGTCCTACTAGCATTCCCATTACTCCTACAATTTTGAATCCTGTATACATAGCAATAAGAGTAAAAATAGGATGAATACCAATTTTTCCACTAACAATTTTAGGCTCTAAAAACTGTCTTACAACAGACATAATAACCCATAATATTATAATAGCAATTCCAAGTTTTAAATCTCCATTTAAAGCAGAAATAATTGCCCAAGGGACCATTACTGTGCCAGACCCCAAGATTGGTAAAGCATCCACAAATCCAATAGCAAGAGCAATAAGTAAAGGATATTTCACATTCATTCCTATAAAAGTCAAAATATATAAACCCACAACAGAAATAGCAAAAGAGACCAAAACAAGTATAGCTTCTGCCTTTAAATATCCTCCCAAATTTTTAGTAATTTCTTTTACATGTACACCAATTTTTTGCACCCAGTTATGAGGCATATGACATTCCATAAAATCCAACATATAAATTCTATCTGTACATATAAAATATAATGCAAGAATTGTTATTACAGTATATATTGCAATTGTTGGTATTGAAGTAATTGCACCAATCAATTTTGTTAAAACTTCTGTAAGCCAACTAGAAACTTTTAATAAAATTTCTCTTGACGAATCTTGTACCAAATTCAAAACATTGTTAGAAACACTTATTTTAGTAATTTCTAATTTACCTATAGTATCTTGTATTTGAGTATATGCCTTATCTATGTATAAATTCAATGTTTGTAATAAATTAGTTGATTCTGATACTAATGAGATAATTCCCCAAGTTACACTCCCTATTATTAATGCAAAAACAAATAAAAATATAATAATTGAACTCATTTTTCTTGTCAATCTTGTTTTTCTCATCAAATATCTTATTGCAGGCTCTATCATTAATGATATAATAAATGCAACTAAAAATGGCATATAAAATATTGACATTTTTATACTTATGTAAATTGCTATTATTAATAAAGATATATTTAATGCTTTTCTAATAAATTTATAGATATAATTCAAATCTTCTGACATCTTATGTTCTCCTTTTTAAAGATTTTGTACCACAGGTTTTATTTATATAAAAAACATTATTTTTAGTAAATTACTATTAATAAATTTTACCTGTGGCAAAATCTCAGGTTAATTAGCAATTATTTTTTGCTTGTCCTCCACATTTGCATATTTTTTCAATTGTATTACAGAAAATTTCTTCTCCAATTTCCTCATTATAATGAGCTAAATCTCCAAGTGTTAAAATTCCTATAACTTTATTATTATCTAGCACAGGAATTCTTCTTACTTGGTTTGTAGCCATCTTATTTTCAACATCACAGATATCATCATTTTGATTACAACTACATACATTACATGTCATTATTTCACTTGCATTCGTATTTTTAGCATCTTTATTACATGCAACTGTACGAAGAGTTATATCTCTATCTGTAATTATTCCAACTAGACAATTTTTGTCATCACAAACTGGAACACAACCAATATGATTTTGCTCCATTAATTTAGCAACATCATATATTTTTGTATCTGGTTTTACACAACATACATCTCCACACATACAATCTTTAACTTTCATAACAAATCTCCTCTTCCAATTTATTGAACAAATAAAAATTTTATTCATTCTCTATATATTTTAGTCAAAAGAAAAAAGATTATTCTTATTTTTTGAATAATCTTTTCTTCTATTTCTTTAATTTTGACAAAAAGAGAACCGGCACCATTTTGCTATTTTTCATTACACTCATAATTGATTTCTGGAACACCTATATCAATTACATCAGCAATAATTGTTTTTATAATTTTTCTAGAAATTGGATTTTTGACTTCAAAAGGTCCGCTTTGATACTGTTCTAATAAATTTATTTCGGCTTTTTCTATACTATCTGGTATTTTTAGCCCATCTGCTAAATCTAACCCTGTTCGGTCTGAACAAATAAGACCTCTCAATATAGCTCCTTCTAGATCACTACATTCTTTTAATCTATATTTTTTAGAATTTAGATATTCTATATATTCTGCTCCAGATGAATGTAGTAAATCTATAGCATGTTTATATAATTTATGACCTGCATAATTAAAAGGTGTTACTATATCAAATTTTTCAATCTCGAATCTATCAATATCTTTTTTCTCTCCTACTGTCACTCTAAAATAATTTCTCCAATTATATTGGATAGCACCTGATATTATATCTTTTATTCCTAATTTTCTTAGTTCTTCATTAAATTCTAACATAGTTGCACCAGTTCCTATATTATCATCTAATAATAATATGGTTTTATCACCTGAAAAAATTCTATCACTTGACATTAATTCCGTTATAGGTACATCTGTTGGACCTTTAGATTCACTAATATATTTACTTTTTAAGGCATTTGTAAAATCATATCCATACATTGAATGAAAAAAGGGGCCTATATAAATACTTCCATAACCAGGGGTTAGTACTTCTAGCTCTTGTGGTCCTTTTTTCATTTTTAATGCTTTAGTAAATATGTATAACATTGCTTTATTATCCATCTCAATTGCTCTTTTTGCTGAATTCTCATCACCTGTTGGCAAAATGTTTCTTGGATCTAATTCTATAATTCCTTTATTTTGCAATAATACTAAAATGTTTTTCGTATCTTCAATTAAACAATCTTTAGCTTGTTGTAATTGAATTTTATATTTTTCATCTTTTCCACTTAATATATATTCCTCAAATTTTCTAAAATATACTTTACCAGAACAATTTAACATATTTTCTAATATTACAAAATTTTTCCTACTTAATTCTCTTGTTAATTTTGTTTTTAGCTCTTCTCTTTCTAATGCCAATTCTGTCATACTTTTCACATTGTAATATTCCTTAGATCTAGATAAATATGTAGTAATTTGCCCATCTTCTCTAACTGGAGTAACATATTTTTCTATACCATTAACATCGTTTAATGTTATTAATCCTATTATATCAAAATCACTTATGTCTAACTTTTCATACATTTTATATTCTCTCTTTCCTTAAAAAGTCTTTTAAACAATTTAACTGTTTTTCAAACTCATATCTAGTAAATACTGTTTCATTTTTTTCTTTTTCTCCCATTGTATGTATTATTTCTCTATCACAAGTTTTTAATACATTTCTATATAATGGGTTTTGTATAGCTGATATATATAATTCATCAACTAAATCATCATATTCTTCACTATATCTATTAATTTCTTTCCCTTGCCAATATAATATTCCTGTTTCTTTCCAATCATATCCACTACAAACTTTGACATAATTTGAATTTAAACTATGATATTTGAATACTAAATTTTGCATCTCTACATCTTTAAATTTTATTCCTTGAAAAAATGATTCTATACTATTTAATTTTTTTCCACGAAATTCAAACTCATATTGAAATAAATTTGATAATACTTTTGCATATGGTCCACTACGTTTATATCCAACATTTATCCATTTTTCACATTCTCCAATATCTTTTCCATCTTCATCTACTAAAGGTTCTCCTTTATAATATTGTTTTCCATCTATTTCTTGTACTTCTTCTAAATTATAATTATATGTACTTTTAAACTTTTTAAATTCTTGTAATTCTTGTTCTATTTTCTCCATAAAAAAATTCATTCCTTTCTTGTTTAACTCAAAGGCACACATATCAATAAATGTCTTGAAAGCCTCCTATATACTCAATTAATGTACTTATACTATCATATTTCGACATGTTTTTCAATAGTTCCTGAACTTTTTAATTTTGATATTTTTTGATTAATTTATTAATGATAGGAAATATAATCTTCATATTATATAAATTTTAACGCAAAAAGCTAGCCCTATAGAGCCAGCTTTTGCTTCTTTTGTTGGTTACTTACCAAATTTCTCCATTTATCATTCTGGTAAGTGCCATAATTGTTCCATCTTTAATCAAAGATTCGCGCGTAAAGAAACCATGAGTTAATTTACGAATTCCTCCTTCTCCATTAAATACTTCATCAAACATATCTGCAACACTAGTAGATATTGCCTTCTGAATATATTTTTCTGGAATTTCATAGCCTTGGCTTAATCCAATTCCTCTTTTTCCTTCCTTATTTTCGATAAGTACTACTTGCACATTAAATACATATGCAAGTTTAGAGATCAAACCACCTTCGCAAGAAACTAAATAGTCGTAATCAGTCTCTTGGCTTAACGCCTTAAGTTCATTCAACCGATTTTCTGCCCCTAAGACAACTAAGTCATCTATAGGTTGTTCAGGTACTCCTGAATTCACTTTTACAGTTTCCACCTTTACATCTTCGAAGTAAATTTGGAATGCTGCATGCACTGCTTGCACTTTTGCAGAATTAGTTGTTGCAACTCTGACAATTGTCATTTTATTGCATCCTCCTATTTTTTCAAATTTTGCATACTTTTCAATTATAACATATTTTACATAAATAATCAATAATATCACAAAAGGACGCCCTAAAATAGGGCATCCCTTTTC
Source organism: uncultured Clostridia bacterium (assembly GCA_944390695.1). GTDB lineage: Bacteria > Bacillota > Clostridia > TANB77 > CAG-508 > CAG-269. The sequence continues at coordinate 14,492 of CALXQP010000051.1, forward strand.
GCTTAGAGGATAGCTGCCTCTAATTTGTTCTTTACATAGGTAAAGACTTCAGAAGTAGTCATGTCGGTCGAATCCACGTACAAGTTCTTCGCATTGAAAAAATGTACGAGGTCAGGGTTTTTATTGGTCAATTCCGTAAAAACCCTGCGGGTTTCATACTCCTGCTTACCAATGTATGCAGGGTATTCGAATTTGTCTGCATCAGGATCATTACAGATCCTTGAATATGCAATTCCTGCTTCACAGACCATGTGAACCATTATGTCACACTTAGGCAAATCTTCGATGTGATTCAGTTCGCTTATGAAGCGATAACTGAACCCTTGAACCGCCCCATGAACATAAGAGTCCAGGAGTCCACGCTGAGTTATGATAATATCATAACCATCCGATGCTTTGAGCTCTTCGCTGATCTCTTGACACAGCAACCTGTTATCAAGTGCAAACAAGAGACGATCCGTATACGGATCTTTGCTCTTGTCGAGCAAGGTTTTTACGATATATTCGTCGTGTGGGAATCTGTCCCGGAAGACAGACAACCCATTTTCTTCGAACCAGTTGACAAGATTGTCAACCAGTGTGGTCTTTCCAGACCCGTCCAGACCTGTGACAACCAACCATAACGGCTTTTTCTTCATAAAGACAACCTCCTCAAGTTGATAGGCGCCAATCTATAAATAGAAAGGCTTTGTGTATGGCTTATAAATTTATTATATACTATTTAAAAGTTTATGTCAAATTTATTGTTCAATTTTTTTATCCAATGTAAAATAATTTCTGTTGGAATTTGCAAATTGCCAAATCCAGTCCCTATATCCACATCTGGTTTTGAAGAACCATGAAAATCACTTCCACCTGAAATATATAAATTTTTATTTTTACATATTTCTAAAAGCCTATTAGATTGTTCTTCAGAAAAAGTTGTATAATAACATTCTATTCCATCAATTTTATAGTTGGTTAATATATTTTCTAATATAATTTCAGCATTATCACGATATTCAAAAATATGAGGTATAAAAACTAACCCACCAGATTCTCTTATCAAATCACTTGCTGTACTAAAATCAGGTACTAAATCATCCATTTCAACATAAAGAGGAGTTTTTGGGTCAGACATATATTGTCTATAAAATACTTTTGATGAATCCCATGCCTCATTTGATATTAATGACTTATTTTCAAGATGTTTAGTAATCTCTTTATGGAAAAATACAGAAGCAAATGAATTTGAATTATAATTATTAATACAATTCTCATCAAGTAATATTCCATATTTTAAACATTTTTCATATAATCTTTTTATTTCAATTAAATTTCTTTCTTCTGCTGACATATATGTCTTTTTTACAAGTTGATTCATTTTTTTATAATCTATTCCATATCCTAATATTTCTATAGGGATATTTAAAATTTTAGTATTAAGCTCTATTCCTGGTATGATTTCCCCAGAATAATATTCTTTTACATTTATTTTTTCTAATTCTTCATAAACAAGAGCTGTATTATGATCTGTTATAGAAATATAATCTAAATTTTTTTCTTGGCATTTTTTTAAGACTGTAGTACAATTTTCTGTTCCATCTGAATATGTTGTGTGCATATGTAAATCTATCATATAATTTTCCTCCTATATTAATCTTCATATATATTATCATGTTTTACTTATAAAAACAACACAAATTTGTTTAAGTCTTTACTTTTCTAAAATAATATGATAGCATGTTGAATATAAAGTTTTTAGGAGGATTTATGGAATCAAAAGAATTAATTTTAATTTTAGATTTTGGAGGGCAATATAATCAGTTAATTGCCAGAAGAGTAAGAGAATGTCATGTTTATTCAGAAGTAGTACCATTTAATATATCAATAGAAAAAATCAAAGAAAAAAATCCAAAAGGAATTATTTTCACAGGAGGTCCATCAAGTGTATATGGAGAAAATGCTCCAAAATGTGATAAACAAATATTTGAATTAGGAATACCAATACTTGGCATTTGTTATGGAATGCAATTAATGGCACATGAATTAGGAGGAAATGTAATAAGTGCAAATACACGAGAATATGGAGAAACAAATGTGAATATAGATAATACTTCTTCTTTATTTCAAGAATTTGAAAATACAAATATATTTTTAATGAGCCATACAGATTATGTTAAAGAACTTCCTATTGGTTTTAAAAAAATAGCTTATACACAATCTTGTCCTAATGCAGCAATGGAAAATAGAGAAAAAAATTTCTATGGAATACAATTTCATCCAGAAGTAAATAATTCTGTTAATGGAACACAAGTTATAAAAAACTTTTTATTTAATATCTGCAAATGTTCAGGAGATTGGGTTATGTCATCATTTGTAGAAGATTCTATTAAAACTTTAAAAGAAAAGATTGGTAATAAAAAGGTATTATGTGCTTTATCTGGAGGTGTTGATTCTTCTGTAGCAGCTGTTCTTTTAAGTAAAGCAATTGGAAAAAATTTAACTTGTATTTTTGTTGATCATGGCTTACTTAGAAAAAACGAAGGTGATGAAGTTGAAAAAATCTTTACAGAAAATTATGACCTAAATTTTATAAGAGTTAATGCTAAAGATAGATTTTTAACTAAACTTGCTAATATTACTGATCCTGAAAGAAAAAGAAAAATCATTGGAGAAGAATTTATAAGAGTTTTTGAAGCTGAAGCAAAAAAATTAGGAACTGTCGACTTTTTAGTTCAAGGTACAATTTATCCAGATGTTATAGAAAGTGGGCTTGGAAAAAGTGCTGTTATAAAAAGTCATCACAATGTCGGAGGTCTACCTGATTACGTAGATTTTAAAGAAATTATTGAACCACTAAGAAATCTTTTTAAAGATGAAGTTCGCAAAACTGGCTTAGAACTTGGAATTCCAGAAAATCTAGTTTTCAGACAACCATTTCCCGGACCAGGTTTAGCAATACGTATTATTGGAGATATTACAGATGAAAAGCTTTCTATTTTAAAAGATGCAGATAGCATTTTTAGAGAAGAAATTGCAAATTCAGGATTACACAAAAACATAAATCAATATTTTGCTGTTCTTACAAATTTAAAATCTGTAGGAGTTATGGGTGATGAAAGAACATATGATTATACAATTGCACTAAGAGCTGTTGAAACAACTGATTTTATGACAGGTGTTTGGAGCAAAATTCCTTATGATGTATTAGAAAAAGTTTCTAGTAGAATTGTTAATGAAGTTAAACATGTTAATAGAGTAGTATATGATATTACTTCAAAACCACCAGCAACAATTGAATGGGAATAATAATTATCCCCCATATAACTGAGGGATTACTTTGAAATTATTTATTAAGCTGATTCAAATTTATGAATCAGCTTTGTTTTTTATCTTGGCCTCATTGGAGGTCTCATAGGTGGTCTCATAGGTGGACGAGGAGGCCTTACTGGTGGTCTAAATGGTGGCCTTCCAGGAAATCCAGGTCTTCCTAATAATTCTCTCAATAGCAAAATTCTAATCAAATCATTTAACATAGGATTTCTAATTCTTTGTCTATTCTCACTTCTATTCATTGTTTCACTTTTTAAATCTAATTTATCTGGACTAGATTTTACGTTATTTACTGAATTAGATGTTCTTACATCTTTATCTTCTGAACTACGCATTTCTGTAATATTATTATCTTCTATTGCAAAATATACTTCATCAACTAAATTATCAACCATTTCTCTTGTTACTGGTCCAGTAATTTTCATACATGCATTTTGAACCACAGGATATACAATCCTATAAATTTCAGGATAGCATTTTTCTAATTCTTCATTTTCCATATTTGAAAAACTTGACATATTTGATGGACTTGGCATATTTGTCATGTTTGAATAATCGAAAATATTAGAAAAATCTTGCATACTTGAAGCTGGAATATAGTTATCATAATTATCATAACTATCATAATTCATTTCATATGTATTTCTATAATTCATGGGCTCATATCCTAATACACTTCTCATATATTCTTCATATATTGAGTCATTCATTTTATCACATTCCTTTCTTTCAAATTTTAATACTACATTATATGAAATTTTCTATATTTTGCCACAAAAGTGAAAAAAGAGAACCGGCACCAAATTGACAAAGCAGCCCAAATTGGCCAGCCAAGCGGTTCCGAGCGAAAAAGGCAAAAAGAGAACCGGCACCAAATTGACAAAACGCCCCAAACCAGCTAGTCAAGCGGTCTAGGGCGAAAAAAGCAAAAAGAGAACCGGCACCAAATTAACAAAAATTATTAACTTCTTCTTTAAATTTATCTCCTCTATCATACATATCTTTAAACATATCAAAACTTGTGCTTGCAGGTGAAAACAATACAATTTGACCTGGTTTTGCAATCCTTTTTGCTAAATCTAAACTTTGTTTAAAACTATCACACATATGAATATCAAGTTCTTTATTTTGTTTTTCTAATTCTGTTTTAACAGCATCATAAATTTTAGTAGCAGTTTGACCAATTAAAATAAGACTTTTAACTTTATCAACAATAGGCTTTCCAATAGGTGTATAATCTAAATTCTTGTCTGCCCCTCCTGCAATTAAAATAATTTCTTTATCAGTATTATCAAAAGCATTTAATGCTGAAATTCCTCTTGTTGGACTTGTACTTGCAGAATCATTATACCATTCTACACCATTGATTGTACGTACTAATTCTAATCTATGTGGAACACCAGCAAAATTTTTTATTATTTCTATTGCCTTATCTGTATCTACAAAGCTTTTGGTTAAAGCTAGAGCTGCACATATGTTTTGGAAATTATGTGCACCTTTTAATTTTAAATCTTTTACAGAAATTATGTGTTTTCTTATTCCATCATTACATTCTTTTATTATTCCATTATCCACAATAAATCCATTTTCTAATTTTTGTTTATCACTAAATAATATTACTTTTCCATTAGCTTCAAATTTGCAATTTGATGTAATCTCATTATCGGCATTTAACACAAGAATACCATTTTCGTTTTGATATTTGAAAATCGTTTTTTTAGCATCTATATATTCTTGATAATCTTTATGTATATTTAAATGATTTGGCGTTATATTTGTTATAGCTGCAATATTTGGGCTAACTTTCATTTCCATTAATTGAAAACTACTTAATTCTAATACAATTATATCTTCTGGCTTAATCTCATTTAATTTTGTAAATAGAGGTATTCCTATATTTCCTCCAAGATGTGTTGTATATCCTGCATTTTTTAATATTTCATATGTTAAAGTAGTAGTTGTTGTTTTTCCATCACTTCCTGTTATTCCAATAACTTTACATGGAGCCATTTTAATTAATTGCTCTATTTCTGTTGTTATAATTGCACCTCTTTCTTTTTCTGCAACTAATTCCGGCTTTGTTGGCATACAACTCGGAGATCTAAATATTAGTTCAAATCCCTTTAAATTTGATAAACTATTTTTTCCAAAAAAATAATTGAACTTATATTCTTTTATTTTATTAATAATATTATGTTCAAATTTTTCTTCTTCTCTATCATCAAATACAGTTACAGTAGCTTGGTTTTTATGCAAATATTCAATAAGTGGCATATTACTAACCCCAAGCCCAATTACAGCAACTTTTTTGTTTTTTAAGCTTTTATTAAATTCTTCTAATTTTTTATTTTTAAATTCCATTTGTTATAGTCTCCTTCATATTTTCTAATACCATTTGGGTAGCTTCTTTTACATTTCTGCAATCTGTCACATCTATAATTTTTGTTTGTTCATATTTTTTATAATAACCTGATTGTTCTTGTAATCTATCTCTTTCCTCAATCATTTTTCTTATCTGCTCTTTTGGTATTTCTTTATTATATTGCATATATTTTCGATTTGTTCTTTCTTCTATTTTTGCATCTATAAAAAAATGATATGTAACATCTGGGTACATTTTAACTATATCTCTTGAAGATAATATAATATTATATTCTTTTCTAAAACTATCAATTAAATTTTTTCCGAAAATGTATAGTTTTTCATTATTTGCTATATTACTTACTTGTGACACTGCTATTGATGCTCTCTCTGACTGTAAATCTTTTTCTTCAACCTTTTTCCCATTCATATAAATTACAGTCTCTCTATTTTCTAATTTTATCTCTATTCCTAATTTTTTCATAATTTCAAAAGCATCCAAACTTTGAACATTTTTTATTTTATTTTTAGTTTGCATCATTCCATATACTATTGCTCTATAAATATTACCACCATGTAATATGATCGAATTTTCTATTGATTTTAATAATTCCCTTGCAATTGATGTTTTACCTGCTCCTACTGTTCCTTCTATTCCTATTACTATATTTTCCATATTTTCCTCATTTCTTATAATTTTATTTATTAATGTCAAAAAGAGAACCGGCACCAAATTAACGCTCATTTGTATTTTATCACATTATATTATTATATTCAATCATTTCGGTCATTTTGAAAATTTAATGTATATTATTTTTATATGAGGGCAAAATATTATTGTAAATTGAAATGGAGGTGTTCTTCTATGTCAGAAAAAAATAATAAACAAAATAAAAATAATAATAATAAAAACAATAGTAACAATAACAATAATCAAAACAACAATAATAAATAGTAATCTGATATAATGTTTATACTATTCAAAAAAGGAGCGCTTCCAAATAGGAAACGTTCCCTTTCTTTTTATTATATTATGCTGTTTCTTTTTGTTCTACAGCAACTCTTGGACTTTTGATTTTCTTAACTTTATCAGGATTTTCTATAATTTTAGGTCCTGAATTATTTAATACAGTATCTCTAGTAATAATACATTTTTCGATTTTCTCATTAGAAGGAATATCAAACATTATATCTCTCATAATTTCTTCTATTATAGAACGTAGACCTCTTGCACCTGTTTTTCTTTCAATTGCCTTATCAACAATAGTTTCAAGAGCTTCTTGGTCAAATTCTAATATTACATCATCCATTTCCAAAAGCTTTTTATATTGTTTTACTAATGCATTTTTTGGCTCTGTAGTAATTTTTATAAGAGCTTCTCTATTTAATTCTTTAAGTGTTGCTATTATTGGTAATCTTCCTATAAATTCTGGTATCATACCAAATTTTAATAAATCTTGTGGAAGAATTTGTTCAAACACTTTATATCTGTCAATATCTTTTTTACTTTGGATATCTGCACCAAAGCCCATAGACTTTTTACCAATTCTATCTCTAATAATATTTTCTAGTCCTTCAAAAGCACCACCACAAATAAATAAGATATTTGATGTATCAATTTGTAATAACTCTTGTTGAGGATGTTTTCTTCCTCCTTGTGGTGGAACTGATGCAATTGTTCCTTCAACAATCTTTAATAATGCTTGTTGAACACCCTCGCCACTTACATCTCTTGTAATTGATGGATTTTCTGACTTTCTTGTTATTTTGTCAATTTCATCAATATAAATTATTCCTTTTTCAGCTTTTTCGATATCTCCATCAGCAGCTTGAATTAATTTTAAAAGTATATTTTCTACATCTTCTCCAACATAGCCTGCTTCTGTAAGTGTTGTTGCATCTGCTATGGCAAATGGTACATTTAAAATTTTTGCTAATGTACTTGCAAGTAAAGTTTTTCCACATCCTGTTGGCCCTAATAATAAAATATTACTTTTTTGAATTTCTACATCATCATCATTTTCCTCATGTTTTGCTTCCATTTCTTCCTCATTTGCTATTCTTTTATAATGATTATATACTGCAACTGATAATGTTTTTTTAGCTTCATCTTGACCAATTACATACTGGTCAAGTATTTCTTTTATTTCTTTAGGACTTGGAATTTTATCTAAACCAGCTAATGTATATGTGTCTTCATCTTCTTCATAAAATTCATTTTCAATTATTTCATTACACAATCCTATACATTCATTACATATATATACCCCTGGACCTGCTACTATTTTTTTTACACTTTCTTGTGTTTTACCACAAAAAGAACATTTAACACTTTTTGGTGTATCATTTTTAGCCATTTATTTTTCTCCTTTTTTATAAATTTTTAATTTCTTTTGTCCATAATTCCATCAATAAGACCATATTCTAGAGCTTGCTCAGCAGTCATATAATTATCTCTTTCTGTATCTTTTTCAATTTGTTCAAGAGATTTACCTGTTCTTTCACTTAAAAATTTATTTAATTTTTCTCTTGTACGAACTAAATGATCTGCATGTATTTTTACTTCTGTTGCTTGGCCTGATATTCCGCCACCACCAATTAATGGTTGATGTATAAGTATTTCTGAATTAGGCATTGCAAATCTTTTTCCTTTTTCTCCTGCTGATAATAATAAAGCTCCCATACTTGCTGCTAAACCTACACAATATGTAGATACTGGACATTTAATATAATTCATTGTATCTACAATTGCCATTCCATCTGTTATTGAACCTCCTGGAGAATTTATATAAAAATATATTTCTTTATCTGGATCTTCTGACTCTAAAAATAACATTTGTGCTATTACTAAACTTGATGTTGTTGGATTTACATCTTCTCCCAAAAATATTATTCTATCTTTTAAAAGTCTTGAAAATATATCATAAGACCTTTCTCCTTTACTAGTTTGTTCAATTACATATGGTACTAAACTTGATTTTTCTAACATTTTTATTCCTCCTCATATTTTGATATTAATATCAATTTCTTATCTTTTGCCATTTAAAGGCGAAAAGTTAGGTAAAGATTTAATCAAAACTCCCCCCTAACTTTTTTTAACTATTTTTCACTATTTTTTGCTTTTTTTGTTTCCTTTTTTGTTTCTTTATTTTTTTCTACATTTTTTTCTTTAGCTTTTTCTACACATTTTGCATTTTTTACTATGAAATCTAATGCTTTTTCAGATTTTATTCCATCTTCTATGTATTTACTTAAATGTTCATTTCCTTCTAGCTCTTCAGCTTTCTTTCCATAGTTTTTAGCCATTTCTTCTATTTTTTCTTTTATTTCTTCTTTACTTGCTTCAATTTTTTCTGCATTTATTATAGCTTCTAGTACAAGTCTTGATTTTATTGCTTCTATAGCTTGTGATTCATATTCTTTTTTCAATTCATCTTCTGTTTTGCCTAACATTTTCAAATATTGATCTAGGTTTAAGCCTTGATATGATAGTCTTTGTTCAAAATCCTTCAACATATTTTCTACTTCTAGTTCAATCATTCCTGTTGGAATATCTAATTTTGCTTTTTCACATACAGCTTTTATAGCTGCTTCTTCTGTCTCATATTTTGCTCTTTGTTCATTATTTTTTTCTTGTTTTTCTTTTATACTTGCTTTTAATTCTTCAAGTGTATCAAATTCACTTACATCTTTAGCAAATTCATCATCTAATTCTGGTAATTCCTTTTTCTTAATTTCATGTAATTTTACTTTGAACATTGCTTCTTTTCCAGCTAAATCTTTTGAGAAATATTCTTTTGGGAATGTTACTTTAATTTCTTTTTCTTCATCAATTTTCATTCCTACTAATTGATCTTCAAATCCTGGAATAAATGCTCCACTTCCTATTTCTAGTTCATGTCCTTCTGCTTTTCCACCATCAAATGCAACTCCATCAACAAATCCTTCAAAATCAATTGTTGCTATATCTCCATCTTTTAATTCTCTATCTTCAACTGTTATTAATCTTGAATTATGTTCTTGCATATGGCTTAATTCATGTTCTATATCTTCATCTTTGACATTATATTCTATTTTAGGAATTTCTATTCCTTTATATTTTCCAAGCTCTACTTCTGGTTTAGTTTGCACTACTGCTGTAAATATTAAATCTTTTCCTTTTTCCATTTGCACTATATCAACTTCTGGTCTGCTTACTGCTTCTATTGAATTTTCTTTTAAAGCTTCTTCATATCCTTCTGTTGCTATTTCATTAAATGCATCTTCATAGAAAATTTGTGCTCCATAATATTTTTCAACAATATTCATTGGTGCTTTTCCTTTTCTAAATCCTGGTATATTGAAGTATTTTGCATTTTGAAAATAAACTTTTTTTATAGCATTTTCAAACTTTTCTGCATCTATTGTAATTTCTAATTTTACTTCATTTGCATTTTCTGTTTTTTCTACTTTACAATTGATCATTATCTTCCTTTCTTGTCTTGCTTATAGCTTTTATATTATATCATACTTTTTACATTTTGCAATACTTTTTTTAATTTTAGCTTCAGAAATTATTTTATAATACTGTAAAAATTCTCAAACTCATATCCACGTTCTCTAAAATAATTAATAATTGTAGGCAGAGCCTCTGCTGTAGCCTTTTTTCCACCAGCATCATGCATCAAAACAACAACACTATTATGTTTAGGCACAGTTTTTTCAAGTTCGGCAATAAATTCAGCAGTTGTTTTAGCTCCAGCTGAATCAGAAGTTAAAGCATTCCAATCAACATGGAGTATACCATTTTGTTCTAATAAAATAGCAGACTCTTCTTTTTGCTTAGCATATTTTCCACCTTTATAACCTCCTGGAAATCTAAATAAATGTGGGTCATATTCTGATTCACCTATTGCATTTCTAATCGCATCAATACATTTATTATACTCATCCAAAGTGTTTTGTGGGCTAGCATAAATTTGTGAATATATATGCGAATATCCATGACTTGCCAAATAATGTCCTTCATTATATGCTCTTTTTACTATATCTGGATATAGTTCAACTCTACTTCCAAGCAAGAAAAACGTGGCTTTTACATTTTCTTGTTTCAGCACATCTAAAATCAAAGGTGTAACTGTTTTAGATGGGCCATCATCAAAAGTCAAAAATACTCGCTTTTTATCAGATTTATATATATTTGCTAAATTATTTTTTCCTTCTTCAGTAAGTTGTGGTAATTTTGCTTTTCTTGCCGCTTCTTCTTCTAATCTCTTTTGCTCTAGTTTTGCCTGTTCATCTAATTTAGCTTGTTCCCTTAGATTTTCATAAGATTTATACATATTATTAAACATTATTTCTTGATATATTTTTCTAAAAATTATTATCATAATTATTGCTATTATTACTAAAGAAATTGCTATTATTGTATTTCTTATATTTCTATATTTCCTTCTTATAGATATCAAATCCATTTTTCCACCTTTTCAAGTTTGAGAGATCATATGGTTTAGACCTCTTTTATTAGTTTTTTAAATATTCTAATTCTTCTTCAATATCTTTTCTCATAAACAATGGCTCACCTTTTTCAATCACTTTAATATTTTTTAAGCCATCATATTTTTCTAAACTTTCCCATGTTTGCAAATTTTCTGGCACTCCTATTTGCCTTAATAAATTTTTTGCAGTATCTGTCATAAAAGGTATTAACATTATACCTATTTTTCTTATATTTTCAATTAGATGATATATACTTGATTTCAATTTTTCAGTTTCACCATTTTTTGAAAGCTCCCATGGACGTGTTTCATCAATATATTTATTTGTTCTTGAAATAATTGTCCATAATTCTTGCAAACCATTTGATATATCAAAATTTTCTATTAATTGTTCCACTCTTTTTAATTTATTATTCGTAAATTCTTCAAATTCTTTATCTACTTCATTTTTCATTCCATTATATTCTGGAACTATTCCACTAAAATATTTATTTACCATTGATATTGTTCTATTTACTAAGTTTCCTAAATCATTACATAAATCCGAATTATATCTTTCCACAAAATCTTCTGGTGAATATATTCCATCTTGAGATATTAGTGACATCCTTAATAAATAATATTTTGTTGCATCTAAACCATATCTATTTATTAATTTTTCTGGATAAACTATATTTCCAAATGATTTAGACATTTTCCCATCTTTCATCATTACCCAATTATGAACTAATATTTTTTTTGGTAATGGTAAATCTAATGCCATCAAAAAGATTGGCCAATATATTAAGTGAAATCTTGCAATATCTTTACCAACTATTTGAATATCTGCTGGCCAATATTTTTTAAATAAAGAATCATCTGGTTGCATATAACCTAATGCTGTTAAATAATTTGTTAAAGCATCTAACCATACATATATTACATGTTTTGGATCACTTTTAACTTTTATTCCCCAATCAAATGATGTTCTTGTTACACATAAATCTTCTAAGCCTGGTTTTATAAAATTATTTATCATTTCTGTTTTTCTATTTTCAGGTTGGATGAAATCTGGATGTTCTTCATAATATTTCAATAACTTGTCTGCATATTTTTTCATATTAAAGAAATATGCTTCTTCTTTTAATAATTTTACTTCTCTACCACAATCTGGACATTTTCCATCAACTAATTGTGTTTCTGTAAAATAAGTTTCACATGGCATACAATATAATCCTTCATATGAGCCTTTATAAATATCACCTTTTTCTAGAAAATATTCAAATATTTTTTGAACTGTTTCTTCATGCCATTTTGCAGTTGTTCTCATAAAATGATCATATTTAATATCCATTAATGCCCACAAATCTTGCGCCATTTGTGCCATCTCATCTACATGTTCTTGTGGAGTTTTTCCTTGTTTTTCTGCTACAGCTTGAACTTTTTGTCCATGTTCATCTAAACCTGTAAGCATAAAAACATCATATCCTCTTAATTGTTTGTATCTCTTTAATGTATCTGCTAATACTGTTGTATATGCAGTTCCAATGTGAAATTTTCCACTTGGATAGTAGATTGGTGTTGTTATATAATATTTCTTCATCTTTTCATCCTCCTTATTAAATTAATATAATATCTCTTTTTAGTAAATTATTTTTTACAATTCCTGTACCAATAAAAGTGTTTTTACTATAAATTCTATAAATTCCATCATTTAATTTATATGTTAATTGTACACCATTTAAAAATAATTGCAACTTTTTATCATCAAAATTAATTATTTCTTTATTTTTAAAATAATCTTCAATTGTAATAAAAGATTTTTGGAAATTATTTTCAAAATCTTCAAGTTCAACTGAATCTTCTATTTTAAATTCTCCAACTTTGATTCTTTTTAGTTCTTTCATATATCCTATTGTTCCTAAGTCTTCTGCAATATTTTCACATAAAGTACGTATATATGTACCTTTTGAACAATGAACCCTATATGTAATTTCTTGTTTCTCAATATTCAATAATTCCAAATCATATATTTCAATCTCACGAGGTGCAATTTCCAAATTTTCACCCTTTCTCGCATATTCATAAAGTTTTTTGCCATTAACTTTTATTGCAGAATACATTGGTGGAACTTGTTTTTGTTTTCCTATTAATGAATTAAATACATTTTTAATTTTTTCTGGTTTTAAAATTGAGTTATCAACTTCTTTTCTTTCAACAATTTTTCCATCAGAATCTGCTGTATCTGTTTTTTCTCCAAGTTTTAAAACTGCTTCATAGATTTTATCATGATTTATAAGATATTTTGAAAGTTGTGTACCTTTACCAATAAGTAAAGGTAACACACCAGTTGCATTTGGGTCTAATGTACCTGTATGTCCGACTTTTTCATTAACTATTTTTCTAACAATTTTCACAATATCATGTGAAGTATAATTTTTAGGTTTATTTATAATTACTATTCCATCCATATTTTTCCCTTATTTTTCTAATTGATGTTTTACTGCATCAATTATTTTAGTTTTTGCTTGTTCTAATGAGCCACTTATAAAACATCCAGCTGCTCTTGGGTGTCCTCCACCACCTAGTAAGAAACATATATCAGCTACATTTACATCTTCTTTTGAACGTAAAGAAATCTTAAAACCATTTTTATTTTCTTTTTCTTTTAATAAAATCGCAACTTCTACACCTTCTATATCTCTTTCTATTTCAACTAAGCCTTCATCATCACCAAGTTCAGCATTTACATTTTTATTATCTTCAATTGTTATATATGAAATTACAATTTTTCCATCTTCTAAAAATTCCATTCTATCATATAATAATTTTGTTAATTCACAATTTGCTTTTGTTTTATTTCTTAAAACTTGTTGGCATATTTTAGATATATTTACACCTTTTCTTAATATCTCTGCAGCAAATTCTAGTGTTTCTGGTGTGACACCTGAATATTGAAAACCTCCTGTATCTGTAATTATCCCTGTTAATATACAAGTTCCAATATCTTTATTAATTTCTATTCCAAAATATTCAAACATTCCAATTAACACTTGGCAACATGCAGGAGAAGCAGGATCCACATAATTCAAATCTGCATACATATCATTAATTGAATGATGATCTATTTCAATTGTCTTTTTAGCAGTTTCAAAATATTCTTCATGTCCTACTAATCTCTTTAAATCTGCACAATCAACAGATATTGCCAAATCATATTGTTTTATATTACTCTCTGTTTTTATCTTATCTACTCCTGGTAGAAATTTAAAATCTTTTGGATACTCTGGTATTATAACATCAGCATCTTTTTCCAATTGTCTAAGTGCATGCATCACTGATAAAGCACTTGATACAGCATCTCCATCAGGTGATTCATGTGTTAATATAACAATTTTTTCTGCTGTTTTTATCTCTTCTAATATATTATCTAATGTCATTTTACTTATTCTCCTTATTTTTTATTTCATTTAAAATACTATCTATTCTAGCTCCATATTCTAATGATTCATCTAATTCAAAAACTAGCTCAGGAGTATTTCTTAAATTTATTCTTTTAGCAAGTTCTGAACGCAAATATCCTGATGATTTTTTCAAACCATTTAATGTTTCTTCAATATTTTTTGAATTTAAAATACTTACAGAAACTTTTGCATATTTTAAATCTGGAGTTACTTTAACTCTTGTTAGACTAACCATTCCAGTAACACTTGGTTCTTTCAATTCAAAACTGATTATTTGACTTAATTCTCTCCTGAATTCTTCATCAATTCTTCCTTGACGATTATTATTTTTTGGCATATTTTTCCTCCTTGTTAATTTGGTGCCGGTTCTCTTTTTTCCTTTTTCGCCCTGTGTCGCCCGGCTGGCTGGTTCTGGCGATTTTGTTAATTTGGTGCCGGTTCTCTTTTTTACATTTATCTTTTTATTTCTTCCATAATATATGCTTCTATGATATCTCCTTCTTTAATATCATTATATTTTTCAATTTGGATACCACATTCATAACCTTTAGTAACTTCTTTAGCATCATCTTTAAATCTTTTTAAAGATGCAAGTTTTCCATCATGTATAACAACATTATCACGAAGGACTCTGACACCAGCATTTCTTTCAAGTTTTCCATCAATAACATATGCTCCTGCAATTGTTCCAACATTTGATATTTTAAATGTTTGTCTAACTTCTGCATTACCAATGATATGTTCTTCAAATTTTGGAGCTAACATACCTTTCATAGCAGCTTCTACATCATCTATTGCTTGATATATTACTGAATATTGCTTGATTTGTATTTCTTCTTTTTCAGCCATCTCTTTAGCAGTAGGCATTGGACGAACATTAAATGCTATAATTATTGCATTTGATACTTTAGCAAGTGTTACATCAGACTCTGTAACTGCTCCAGCAGCTGCATGTATAACTTTTACTTTTACCTCTTCATTAGATAATTTTTCCATTGATTGCTTAATAGCTTCTACAGAACCTTGAACATCAGCTTTTACTATTAAATTTAATGTTTTTAAATCTCCTGCTTCCATCTGACTAAATAAATTGTCCAAAGTTACTTTACTCATAGCATTTATTGCTTTTTCTCTTTCTTGACGTTTTCTCTTTTCTATCAAGTGTTTAGCTGTTTTTTCATCTTTTACTTCATAGAAAATATCTCCAGCTTGTGGAACTTCTGTTAAACCTGTTATTTCAACTGGTGTAGATGGTTTTGCAGATTTTACTTTTTTGCCTTTCTCATCTGTCATTGTTCTTATTCTACCAATTGATGAACCTACAACTATTGTATCTCCAACATCAAGTGTTCCTCTTTGTACTAGCATTGATGTTACAGCTCCTCTACTTTTATCAAGTTTTGCTTCTATTACTACACCTTTTGCTTGTTTATGTGGATTTGCCTTTAATTCCAATACATCTGCTTCTAATAATACCATCTCTAGTAATTGATCAATATTTTGATTATTTCTAGCTGATATTGGAACAAATATTGTATCTCCACCCCATTCTTCTGGTACTAATTCATAAGCCATTAATTCTTGTTTTACTTTTTCAATATTAGCATCTGGAAGATCTATTTTATTTATTGCAACTATAATTGGAATCCCTGCTGATTTCGCATGATTTATTGCTTCTACTGTTTGTGGCATTACTCCATCATTTGCTGCAACTACTAAAATTGCTATATCTGTTATTTGAGCACCTCTGGCTCTCATTGCTGTAAATGCTTCATGTCCTGGTGTATCTAAAAATGTGATTTCTCTATCATTTATTTTTACTTTATATGCACCTATATGTTGTGTAATTCCTCCAGCTTCACCACTTATTACATTTGTTTTCTTTACTGCATCTAATAATGATGTTTTACCATGGTCAACATGCCCCATTACTACAACTACTGGTGGACGTGTTTCTAATTCTTCTTCTTTATCTTCTGAGTCATCAAATAAGATATCTTCTTCAGTTACTGTTTCTTTCTTATTTACTTTTACTCCAAATTCGTCAGCTATTAATGATGCAGTATCAAAATCAATTTCATTATTTATTGTTGCCATTACACCATAACCAAGTAATTTTTTAATAACATCAGATGTTGTTTTCTTTAATTCTGCCGCAAAATCTTTTACTGTAATTGTTTCAGGTATCGTAATTTCTTCTAATTTGAAGATTTTTTGTTTATTACGAGTTTCATCATCTTTAGTCAATTTCTTTTTACCTTTTTTACCTCTTTGTGTTGTTAAATCATAATAATCTAACATTCCACCTTCTTGGTCATCAAACATGTTTGATAATCTATCTGCTCTTTTTAATCCTTTTAATTTATGTTCATTTATTTCGCCATTTTGATTATTTTTTCTTGATTTACTTAATTTTTTAGTTCTGTTTTCTTCAAATTTACTATTTTGTTTTTGTTTATCAATTGCTTTATTATATTCTCTTATTGGCTCTTTTTCAATAGTATCAACTGCCATAATATCTTTAATATTTTTCTCTATTCCTTTTTCATCTAATGGACGTTTTCCTCCAAATCTTTGATTTCCACCTTGTTTATTTTTATTGTCAAATCTATTATTACCATTTTGCTTATTTCTATCAAATCTCTGGTTTCCTCCCATATTTGAAGAATTTTTGTCAAAATTCCTATTTGTATTATTTGAATAATTTTTATCAAAATTACGATTTCCATTGTTTAGATTTCTATCATTATTAAATCTATTGTTTTTATTTGGCAAATTATTATTTTGTCTGAAATCTTTATTATTATAATTATTAGTTGTCATCTTATTTTCTATTTTCATATCTTTTTTGCTTTCTACTTTTACAGGTTCTGTCTGTTTTTCTGTTTTAATTTCAACTACATCTTCTTTTTTTACTTCAACATCCATTTTATTTTCTTTTACTTCTACCTTTTCCTCTACTTTTTCAATTTTTTGAACCTCTTCTGGTTCTTCTTTTTTAATCTCTTTTTTTATACCAAATAATTCATCTACAGTCATTGGTTTAGTTGGTTTATTTCTATATACAATATTATAATCTTTATTTTTCTTTCTCTCTACAAAACCAATATTATTAGTTCTCTTTTCTTCTTTTTTAATTTGTTCTTTTTGTATATTTGCATCTTCATCAGATATTATAACTTCTCTCCTTATAATAACTGGATTATCATTTTTTTCAACTTTTGTTTTTTCAACATTTATTTTTTTATCTTCTTTTTTAGTTTTTAAAACATTGATATTTTCTTTTATTTTTTGTGCATCTATTTCATCTACTGCACTTAAATGACTTTTAGCATCTATGTTCAATTTTTTAGCTATTTCTAATACTTCTTTACTGGTTAAGTTCAATTCTTTGGCCATATCATATAATTTAATCTTACCCAATAACATCACCCCCAACATTTTTTTCTATAACTCTTTTTATTTCCTCATATATCTCATTATATATTTTTATTTCTAAAGCTTTTTCAAGCTTTTTACTTTTTTGCGCTTTTTCCAAACAATTCATATCATAACAAATATATGCTCCTCGTCCAGATTCTTTACCAATTTCATCTACTTTTATTTGATTTTCTTTATTTTTCACTATTCTTAATAATTCATTTTTATTTTTTTGACTTCTACACACTATACATGTTCTTTGTGGTATATTTCTCACTATATCCTCCTAATTTCCTTTTATTTAGATTCTGCAATATTTCCTTCTTCCGCTTTTTTAGCTAACATTTCTCTAAATTGTGTTTCTGATTTTATATCAATTTTCCAATTTGTTAATTTTGCTGCTAATCTTGCATTTTGACCTGCTTTTCCAATTGCTAATGATAATTGATCATCTGGAACTATTACTTGTGCAAATTTTTCCTCTTCTTTAATATCAACTGCCATTATTTGTGCTGGCAATAATGCTGATGCAATAAAAATACTTGGATCTGGGTTCCATTCTATTACATCTATTTTCTCTCCATGTAATTCATTTATTACATTTTGAATACGTATTCCTTTTTGTCCAACACAAGACCCTACTGGGTCTATATTCTCATTTTGTGAGTATACAGCAACTTTGCTCCTTAAACCTGGATCTCTTGATACACTTTTAATTTCAATTAATCCCTCATATATTTCAGGTATTTCAAATTCTAACAATTTTCTTACAAAATCAGGATGTGTTCTAGATACCACAGCTTGTGGTACTCCTTTTTCTCCTCTTTCTACATCTACAACATATCCTTTTATTTTATCATTTACATGATAATTCTCTGTTGGTATTTGGTCTTTTTGTAACATTATTCCTTCTAATTTTCCTAAATCCATTACTACAATATTTTTATCTGCTTTTTGAATTATTCCTGATACAATTTCACCTTTTCTTTCATTATATTCATTAAATATCAAATTTCTCTCTGTTTCTCTTAATTTTTGGATTATTACTTGTTTTGCTGTTTGTGCTGCTATTCTTCCAAAATCTCTTGGAACTATTTCAACTTCCACACTATCTCCAATATTTAAGTCTTTATTTATTTTTCTTGCCTCTTCTAAACTAATTTCTAATGCATCATCATTTGCTCTTTCCATTACTTCTTTTATTGCAAAAACATGTGTCGCTCCTGTTTGTTCATCCATTTTTACATCTACATTTTCTAATGCATCAAAATTTCTTTTATATGCTGTTATTAAAGCTGTTCTTATTGAATCTAATAATTCTTCTTTTTTTATTCCTTTTTCTTTTTCTAATTCCTCTAAAGCTAATATTAATTCTTTATTATCTATTGCTTTCATTTTTATTAATCATCCTTTCTTATTTTAATTGATTTTAACAACAATTATTACCATTCATAAACTGTTTTCATTAGTGCCGCATTTTTTCTTTCTATTTTTGTTTCATCTATTGTTATTTCTTTTTCATTAAATTCTTTTAATTCTCCTATATAATCTTTGCATCCATTTTCATCTTTTTTAAATAATTTAACTTCTACTTTTTTTCCGATTGCTTGTTCTAAATGCTTATCTTTTTTCAATACTCTTTCTATTCCTGGTGAAGATACTTCCAAAAAATATTGTTCTTTTATGTAATCTGCCTCATCTAACAAATCATTTATTTCATTACTTACTTTTTCACAGTCATTTAAATCTATTCCATTTTCACTATCAATAAAAATTCTTAAATAGTAATTGGCTCCCTCTTTGGCATATTCTACATCATATAAACTATATCCTAGATTTTCTATTCTATTTTGTAATAGTTCTTCAACTTTTTCTTCTATGTTTTTTGACATAGGCCCTCCTTCTACAATTGAAGAGTAGGATTTGCTCCTACTCTTCTTCGTTTTTTTATGTTACATATATTATTATAACCAATTTTTGGCATAAAATCAAGTATTTTTTTAATTTTTGTTAATTTGGTGCCGGTTCTCTTTTTGCTTTTTTGTTTCTGTGCCGCCTAGCTAGCTGGTTTGGGCCATTTTGTTAATTTGGTGCCGGTTCTCTTTTTTCCCTTTTTATTTCATTTTTTCTTTTATTTTTACTAATGTGTTTAATGCATCAATTGGAGTTAATTCATTTAAATTGATTTTATCTATTTCATGAGCAATTTCAGCAAGCTTGAAATTAAACATATCAAATTGACCTTCGACAATTTTTTTGTTTTCTTTTTCAGCCTTTTTGCCACTAATCATACTTTTTCTTTCAAGTGTTCTTAAAATCTCATTTGCACGTGAAGTAACATTTTTAGGAACACCTGCTAAACGAGCTACATGAATTCCATAACTCTCATCTGTGCCACCTTCAACAATTTTTCTTAAAAATATAATATCTTCACCTTTTTCTTTAACAGCAATAGAATAATTTTTTACACCTTCTATTTTATCTGCAAGTTCTATAAGTTCATGATAATGTGTAGCAAATAGAGTTTTAGCACCACATTTGGTTTTATCAGCAATATATTCTGCAACTGCCCAAGCAATTGAAAGTCCATCATATGTTGATGTTCCTCTTCCTATTTCATCTAATATAACTAGACTTTTATCTGTTGCTTCTTTTAAAATAGATGCAACTTCCATCATTTCAACCATAAATGTACTTTGCCCCATACTTAAATCATCAGATGCTCCAACTCTTGTAAAGATTTTATCTACAACTCCTATTTCCGCTTCTTGTGCTGGTACAAAACTTCCAACTTGTGCCATTAAAGTTATTAATGCAACTTGTCTCATGTATGTAGATTTACCAGCCATATTTGGTCCTGTTATAATAGAAAGTCTACTTTCATCTTTATTTAAATATGTATCATTTGGCACAAAATTTCCAACACCTATCATTTTTTCTATAACTGGATGTCTTCCCTCTTTTATATTTATAATTCCATCATCTTTTACAATTGGCATACAATAATTCATATCTTCTGCCACTTGTGCAAAAGAAGAAAGTACATCAAGTGTTGAAACTATTGTAGCAGTTTTTTGAAGTCTTTTTATATTTTTAGCAATTTCTTCTCTTATTTTTACAAATTCATCATATTCAAGATTTATAACTTTTTCTTCTGCTCCTAAAATTTGGTTTTCTATTGTTTTTAATTCTTCTGTTATATATCTTTCACCTGTAGTTAATGTTTGTTTTCTTATAAATCTTTCTGGAACTTGTGAAACAAAAGATTTTGAAACTTCTATATAATATCCAAATACTTTGTTATATCCTACTTTTAAGGTCTTAATTCCTGTTTTTTCTTTTTCATCTGCCTCTAATTTAGCAAGCCATGACTTCCCTTCAGTTGAAGCCTTTTTTAAAACATCTATTTCTGGGTTATAACCTATTTTTATAATTCCACCTTCTTTTATAGTCATAGGTGGATCTTCTATTATTGATTTATCAATAAGTTCAAATATATCTTTTAATTCATCAAGTTCTTCATATAATTCTTTTAGTTTATTAGAATTACAGATAGATAATATTTGTTTAACTTCAGGCAATCTTTCTAATGAATTTTTTAAAGTAATCATATCTCTAGCATTAGCATTTCCATAAGTCATTTTTCCTGCTAAACATTCAATATCATATACTTTTTTTAAAACTTCTGTAATATCACCTCTAAGAATCATATTTTCTTTTAATTCTTTTACACTTTCTAATCTTTGTGTAATTTCATTTATATCTAAAAGAGGATCATTAAGCCATCTCCTAAGTAAACGGCCTCCCATTGAAGTTGATGTTTTATCTAATACCCAAAGCAAAGTTCCTTTTTTAGATTTATCTCTCATCTTTTCAGTTATTTCAAGATTTCTTCTCGCATTTACATCTAATGACATATATTTTGACAAATTATAAATTGTAATTGTATTTATATGTTCTAAACTTGTCATTTGAGTTTCATTTAAATATTCTAGTAATGCATTTATAGATTTTACTGCTAAACCTTTTTCTTTTAAATTTGTAACTTCTTTTTTATTTTCAATTATATTATATTCTAATTCTAAATTTCCTATTTCATCTGTGAAGAATTTATCACTAAATCTACTCATATAAATTTGAAATCTTTCTTTTATTTTTTTCATTTCTTCTTCACATTCAAGCATCATAGAATTTGCAATTATTTCTGATGGTGAAAATCTTGCTATTTCATCTAATAATATAGCAAAATTATTTTCATCTTTAATTTCACATGTATAAAATTCTCCTGTTGAAATATCACATACACTTAATCCAAAATATATTCCACTTTTGCATATACACATTATATAATTATTTTTCTTTTCTTCTAAAAGATTTGATTCTACTATTGTTCCTGGAGTTAAAATTCTGATAACTCCTCTTTCTACAATTCCTTTTGCTGTTTTTGGATCTTCTAATTGTTCACAAATTGCTACTTTATATCCTTTTTCTATTAATTTTGCTGCATAAGTTTCTGCTGCATGATGTGGAACACCAGCCATTGGTGCCCTTTCTGCTTGTCCACAATCTTTACCTGTTAAAGTTATTTCAAGTTCTTTTGATGCTATTATTGCATCATCAAAAAACATTTCATAAAAATCTCCAAGTCTATAGAACAATATACAATCTTTGTATTTTTCTTTTGTTTCAAGATATTTTTGCATCATTGGCGAATATTCTGCAATTTCTGCCATTTATTTTACCTCTCTTTTCTTTTTACATTTGAATTATATTATTTTACTATATTATTATCCCTTTTAAATACCACATATGTTCAGAAACTATTTTTAATTCTATTATTTTATCTTTTAATGATAAATCTCCCTCAAAAATAACTACTTTATTACTATCAGTTCTACCTGTTAATAATTCTGGATTATTCTTACTTGGTCCTTCTACTAATACTTTTTGGATTGTTCCTACATATTTTTGATTATTTTTTAAAATTTGACTTTCTACTAATTCTTTTAATCTGTCAAACCTTTCATGTTTAATTTCTTCTGGAACTTGATTTTCCATTTTATCTCCTGGAGTTCCAACTCTCCTTGAATATATAAACATATATACTTGTTCAAAACACACTTTTTTTACTACATCAAGTGTGTCTTGAAAATCTTCTTCTGTTTCACCAGCAAAGCCAACTATTATATCAGTTGATAATGTTAAATTTGGTATTTTGGCTTTCATTTTTTCTACTAATTCCAAATATTGTTCTTTACTATATTTTCTATTCATAGTTTTTAATACATTTGTACTTCCTGATTGTAATGGTAAATGTATTAATTTACATATTTTTTCACTACTTGCAATTGCATCAATTACATCATCTGTAAAATCTTTTGGGTGTGGAGATATAAATCTAATTCTCTCTATACCATCTATTTTACTAATTTCTTTTAATAATGTTGCAAATGAATTTATTCCTTTATATTCTTTACCCTGTTCTTTCCATTTTTCTGCTCTTAAATATGAATTTACATTTTGCCCAAGTAATGTAATTTCTTTATATCCCTCTTTTGCAAGCAAATTTACTTCTTCTAATATATCTTTTGGATGTCTACTTCTTTCTCTTCCTCTTACATATGGGACTATACAATATGTACAAAAATTATTACAACCATACATTATTGTTACAGATGCTTTTACATTACTTGTTCTTTTTATTGGAATTCCTTCATATACATTTCCATCTATATCTATTACATCTTGCAATTTCTTTTTATTTTCTAATATTTTATATAAATCTTCTGGAAATTTGTGCAAAGTATGTGTACCAAATATAATATCTGTATATGGATAACTTTCATGTATTTTTTCTGTAATATGTTTTTCTTGCATCATACATCCACCTATTGCAATAATTGTTCCTCTTTTTTCTTTTACTTTTTTTAGTTCTCCCAATTTTCCAAATAATCTATCTTCTGCATTTTCTCTTACACAACAGGTATTAAATATTACTAAATCAGCCTGAGTATAATCTTCTGTTAGCTTATAACCCATTTTTTCTGTCATCCCACATATTTTTTCAGAATCATTTTCATTTAATTGACATCCCATTGTTAATATATAATATTTTAGCTCTTTTCCTTCATTTTGTATTCTGACTTTTTCTATATATTGTTTTTGATTTTCTATTTCTTGCATTGTTTCCACTTTGCTTCATTCCTTTCAGGCAATTCCTAAAGTTTAAATTTAGATATAATAATTATTTGCAATTTTTTTCAATTAAATCTGCAAGTTTTCTAGCTTTTTGCTCAATTAAAATTTTATCTTGACCTTCAATCATTACTCTTACTAAAGGTTCTGTTCCAGATGGTCTTATTAAAACTCTACCATTACCAGAAAATTCTTTTTGTAATTCATCTATTGCATTTTTAATTTCTGGATTTTTTTCATAATCATATTTTTTATCAGAATTTACTTTTGCATTAATAAGAACTTGTGGATATTTTTGTAATATTCCACTTAATTCAGAAGCATTTTTCCCACTTTCTAAAATTGCTTGAATAAGCATTAATGAAGTCAATATTCCATCACCTGTAGGATTATAGTCAAGTAATATAACATGACCAGATTGTTCTCCACCTAAATTATATCCATTTTTTAGCATTTCTTCTAGAACATATCTATCTCCAACTTTAGTTTGGATTAATTTAAAATTATTTTGCTCTGAATATTTATTTAAACCTAAATTACTCATAACAGTTGCAACAATTGTATCTTTTTCAAGTTTTCCTTGTCTTTTTAGATAATCTCCAATAATTGCAAGTAATTTATCTCCATCAATTTCCTCACCTTTTTCATCAACAGCAAGACATCTATCTCCATCACCATCATATGCAATTCCAAGACTCATTTTGTTCTCTACAACATATTGTTTTAACATATCTAAATGTGTTGAGCCACAGCCATCATTTATATTAACTCCATTTGGTGTATTATTTATAATAACATGATTTATTCCTAATACATTGAAAATTTTATCTGCAACTTTATATGTTGCTCCATTTGCAGTGTCAATAACAACTTTGAAATCAGGTTTATTAAATTTTGCAATATTATCTTCAAAATTCTTTCTAAAGAAATATACATATTCATCAAGTAAATCTGTTCTAATTTCTGAAACTCCTATTTTTTCACTTACTGCTGATAATTCATTAAGTTTTCCAGAATCCATTATGTCTTCAATTTCTTCTTCAATTTCATCTGGAATTTTCATTCCTTTATTACTGAAATATTTTATTCCATTAAATTCAAATGTATTATGTGATGCTGAAATTACTACACCTGCATCTGCTTGCAATTTTCTTGTTAAATATGCAACTGCTGGTGTTGGAATTTCTTCTAATAATTTTACATTAGCTCCATAACTCAAAAATCCTGCTACCATTGCACTTTCTATTAATGTTCCAGAAAGACGTGTATCTCTTCCTATTAAAATTGTTGGAGCTTTATTTGAATGTTTAGCTAACACATATGCTCCTGATTTTGCAACTCTATATACTAATTCTGGTGATAATTCAGTATTTGCAATCCTACGAATTCCATCAGTTCCAAAATATTTTCTCATTTTCTTTCATTTCCTTTCATTTTTTAACCTATTAATTGATTTAATAAATTATAATATTCTGTCATTTTTATTAAATTTGTAAATTGTATCTTATCATCTTTTATTTCCCATGAAGATTCATTATCTTCAAGAAATTCTTTTATTTTTTCTATTTTATTAAGTTTTGAATTTAGTTCAGCTTTTTGATTTTTTAGTTCTTCTTCTAAAATATCAAATTGGCTTTGCATTCCTTCACCTAATATTATTGTATTATATAAATCTTTATAATAATCTTTTCTTCTTTTAATATCTCTTGTCTCTATATTTTCTACGATTTTATTTTCTTTTCTTAAAGCTTCAAATTCTGATATACATTCTTCAGATTTTACTTTATATTCACTTATAATTTCATCTATTTTATCTAAATTATCATCTTCAATATTTTGTGCAGAAAAAATACTATTTGGATTTATTCCTGCTGACATTTCTTCCATTTCTACATATATATTCTTTAGATCAGATGTATATTCTTTGATAGCTTTTTCAACAACAGCATAATCTTTTTCAGTTTTAATTTTAAAATCTATATCATCTATCTTTAAATCCATTTCTACTATCTTATTTGATTCCTCTGTAAGTAACCCTATTTGTGTTTTACTAAAATTACTATATAAATATGTTATAACTACAAATGAGATTATTAATATTACTACAACTATTATTGCTATTATTGTTTTTTTACCTTCCATTTTTATTTTTCCTTTCGTATTTTTGAGATATTTTTAAAATTCTATTTTTTCTTGAATCCATTTTTCCAATTCATCTATTTTAACTCTAACTTGTTCCATTGTGTCTCTATCTCTTATAGTTACTGTATCATCTTCTAAAGTATCAAAATCAACTGTTACACAATATGGTGTACCTATTTCATCTTCTCTTCTATAACGTTTTCCAATAGAACCTGTTTCATCATATTCACACATGAATTTTTTTGATAATTTAGCATATATTTCTTCTGCTTTTTCTGATAATTTCTTAGATAATGGAAGTACTGCTACTTTATATGGTGCTAATGCTGGATGTAAATGCAATACTGTTCTTACATCACCTTCTGCAATTTCTTCTTCATCATAACTATTACATAAAAATGCTAATGTAACTCTATCTGCTCCAAGTGATGGTTCTATACAATATGGAATATATCTTTCATTTGTTTCTTGATCTAAATATTCAAAATCTTCTTTAGATTCTTCTGCATGTCTTTTTAGATCATAATCTGTTCTGTCAGCAATCCCCCATAATTCTCCCCAGCCGAAAGGAAATGCAAATTCTATATCTGTTGTTGCTTTACTATAAAATACTAATTCTTCTGGAGAATGATCTCTTAATCTAATATTTTCTTCTTTCATTCCTAATTCTAATAACCAATTTTTACAAAAATCTTTCCAATATTTAAACCATTCTAAATCTGTTCCTGGTTTGCAGAAAAATTCTAATTCCATTTGCTCAAATTCTCTTGTTCTAAATGTAAAATTTCCAGGTGTTATCTCATTTCTAAATGCTTTTCCTATTTGACCTATTCCCATTGGTAGTTTTTTTCTTGTTGTTCTCATTACATTTTTAAAATTAACAAATATTCCTTGAGCTGTTTCTGGCCTTAAATATATCTCTGATTTTGAATCTTCTGTAACTCCTTGAAATGTTTTAAACATTAAATTAAATTTTCTAATTGATGTAAAGTTATGTTTTCCACAGCTTGGGCATGATATATTATTATCATTTATAAATTTTACCATTTGCTCATCTGTCATTCCATCTGCAATCATATCTTTTCCTTGTTCATGTGCCCATTCTTCTATTAATTTATCTGCTCTGTGTCTTGTTTTACATTCTTTACAATCTATAAGTGGATCTGAAAATCCTCCAACATGTCCTGATGCAACCCATGTTTGTGGATTCATTAATATTGCTGCATCTAACCCTACATTATGCTTATTTTCTTGTATGAATTTTTTTGTCCACAATTTTTTTACATTATTTTTTAATTCTACTCCTAAAGGTCCATAGTCCCATGTGTTTGCTAGCCCTCCATAAATTTCAGAACCTGGATATATATATCCTCTTGCTTTACACAAATTTACTATTGTGTCCATTGATTTTAACATTTTCTTTTCCTCCTTAAATAAAAAGATTTCATTCCTAACATACAGCTAGAGATGAAATCTCCATTCCGCGTTTATACACTATTTTTTAATACCTTTTTATTCTCATTTATTATAGTATTTTGTTTCCAGATTGTCAATATATCATGAGTTTTAAGTTTAGTATTTTTTCGAATTCCTATCCAGTCCCACCAAGGAACAACTCTCACTCCAAAATCCTTGCGTTTGATTGGAGTAAAAAAATAGAAAATGTTGTCTAAACAGTTGAAAGATTCTCAGCAGTTTGCCATAATCATTATATATTTTGAATAAATTACGAGTGTGACCAGAGTAGTGTTACAAATTCTTAAGCAAAAGGCATAAAGGGTCCTGTCTTCGGGTATAGTTGTGCCTTTTGCATTAGAATTTGTTAACGTTACGTC
>CALXQP010000052.1 GCA_944390695.1 uncultured Clostridia bacterium
CACCTTTTGGTTCTATTTCTTTTAAACTTGTTTTTTCTAGCTGCTTATAAAAATACATTTTTAATATGTATTCATCTTCTCTCGCGATTTGCTTTATTTTCAACCATCTATCACCTCGCTCTCTTTACATAATTTTTTTTAATTTTTGCTTCTTCTGAAACTAAAGATTTAAATTTAATTTAAAGATTTAAAATATTTGAATTTAATTTTTGTGCCTTTATAATGGCACAGAATTAATTAATAAAGCTATACTAAAAAATCTTAGTATAGCCATATATTACCACATATTTTTTCATTTGTCAATTTGGTGCCGGTTCTTTTTTTGCTTTTTCCGCTCTGTGGTGCCTGTCTGGCTGGTTTTGTTAATTTGGTGCCGGTTCTCTTTTTTCCTTTTTGGCTCCCGGCTCGCCTGGCTGGCTGGTTTGCGCCATTTTGCTAATTTGGTGCCGGTTCTCTTTTTTTCGCTGGGGTGGCAAATTGGTGCCGGTTCTCTTTTTGTCTTTTTCGCTCTAGCCCTCCAGACAAGCGGCTTAGAGCGAAAAATGTAAAAGAAGAACCGGCACCAAATTAACAGGCCGGCATCAATTTATTAATTTATTAAATTTCTTCCATCTTTCCTTTGCTAACCTTTTTAAGTGTTGGCAAGCTCTTATAGATAATCTTAAAACAAGAAAATTTTTCAAGTTCGTTATCTTCTAGGCAATCAAGATAAATATCCAATTCCTCCAAATTTTTACAAGCCGAAATAATGGCAGGATGCAAATTAGATTCAAACATAAGCTCTAAGCCAAGCATAAAAGCACTTTTGCGAGATTTATGTTCTTTTTTATACATCAAATTATAGCCTTCTCTAAAACGAGCTCTCATAGAATTTTTATACTTATTTAAAGGTATTGTATATTTGTCTTCTATTACATCACCTATTTTAACACCTTTATTATGTATAACTTCATTTTTTATATCCTCTTTAGTATAAGGCAAATACACCATTCCATCTTCTTCTGAAATAACCAAAGTCTTATTATCTTCCAAATTATTTTCTATAATTTTTTCTTCATCTATTTCAAATACAAGACCATCTGCATTTGCTTCTATTTGAGTCAAATTTGTAAGTTTAAAATTAACAACATTATTTTTTCTCTCTAAATTATCAATTACATAATTGATTTTAAAATCTTGATTTGTTGTTATAGAATATTCTTCTCCTTGTTTATCAAGTAGAATATATGCTGTTCCTGCAACAATTCTCAAACTTGGCTCTCTTACTATTATATATGATGTCTCATTACTCTCTGTATATATGTCATATTCTGTTTTTTGCAACTCAACCCTATAATCATTTTGTTTTAATTTAATTTCTGTTAAATTATCTTCTGTATGCATTTTTATTTCACTTTGTTTATGAGTTGCACTTTTTGTACCTTTTTTGCTTGCTCTTTTAGTCGTTTTTTTCGTTTCCTTTGGAGATTTTGGAGCTTTTGGCATTCTCTCTGACCTTTTTACTCCTACTTTACTACTTTTTATTCCTTCTTCTATTCTTGCTAAATTTTTTCTCTTTTTTGGCACATCTGTTTCTTCTATTTCATCTTCTGATTCATAAAATCTATCAACTAATCTATCAAGTTCTTCATCATCTGTTTCATCTTTTTCTTCACTTAATTTATTTATATTTTCATCTCCTACGAATTTTTCTGGTTCTTCAAGTTCTTCATCTTTTTCAATATCTTCTACTTCTACAACCTTTTCTGTTTTTTCGAGCTTTTTTGATTTATTTTCTTGCATTTCATCATCAAAATCTAGATTTATACTATATATATTATCTTCATTCGTTTTTTTACTTCTTTTTAATTTATCTTCTGACATTTTGACCTCCAGTTTTTGGTTTTTATGTATAAGTCATGCACTTTTTACTTAATTATACAACATTTTCCTCGAAATCTCAAGTCGTTTTATGTTACATTTATATTACATTTACTTTACAGTTTGCATAGTCTTAATATAATTCTTATTTTTACAATTTTTTTCGATTATTTTTCTACAAATTATATTTTCGTATATTTTCAGAAATTCGCTTTTTAGTGTTACTTTTCTATTTTCTAATTAATGCTTGAAATTTAGATTTCAGGTTTCAAAAAAGGCACTTTCTCAGTGCCTCTTTTATTAATTCGTAAAATTTTTCGTTTATTATTATGGTTCTGGTTCTACTAATTCATGTGTACCTTCTTCAGAACCTTTAACTAGACCAATATTAAGTTTAACTCCTCCACCATGTGAAGCATAGTTAATTGTATCAACATCTTGACCTTCAAGCCATACATAAACTCTTATTCTTGAAATTCTATTTGGAGCGATTCCGAAAGTCACACTTCCATCTCCTGTATCTGATGTACTTATCAAGTTTTGAACACCTTCTGCAATTGAGTAATCAGACTCACTTGTTTTTGTTGTTTGTAATACTATTTGTTTTTGCAATGTTGCATTATTCGTTCCAGACCAATCATAAATATCTGCAATTTCATTATCTATTGCTGCATCTCTTAACGCAAATGTTGGCATTTGAGTAGTTGGTCCAAATCCCATACCTCCATCTGGTTTTTCTGTATCATTATATTTTTGATCACCTGCAGCCCATTTAATTTGGTTATTATTTGTTACTATGTATTCTACGTGATCTGATGAATTTGGCTCCCATATAGCAACATCTGATATATAAACTGGATCTGCAGCATCACCTATACCTGCAGTTTCTTCAAGGACAGTTACTTGATCAGCCATTACATCTGATGTTCCAGATTCCGCAGTTCCATATTTAGCAAATGCAACTCTTACAGTATTTTGTAAACCTGTTGAGGCTTTTGAAGCTTCCAATATCTCTAATGATGAATCATAATTTAATTGTAATACATCATCATATTCTTCTTGTTTAGAAGAATTCTTTAAAAATATATCAAACGCAAAATATCCAGGGTATTTAGCATTAGCAGAATCTAATATTTTTTCATCTGTAGCTACAATTTCACTTAATTGTATTGAATTTGTAACTTTACCTCTTATTAATTTTAAGTCTGTCATATTGCCACTTACCAATCCTAATGTTGATACTGGTAACATCTCTGTTGGTTGCAAATTGTGATGTCCAGGATATGCATCATCTATAATACTAAGTTGGCCTTCTTCTTCTCCTAATACAATTCCATTTGACCATGTTTTAGCATCAAGTGATATTTCTAGACCTTCTGCAACCTCTACTGTACCACTTAAATTTGTAATAGATACGTTTTTCTGCGTTGTGAACCACGCATATGTCGATATTATAAACATTACAGCTGAAATCAATATAATGAAAAATATTGCTTTTAATTCAGAATTTCTTTTGTTCTTCTGTCCTTTGTTTCCCTTCATTTTATTCTCCCTTTCTATTCGTTTTTACATTTTCTTTTATTTTAATTTTATTTTACTATCTCTTTCGACCTTTGTCAACGTTTTTTATATTACAAATATGTTACATTTATATTACATTTTTTAAAATTTGGTGCCGGTTCTCTTTTTGACTTTTGCTCCCTTTTCCTCTCTGCTGGCCAGCTTCAGCCATTTTGCTAATTTGGTGCCGGTTCTCTTTTTTTCATATATTGTATTTTTCTCTTTTCTCATATTCTGTATGTAACAATTTATGTGACATATGGCTACCTGGTTTTTCCAAAAATTCTTGATAAATCTTTTTAACTATAGGATTTTCATGAGATTTTCTTATTGTACTTTTTTCATCAATTGAATATAATGCATCTGCTCTTAGTTTTCTTACATCAACTTCTCTTCTAATTTTTGAGCTCTTAATAGGTTGGCCTCCACCCATTACACATCCACCAGGACATGCCATTATTTCTACAAATTGATAATCTGCTTTTCCAGATTTTATTTCTTCCATTATTTTTTGGGCATTTGCTAATCCACTTGCAGCAACTACCTTAACATCTTTTCCTGCAATATTCACAGTTGCTCTTTTTATTCCATCTCCTCCACGAACTTGTTCAAAATCTATTTTTTCTAAATTTTGTCCTGTTAATGTATCTTGAGCAGTTCTTAAAGCTGCTTCCATTACTCCACCTGTAGTTCCAAAAATTGCAGCAGCACCTGTCGCTTCTCCCATTGGATTATCAAATGTGCTATCTTCTAGTTTTTCAAATTCAATATTTGCTTGTTTAATCATTCTTGAAAGTTCCCTGGTTGTAATTACATTATCTACATCATATAAACCATCATTTTGCATTTCTTTTCTTTGGCGCTCAAACTTTTTAGCAATACAAGGCATTACAGATACCATATAAATTTTACTTGGGTCAATTCCTTCTTTTTGTGCAAAATATGTTTTTACTAATGCTCCAAACATTTGATGTGGAGATTTACATGTTGAAAGATGTGGCAATAATTCTGGATAATTCATCTCTATGTATTTTACCCATCCAGGAGAACATGAGGTAATCATTGGTAATACTCCACCTTGTGTGAATCTTTCTACAAATTCATTTGCTTCTTCCATAATAGTAAAATCAGCACCTGTATTTGTGTCAAAAACTTTGTCAAATCCCAATCTTTTTAAAGCTGTTACCATTTTTCCTGTAACATTTGTTCCAATTGGCATTCCAAATTCTTCACCTAATGCAACTCTTACAGCAGGCGCAGTTTGAACTACAACATATGAATCTGGATCTTTTAATTTTACCCATACGTCATCAATTGTCTCTTTTTCATGTAATGCCCCTGTTGGACATGCTTGTATACATTGACCACAATTAGTACAATTTACATCATTTAAACTATGATCTCCTACTGTTGATATACATGATTCAAATCCACGATTTATGCAATCAATTGCTCCTATTTTTTGCACATTTTTACAAGCTGCTACACATCTTCTGCACAATATACATTTATTAAAATCTCTTACTATTGATGGTGATAAATCATCAATTTTATGTTTTGTCATTTCTCCAGGAAATTCTATATCTAATACATTAAACTTTGTCGCTAAAGCTTGTAATTCACAATTTCCAGAACGTGTACATGTTAAACAATCTTTTGCATGATTAGATATTATTAAATCTAATATAACATGTCTTGCCTCTAATACATTTGGTGTATGTGTATGTACTACCATTCCTTCTTCTACAGTTTGTATACAAGAAGTCGCAAATCCTCTTCTTCCTTCAACTTCTACTATACACATTCTGCAATCTCCCATTTCATTTATGTCTTTTAAAAAACATAATGTTGGAATATCTATTCCCGCTTCTTTTGCAGCTTCTAATATTGTAGTACCTTTTTTGGTCTTTATTTTTACACCATCAATTGTAAGTGTTACTAAATTTTCTTCCATTTATTATCCTCCTTTTGGCAATTTGGTGCCGGTTCTCTTTTTGCCCTTTGGCTTCTGTGTCGCCTGGCTGGCTGGTTTGCGCCATTTTGTTAATTTAGTGCCGGTTCTCTTTTTTCCCTTTTGCCACCTTAGTTTCCTATGGCGTGGAATGGGCAGCTTGCCAAGCAAGTTCCACACTTAATGCATTTATCTTGATTTATTACTCTTTTATCTCTGCCTTCTCCCTCTATAGCATTAACAGGACAATGTTTCTGGCACAAGCCACATCCTTTACACTTTTCAGGATTTATTGTTATTTTTGACAATGCTTTACATTCTAAAGTCTTACATTCTTTTTGAATAGCATGTTGTCTAAATTCTTCTCTAAAATATTTTAATGTACTAATAACAGGATTAGGTGCACTTTGTCCAAGTCCACAGATACTAGCTTTTTGAATATTAGCAGCTAATTTCTCTAATCTATATATATCAAATTCAGTTCCCTCACCTGAACATAATCTTTCTAAGATTTCAAGCATCCTTTTAGTACCAATTCTACAAGGAGTGCATTTTCCACAGCTCTCACTAACTGTGAACTCTAAATAGAATTTTGCCAAACAAACCATACATTTGGTATCATCCATTACAATTAATCCGCCTGACCCCATCATAGAGCCAATTGCTTTTAATGATTCATAATCTATAGGTGTATCTAAGTGTTCTGCAGGGATACATCCTCCTGATGGTCCACCTGTTTGTGCAGCTTTAAATTCTCTATTATTTGGCACTCCTCCACCAATATCAAATACAATCTCTCTTAAAGTTGTCCCCATTGGAACTTCTACAAGCCCAATATTATTTACATTTCCACCTAAAGCAAAAACTTTTGTACCTTTTGAATTTTGAGTTCCTATTGATGCATACCATTCTGCTCCATTTAGTATAATTCTTGTTATATTTGCAAAAGTCTCAACATTATTTATAAGAGTTGGTTTACCCCATAATCCACATTCAGCAGGATATGGAGGTTTTACTCTTGGTTGACCACGTTTTCCTTCTATTGATTCAAGTAATGCTGTTTCTTCTCCACATACAAATGCTCCAGCTCCTAATCTGATTTCTACATCAAAATCAAAATCTGTTCCAAAAATATTTTTTCCTAAAATTCCATATTCTTTTGCTTGATCTATTGCTATTTGAAATCTCTTTACAGCAATAGGATATTCTGCTCTCACATATATATATCCTTTATTTGCACCTATTGTAAAACCAGCTATTATCATAGATTCTAGCACAGAATGTGGATCTCCTTCTAATATACTTCTATCCATAAATGCACCTGGATCTCCCTCGTCTGCATTGCAAACAACATATTTTTGGTCTGCACTATACCCTTTTGTTATCTCCCACTTCTTACCTGTTGGAAATCCTGCTCCTCCACGGCCTCTTAGACCTGACACTTTTAAAACTTCTATTACATCTTCAGGTATCATCTCTTTTAAGACTTTCTCTAAAGCTTTATATCCATCAAAAGCTATATATTCATCTATTTCTTCTGGATTTATTACTCCACAATTTTTTAAAGCAATTCTTTTTTGCTTTTTGTAAAAATTTAGCTCATCTAAGCTATTTACAATACTGCCATCTATGTCTTTACATAATAGTCTTTCTACTCGATTTCCCTCGATTATATGTTTTTGAATAATTTCTTCACAATCTTCTGGTGTTACATTTGAATAAAATGTATCTTCAGGTCTTATTATTACTATTGGACCTTTTGCACATAATCCAAAACATCCTGTCATTATTACTCTAACATTATCAATATTTTTTTCTTTTAATATTTTTCTGAAATTTTCTAGTATTTCTGGAGATTTTGACGATGTACATCCAGTTCCATGACATACTAATATATGTTTTTCTCTTGTGTCTGCTTTTGTGTTAACTCTTAAGTCTAATTCGCGTCTTTTTTCTTCTCTTATTTGATTGATTTGTTCTAAGGTTTTCATTTTATTCCTCCTTTTTGGTTGATTTGGTGCCGGTTCTCTTTTTTCCCTTTTTTGCTAATTTGGTGCCGGTTCTCTTTTTTCCCTTTTTTGCTAATTTGGTGCTGGTTCTCTTTTTTCCCTTTTTGCCATTTTTATTCTTTGGCACTTAATTCGTCTAGCACTTGATCCATTTTTTGCACTGTAGCTTTTCCATATACTTCTCCATTTACTGTAAATACTGGTGCTAAGCCACATGCTCCAACACATCTTGTCTCTTCTATTGAAAATTTTCCGTCTGGGGTTGTTTCTCCTGATTCTATTTTTAATCTTTCTTTTAATCTATCCATTATTTTTTGTGATCCTTTTACATAACATGCTGTTCCTAAACATACTGCTATATTATATTTTTCCTTT
This sequence comes from uncultured Clostridia bacterium, assembly GCA_944390695.1. Taxonomy (GTDB): domain Bacteria; phylum Bacillota; class Clostridia; order TANB77; family CAG-508; genus CAG-269. The sequence continues at coordinate 7,756 of CALXQP010000052.1, forward strand.
GGTTTTAATGTAAATCTTGAATAAAAAGTTATTACTCCATATATTTCTGCCATTGGCACATTTAAAAAATCTGATAATGCTTTTTGTGCATGTTTTGGCACATAACCATAATGTTCTTGAACTTCATTTAACATTTGAATTAAATTATCTTTAACTGGTTGATATTTCTCACATAATTTCTCAAGAAATTCGTCTTTTCCGCCACAATTACATTGGCAACATTTTTGTTTTTCATCTTCCATATTTTCTCATTCCTTTCTGACATTCCTAATCGTATTATAGCAGAGTCTTTATTTTTTAACAAGGACTTTTTTCAACATTTTTTGACTTTTCAATTTTTGACAATTTTTGATTATTAATTTCTGCTTTTTCTTTGCTAATTCGAAAAAGAAGAAAAAGTTGATATATCACTATATCAACTCCATCAATCTATAACGTTTAAGGTATCTCCAGGGCTATCCATTCCTTCCAAATTATAATAAGTATCTGGAATTCTTCCAACAATTATATGTTCTGCTATGATAACTTGATTAACAATATTTGTAGTATATGAATTCATAGGAGTAACAATTCTCATTGAACAATTAAAATTGACATATATTCTATGCAAAGTCTGATTAATACCTTTATCAATAAATTCACTTTTTATTTCTGTATCAAGAGTACCTAGCATTGAAACTTTTATGGGAATACTCGGACCTGAACCAGACAAAAAATACGAACCAGACAAGTTTCCTATAGGCACATCTATTGTTGACTGCTGCACTTTATTAAATTCATTTTGAACATTTTCAGTTAAATCTGAAATCAAATTATTAATTGGCACAACATTAGATTTTATGACAAGTACATTTCCTGAATCATCTTTTTCGATTGTATATAATTCATCATATTGATATTTATTCATTATAATTGTTGATTGCTGATTTGTTATTATTGTCGCAATTGATTTTAATTTGTCTTCACACATTGCTCTAAAAACAGGATCAATATAGCTTAGCAACATTTTCAAAATAATTAATATTATTGTAATTATAATAACAAATTTTATTATTCTTTTCTTTTGTTTATTGTTTTTAGAAGATTTAGAATAAGGCCTTAATATAAATCTTTTTCTAGAATAAATTTTAGACATTTGCTGAAAGTGTTATAGGTTCTTTGCTTCGTCTTAATACAAATTTTGGAATATATATTTTTTCGCCAACATTTAGTTTATCTGGCCTTTCCATTCCATTTACTCTTGCAATATCATCAACTGTACTACCAAATCTTTTTGCAATTTTCCACAATGTATCTCCACTTTTTACAACATAAATAATTACACTATAATCTTCAGCATCAAGATCTTCTTCTGTTGATATATTACTAATTACAGGAATTGTAACACTTTTGCTCATATTTGTCTCAAAATTCAAATCAATATTTACACTTATAATTCCAGATTGATTCAAAAATTCTTGATTACAAATTTCAATATTTGTATCAATTTTGCAATTATCAGTATTTTCAATTCCTTCAATAGTTTGCTCAAAAGGAACATTAACTTTTTTAGTATTTATCCCAACTGATGAATTTAAAGTAAAAATAAAGTTTAGTTCTAATTCCCCCTCATATACAATTTTTCCATTTAACTTATTTTCTTTATTTATAATCGGATTGATTCCAACATCAACAATTGTACCATTTTCCAATTCTGGAACATTGACTTTTTCTCTTATATTACATACATTTTTCTTACATTGCTTATTTGCCATTGTATTAACCATCATTTTGTCAAAATTCATTTTTTCACCTGGACAATACATATCTTGAATAGGCTTAATTTCTTTTTCTTCATATGCCATACACGAAATTTCAACTTCAATTTCAACATAAACAGTATGTTCTTCTACACTATTTGGCTTTATTAATACATTTTTTACCATATATGTAGTTTCACATATATTCTCTTCTTTTATATTTGGCATATCTATAAAGCCTACAAGTGGTAATCTAGCTTTTGTTGCACAAATTCTTCCATCTTCTGTTAAATATACCATTTTTACTTCAATCTCTGATTTGGCTAAAACCTTGTTATAACTTATTTTTATATCTTTATCAACAAGGCAAATTTGAGCATTTAATATTTCTGCCAAATTATCTGTATTTGGAATTGATATATTTTCTTTTACAAATGCTTTAGTTGTTCCATCACCTAATAATGAATTAACTCTAGTATTTTCACTAAGCACTTGTACATTATTATCATTCATATCTGTTATTATATTAATTTCTTCTTTTAAATAAACTTTCATCATTAACTCTAATGTTGCTTTTATTCCTATCTTTCTTCCATTTAGAACTTTGCATTCTATCATTTTGATTGATGTCTCTAATTCTACATTCATCCCCATTTGCAATTCTGGCATATTTATTGTCTCAGAAAAATCTAGTCCTGTATTTAAGCCTCTTATATTGTCTTCATTTTCATCTGCTAAATACATTATATATGTTAAAATATTTCCGTCTAATCTGATTTTGCCATCCATTACTTCTTTTTTGTATATACATACATTTCCTGTTGTATTAATCGTATTTAATATATCTGGCTTCGAATCTGGTACTATCATATCTCCTTGTATATTTATCATTTCTCTTTTTTCACATACCATCTTATTTACATTTACAGTTTCTTTGGTTGCTTCCATGAAAAAAACCTCCTCTACATTTTTTGTTTATTAATGTATATGAAGGTCTTTATATTTTTAGAACGATAAATTGGTGCCGGTTCTCTTTTTTTGTTGGGGTGGTAATTTGGTGCCGGTTCTCTTCTTTCGCTGGGGTGGTAATTTGGTGCCGGTTCTCTTTTTTACATTTTGGCATGCTTGACCCAAAATGTAAAAAAGAGAACCGGCACCAAATTGGCAAAATGGCCGAAACCAGCTAGACAAGCGGGAAAGAGGCAAAATGGCAAAAAGAGAACCGGCACCAATTTGCTATTTGCTTTTATATAGATTAACCATATCTTTTAATGTAATTTTTGTACCATAATTCAAAATTGCTTGAGAATAAATTCTAACAGAGATTTTAGCAACAATAAAAATAGTAACAAGCATTATAACAATTGAAATTAACATTTCTTGATTAGTTGCTATACCCATCATTATCCTAAAAGGCATACAAAAAGGTGAAGATATAGGCAGAATCGCTGCCAATTTATTTAGCTCACTAGTTGGATTAGCCATAGTAAAATATGCTAAATAGAATCCAATTACAGCAATTATGGCAACTGGTCCATTAGCAGTTTGTACATCTTCTGGTTTGCTTACAGTAGAGCCTGTTAAAGCATATAAAAATGCATATACTGCATATCCTAAAACAAAATATATAATAGTCATAATTCCTAAAAAAGGAGTAATTTTTGAAAAATCGATTAATCCATCAAATGTACCTTCTTCTACGAATAATGCACTACAAATCAATGCAGTAGCAACAAATACAACTATTTGCATTAATCCAACAATTCCTACACCAATTGTTTTTCCTAAAACTATTGTACGTGGAGTTGTTGAAGTTACTAGAGTTTCTATAATTTTTGAAGTTTTTTCTGTTGTTATTGAAGCTGAAACTTGATATGCTGTATAATATATCGCAAAAAATAGTACCATTGACATAAGCATCATAACTATAGGATTTCCTGCTACTTCTTCTTGTTCAGTTTGTTTCATTTCAAAATTGAAATTTGGTGCTAAACTTTGCAATTGTTCTGGTGTTAAACCCAATTTTGATATTTGCAAATTGGTATATACTGCTGTTATTGCATTTACTATACTTTCTGGAACCTCAGTTATCATCACTAGGTTTTCAACTATATATTCTAAATTGATTTGTCCATTTTTATTAGAAATAATAATTGCATCATCTATTTCTTTATTATCTATTTTAGTTTTAATATCTTCAAAGCTCAAATTTTCATTTGACACTTTTACAGGATATCCCAAATTCATGTTGTTTATTTGTTCTAATGTTCCTTCAAAAATGTTTTCTGCATCAACAATTAACATTGTTTGATTTGCATTTGAATCTCCACTTTCTTTATCACTTGTAAATAAATTTATTATATTTGGAATATTAAATGCTAATATAATTATACCTAATATAATTAAATTTGATATAATGAACGATTTTCTTGTTACTAAATCTTTCATTGTAAATTTCATTACTGTTAATAAATCTTTCATTTTTTCCTCCTTTTATTCACTTAAATTTACACATCTTACTCATATTTTATTGACTTACTTTTTCTATAAATATGTCATTTAAACTTGGTTTTTTCAACTCAAATTTGTCAATTTCTATTCCTTGACTAACTAATTTTTTTATTAGCTCATGTGCTTTAGGTTCACTATTTATATTAATAACATAATTATTGTCAATATTTTTCTCTATTTCCATGCCAAATTCTTTTATATATGAACTAATATCTTGTTTTGTATTAATTTCCAAAGTTTTTGCAGGATATGTATTTTTAATTTCTTTTAGATTTCCCTTTAATACAGTTTTTCCTCTATTTATAATAACTACATTACTACAAAATTCTTCAATTGATGTCATTTGATGACTTGACATTATAATATATTTTCCTTTTTCTACTAATTCAATAATTATACCTTTTAATAATTCTGTATTAACTGGATCTAATCCACTAAATGGCTCATCTAATACTATTAATTCTGGATCATGCAAAATTGCTGTTATAAATTGTACTTTTTGTTGATTACCTTTTGATAATTTTTCAGCTGTCATATTTTTGTATTCTTCAACTTTTAATCTACCTAGCCAATAATCAATTTCTTTACTTGCTTCTTCTTTTTTCATCCCTTTTAATTCTGCAAAATACATTAATTGGTCATAAATTTTTATTTTAGGATATATCCCTCTCTCTTCTGGCAAATATCCAAAAATGACATTTTTTCTTTCTACAGGCTTGCCATTCCAAGTAATTTCTCCTTCATCTTTTTTTAATATTCCTAACATCATTCTTATTGTTGTAGTTTTTCCTGCCCCATTTGTGCCTAATAGCCCAAATACTCCTGGCTCGTTTACTTCAAAACTGATATTATCTACTGCTGTTTTTTCTCCATAATGTTTACTTACTTTTTCTATTTTTAATCCCATTATCTCTCCTCCTTTTACTAGCAGCTATTATATTATTCTTTTTTTATCATGTCAAGAAAAATTTAGAGACAGCTCCTCATATTTTAAAGAACTGTCCCTATTTTTATTATCTATCATCATCATCGTCATTATCATCTTGTTCATATCTGTCATCATCCCAATCGTCATCGTCATCATCATCTTGTTCATATCTGTCATCATCCCAGTCGTCATCGTCATCATATCTATCATCATTTATATCTATATCTTTTTTTATAATATTTCCATCTTTAGCATTAATATCATAGTCATACTCATTTGATCCTGACTTAAATTCAACTTCATAAATTAATATTCCATCATCACAATCTAATTCAATTTCTAGTTCAGTAATATTTGTAGATGTTACACCTGCATCATTAAAAGCTATTTCTTTTGCTTTTTCATTTCCAATATATGATTTCTCATTAACATTTCCAGTTGAGGTTACTTCATTTAATGATACTTTTTTTGAATTTAATAATAGATTTAATTCATTAATTGACAATTTAGATAATTCTTCAAATGTATATGCATTTCCTTTTGAGTCTTTAACTTCTGTGGTTATAACTTTATTTATTAAATTTGCTTTTCCTTCTGATATATTATTTGTTTGTGCTAAATTTTTTATTTGTTCATCATCATTGTACATTTGTGATAATACAGAACCTTGTATATTTTGAGAATTTAACAATTTATTAATATCATTTGAAATTCTTGTTTCTAAATCTTTTGCTTTTGCTGAATCTTCATTTTTTACAGATACTAATATAGAGTTTTGAGCTTCTGTAATATAACCATTTTTTAGCATAGACCCTATTATTGCATTTACACCTACATCTAAATCAACTTTTTCCAAATCCATATCTTTAAGAATTTGTTTTCCTTCTTCATTTAATGCATTTGTGCCAATAATTTCTTCACTTTTATTTATTTTCAACTCAACACTTGGGTTTACATCAAAATCAATTATAGAATCTACAGTATTAAGTCCTTTTTGATATTGAGTAAATCCAAATAATCCAAATACACATATCATAACAGTTGCTAGTGCTCCCACTAATTTTGGAGCAAAAAAGCTTTTTCTATTTTCTTTTTTTTCTATAAGTTCTATATCTTCTTTCTTTTTTTCTTTTATAAAATTCATATTATTCAATCCTTCCTTATTTTCACATTGGGCAAGGATATTATCTAATACATCTGGTACAAAACCTGAAATTGTTTTATTCAATCTTTTTTCTATTTCACGTCTTTTCATATTTATTCACATTCCTTCCTTAAATATAAATTTAGCTGGAAAAGAATCAAACTACCTCACCCATCCTTTTCTTTATTTTTTTTATTGCTCTATTATATTTTGATAGAACAGTAGTAAGTGGTATTTCTAACATTTTTGCTATTTCTCTATGTTTAAAACCTGAAACTGAATGCAAAATTAAGATATTTCTTTCTTCATCTGAAATATGTTCAAATACAGATGTAAGAAGAACTTGATTTTCAGCTTCATCAACATTTTTATGATCTGTTAAAATTTCATGTAATTCATCTAAATTAACATGATTTTTATTTTTTCTTAATTTCATTAATGCTAAGTTTTTAGTTATTGTAAGTATCCATGCTAATGGTTTTCCATTTGCTTGATAAAAACTAGCATTTTCATATATTTTTATATAAACTTCTTGTAAAACATCTTCTGCTTCATGTATATTTTTTAAAATAGATAATGCAAATCCATATACAGATGTTTTTGTATGATTATATAATGTAGATAGAGCTTCTTTATCTCCAATGCTAATATCTTTTATGCATTTTTCCAATAAAGATTCTTGATATTCATTAATATTTGGTACCAACATTTTTGAATTCATTTTTACCCCTTTCACTATATTAATGCATAAGTTTCTTTTTTTATTGCATTAATTTTTATTTTTTTATTAATTTTTTTTACCATGTTCTTGCAATTTATATTTTACGTTTTTAATAATATCACACCATAATTCCCTTTTTCAAGTAAAATATGATTTTAAACTTCGCCTTTTTTCTAATTTTATTATCATATCTCTATCCATATTTATTGTAATTTGTTAGTCCAAATAATCCATATGTTTATCTACTTTTTCATATATTTTTATCCCTAATATTTCAATTATAATACCATCTTCATATCCAGTAAGAGAATTAATATTTAATTTATGAACTTTTGATATTTTATATGTTAATGATTTATACTCAACAGTCCCTCCATCTCTTAAATGATTTGGAATTGGTATTAATAAAATTAATGCTATTATTATAATAATCGTTATAATGATTCTTTTCCTCAAACTAACCACATCTCCTCAATAACTTATTTTTTATAAAACTCATTATATCAAAAAGCTAGATATTTCGCAATAATAATAATTTCATTTAAAATTATACAATTGCTACTTCATTATCTAGCATTACTTGTTTATTCTTTGCGAAATTCACTAAATGTGCATGTAGTATAAAAATTATTTTTAATTTATATATGAAAAAAACAACCTACAAACTTTATAGTTCGTAAGTTGTTATAATTTGGAGCCTTTAGGGAGGTTTTTTGCGAAAAAGTTACATAATTTTCAAGGTGCTCCTCCCATTAATATTCAAAACATAATTGGAAAAGAGCAAAAATATATTGAAAAAATGGAAAATGAAATTTCTAAAATGAAAAAAGACAGTATTGCATTAATCAATCAAATAACAACAATTAGTAAGCAAAGAATTTTTAAAGATACTGTAA
>CALXQP010000053.1 GCA_944390695.1 uncultured Clostridia bacterium
AAGAAGAACTATCAAGGTTATTTGATAAAATCGTAGTATTTGATCCAAAAGAAATAACAAAAGAGAAAAAAGAAGAATACAACTTAAATGATGAAATGTACAAAGAACTCTATGAAAATGGAGGCTTAGCATTCCATTTGAAGTTTATGTATCCACAAACTATCACAAACAGGAGGATGTGAAATTGGTTCAAGACCAATTGATTTACATTTAAAAGGATTTGAAAAGTTAGGGATAAATATTAAAGAAGAATATGGTGAAATAGAATGTAAAACAGAGAAAATAATAGGAACTCAGATTAATTTGGATTTTCCGAGTGTTGGAGCAACAGAAAATATTATATTAGCATCATGTTTAGCAGAAGGGACGACTATAATAACAAATGCAGCAAAAGAACCAGAAATAGAAGATATGGTTAAATATTTGAATAAGATGGGTGCTAAAATAAAGGGGATAGGAACAGATAAGGTAGAAATAGTAGGTGTAAAAAAATTGTCAGAAATAAGTTACAATATAATGCCTGATAGGATTGAAGCTGGAACATATTTAATAGCAGGTGCGATAACAGGTGGTAATATTAAACTTACAAATGTACATTCTGAACATATTGAACCAATTTTAGATAAATTAGAAGAGTGTAATTGCAAATTAACAGTAGAGAAAAATACTATAGAAATTTTAGCACCTAAAAGAATAAGAGCTGTTGATATAAAAACTATGCCATATCCAGGTTTTCCAACAGATATGCAATCAATTTTTGCAGCATTACTTACTACTGCAAAAGGGACATCTATTATTACTGAAAATATTTTTGAGAGTAGATATAAATATGTACATGAACTGAATCGCATGGGGGCAAAGATAAAAGTTGAAGGCAGAACTGCTATAATAAAAGGTTGTAAAAAAATTGAAGGAGCAAATGTTATTGCAACTGATTTAAGAGGTGGTGCAGCATTAGTTGTTGAAGCTCTTTATGCTAAAGGTTTTACTCAAATTAATAATATACATTATATATTAAGAGGATATGAAAAATTTGAAGAAAAACTTAGAAATATTGGGGCTAAAATCAGTTTAGAAAAATAGTAAATATTTTATTTTTAAAAAGTTGATATATTATTATATCAGCTTTTTAAGATAATAAGCCAAAATCGCTATCTCTGAGAGATTTTTTCATTATAATAGAAAACTTGAATCTGGCGAGAATAAATTAAAAAAATTTTAAAAAACTATAGAAAAAATAGTATGAAATGTGATAAAATAACAAAGGACAAATTTAACTAGAGAGGAAGTGATAGTAAATATGGCAAACCAAAGAAAAAAGACGACAGGAAAAATTAATAAACAAAAAGAGATGGAATACAAAAAGAGAAAAAAAAGGAAAGTTATATTAATTGTAATTTTAATAATTTTAATTTTAGCAGTAATTATGACATATTTACTATTATCACCAAGTTTTAGAATACAAGAAATATCAGTAAAAGGAAATAATCAACTTTCTAAAGAAAGAGTAACTCAATTAGCAGATGTAAAAATTGGTGACAATATATTTTCAACATTAGGAATTGTAACTAAAGTAAAATTGAAACAAAATGGTTATATAGAAGATGCAAAAATTAATAAAATTTTCCCAAATAAAATTGAGATTGAAATAATAGAAAGACAAAAACAGTTTCAAATAAAAACAGAAACTGGTTATATAAATATTGATGAACAAGGATATATTTTAGAATTTTCAACTGAAAAATTAGAACTTCCAACAATAATAGGAATGGAAGTGACAGAAAATCAAGTAAATCAAATAAATAGATTAAATGAAAAAGATTTGGTTAAAATGGAGAATGTTTTACAAATAGAAAATGAATGTAAGAAAATTGAAATTGCAGATAAAATAACTCAAATACAAGTAAATGGAGAATATATTATAACATTAGAAAATGAGGGCATATCAATAAATTTTGGTGATGCAACTGATTTAAAAGAAAGAATGTATTATGTAAAAGCTATTTTAAAACAAGAAGCGGGTAATGCAGGAACAATATATATAAATGGTAATTTGAATGAAGGCTTTACTCCATATTTTAGTGCAAAATAAAATAATTAATAGAGGAGACATATATGAATAAAAAGAAGATTAGCTTAATATTAGGATTAATGTGTTTATTATTGACATATGGGATAGCAGTACAAATAAAAACTATTGGTGGAACAGGTAGTGTTATGAGTACAAATGCAGAAGAAAATCAATTAAGAGATGCTGTATTAAAGGCTAAGGAAAAATATGACAATTTATATGCAGAATTAGAAAATATGGAAAAAAAATTAGAAGAAGAAAGAACAAATGCTACACAAAATAATACAGAGTTAACAAATTTAGAGAATGCAATAAAAGAAAACAATAAATTACTTGGATTAACAGATGTAACAGGTAATGGAATTATAGTAACTATAAATGATAATCAAGATATTCCATTAAGTAATTGGTTTGGAGATCCAAATTTGCTAATAGTTCATGATACTGATTTAATGAATGTGGTAAATGAATTAAAAAATGCAGGTGCAGAAGCAATATCAATAAATGACCAAAGAATAGTAACAACATCTGCAATTGAATGTGATGGTAATATAATTAAAGTAAATGGTGAAAAAATAGGTGTTCCATTTGTTATAAAAGCAATAGGACTTCCAGAATCTTTAATAAGTGTAGACAGATTTGGTGGTTATTTAGATTATTTGAAAGAAGATAGGTTTTTAAAAGTTGATGTACAAAGAGCTGATAAAGAAAAAATAACAATACCAAAATATACTGGAATAATGAAGTTTGAATATGCAGAAAATGATTAAAATTTATAATGGAGGGCTTAATAATAAATGAAAATAAAGATAAAAAAGGAAAAGCTTGTAATGTCAATTACAATTGGAATTGCATGTTTTGCTTTGATGCTTGTAATGTTTATGCAATTTAATATGGTAAAACAAACTGATATAACAGGAATTGAAACAATGAGAGAATCAGAATTAAGATTGGAATTGTCAAGCTGGAATGAGAAGTATAATGAATTAAATACTATTTATCAAGAAACTGTTGGTAAAAGTGAAGAATATAAAAATGAAAGAGAATCATATGAAAAAACTTATGAATTACTTTCTAAAGAATTAGAACAGTTAAATAAAGCTTTGGGAAAAACAGATGTTGAAGGTGAAGGAATTGTTATACAATTAACAGATAAGGCAGGAACTCAACTTTCAGAAGATGTTAAAGTTAAAAGAATTACTGAAGAGGATTTATTAATTATTGTGAATCAATTGTTTGCAGCAGGTGCAGAAGCGATTTCAATAAATGGTCATAGAGTTATTTCTACAACTTCAATATTTTCAATAGGAGAGGAATTTCTTAAAGTTAATGGAGAAAGAATTGTTGAGCCCTATGTGATAAATGCAATTGGAAATCCTGACTATCTAAAAAGTACTGTCTCTGGAAAGGGCGGACATGTTGATGCTCTAAAGGAATTAGGTCATGAAACAAGTGTTGATATAAATAAAAATATTAAAATAGAAAAATATGAAAAAGAATTACATACAAAGTATATTGATTAGGAGGATAAAAATATGATTATTATAGCTATATTAATAGGTTGTATTGTTGGAGCTTTAATTGGGATAAATGCTCCTGTAATACCATATACATATTCAACATTTTTAGCAATAGCAGTTGTAGCAGCATTAGATTCAGTATTTGGAGGAATTACATCTGTATTAAAAAAGAATTTTGATTTAACGATTTTTATTTCAGGATTTTTTTGTAATAGTATACTTTCAATTGCATTAACATATTTAGGACAAAAGTTAAATTTAGATATTTATCTTGCTGCACTAGTGGTATTTGTGGGAAGAATGTTTACAAATTTGACTATAATAAGAAGATATTATATTGAAAAATGGACTTCAAAAATAGAAAAAGATGATAAAGAGTTGCAGCAGTAGGTTTGCATAAAAATAGATTACAATTATATTACAAAATGTTGCGATAATATTACAAAAATATTTCAAAAATGTTTCAAATTGTATTGACATTTTTGTCAAAATGTAATATATATAACACTAGGAAAAACACAAAAATAAATGGAGGAATTATCTTGGCAATAGGTGATATCATAGTTGGTATTGATATAGGTACATCTAAAGTTTGCACTGTTGTTGGAGAAGTAAATAATTTTGGGCAAATTGAAACAATTTGTAGTACTTCTGCAAAATGCTCAGGATTAAGAAAAGGAAAAATAATAAATGAAGAAGAAATCAGCTTAAGTATTGCAAAAACAATAAAAGATGCTGAAGAAGAAGCAAATTTCAAAATTAATTCAGCATATGTAACTATTCCAGGTAAATATGTCACAATAGTTCAAAATAGTGTTTCAAAAGAATTAAAAGACAAATTTGCGGGAATAGCATTAAAAGATGTTCAAAATGCAATAATGCAGGCAAAAGATATTGAAATACCAGAAGGAAAAACAATAATAGATATAGTACCATCAGAAGTAGTGCTTGATAATGGAAAAGTAGTAACAGATCCAGTTGGAAATTTGAGTTCGAACTTTACATTAAAGGCACAAATTATTTTGGCTGATAAAGAATATGTTAGACAAATAAGTGCGATATTTAGAAGAGTTGGTATTGAAGTAGATGGAATTGTACCAACAGCACTAGCAGAAAGAAATTTAATGTTAGATACTAATGAATTATATGATAATGTAATGTTATTAGATATAGGAGCTGGTAATACTGAAATAGGAGTATTTGAAGGAAATATATTTACTTATACAAATACAATTCCTCTTGGAGGAGATAATATTACAAATGATATATCATTAGTTTTAAATATTTCAGAGGAAGAAGCTGAAAAATTAAAAAAACAATATGGTTTAGCTTTAAAGTCATTTATAGATAATGATAATGAAATAATGTTAAATACATGTAGAGATGAAAGCAGAAACAAAGTTATAAAAAGTTCTGAATTAATCGAAATTATAGAAGCAAGAATAGAAGAAATATTTACAATAGTAAATAAAGATATTACGAGCCAAAATGTAAAACAAAACATAAATACAGTTATTTTAACAGGAAGAGGAATTACTAATATAAATAAAAGTGATGTAGCAGGAAAAATTAATTTGAATATTCCTGTGAAAATGTCAACAGGACGAGCAATTAGTACAATAAAACCAGAATTTAGAACCAGTTATGCACTTGTAAGATATATAGCAGCAAGACCTTTCGCGAAATCAGTATCAAGTAATATTGATTCACAGCCAAATGAAAGTGTATTCAAGGTAATAATGAATAGAATAAAAGAGTTTTTTTATTCTTAAAACAATAAAAAGAAATTAATAATCTAAAAATATAATTTTATGGGGGAGGAAATCTTTATGATGGAAAGTGAAGATATTACAATGATGGATGGAGCTGCCACAATAAAAGTAATTGGTGTAGGTGGAGCAGGTAATAATGCAGTAAATAGAATGATAGAAGCAGGAATAAAAGGAGTTGAATTTATTTCTGTTAATACAGATAGACAAGCATTACAAAGATCAAAAGCAGGAACAAAAATCCAAATAGGAGAAAAAGTTACAAGAGGACTTGGAGCAGGAGCAAACCCAGATGTTGGTGCTCAATCAGCAGAGGAAAATAAAGCTGAAATTGCTGAAACATTGAGAGGAGCAGATATGGTATTTGTTACAGCCGGAATGGGTGGAGGAACAGGTACAGGTGCAGCTCCAATTGTAGCACAAGCTGCAAAAGAAATGGGAATTTTAACAATAGGTGTTGTTACCAAACCATTTACATTTGAAGGAAAGAAAAGATTATCTCAAGCAGAAAGAGGTATAGAAAGTTTAAAAGGAAAAGTAGATTCATTAGTTGTAATACCAAATGATAAGTTATCACAAATTATAGATAGAAAAACATCAATAAATGAAGCTTTTAGAATGGCTGATGATGTTTTAAGACAAGGTGTTCAAGGTATATCAGATTTAATTGCTGTAACTGGAACAGTAAACTTGGATTTCGCAGATGTTAAAACAATAATGCTTAATACAGGTATGGCACATATGGGTATTGGTAGAGCATCTGGAGAAAATAGAGCAGAAGATGCTGCAAAACAAGCTGTACAAAGCCCATTACTAGAGACTTCAATAGAAGGTGCTAGAGGAGTTATTATTAATATTACAGGTGGAGAAGATTTAGGATTACATGAAGTAAATACTGCTGCTGAACTAGTTCAACGCAGTGTAGATCCAGAAGCTAATATTATTTTTGGTACAGTTACAGATCCAGAAATGAGTGATGAAATTCAAATTACTGTTATTGCTACAGGATTTGAAAAAACAGATTCTCGCACAGCTACAACTGTTGATAGTTTTATTAATAAAACTTGGGAAAAGAAACCTGCTTCTATTCCAGCATCAGATGTAAATTCATCACAAGGTGATTTGGATATACCAGCATTTTTACGTAAAAATAAAAATAAAAATATGTAGAATAAATAAAAAGATTGTTTCAATATAAAGAACAATCTTTTTATTATATAATAGGAAAGTTATACTTTCCTATTATATAAAATGTTGCAATTATTTATAAATTTAATTTACTAAAAAAGACAGATTTTGCAAGATTAAAGAGTTATAATAATTTACAAAAGAAAAAAGGTGATTAAAATAACTATTTATATTGATGTTATATTTTTAGAAAATTTAATAATGAATACAATAATATTATATGCTACAGCAATTATATTAAAAATAAAGCCTAAAATGATAAGAGTTGTTTTTTCGAGTATAATTGGGAGTATATATTCAATAATCACATATATTACAGAAATACAAATTTATACATCTGTGATATTAAAATTAGTATTAGCCATAATTATGGTATATATTGCATTTAATCCACAAAATTTAAAAAAGATGTGGAAACAAGTAGCTATTTTTTATTTAACATCATTTGTATTTGGGGGAGTTGCATTATATCTAATATATTTTATAAAACCTCAAGATGCACTTATTAAAAATGGGATATATGTTGGAGATTATGTGCTAAAATCAATAATGCTTGGAGCAGTAGTAGGATTTATTGTAATAAAAATCTCAATAAAAATTATAAAAACTAAAATTACTGCAAAAGATATGTATTGTATGTTAAAAATTAAAATAAATGGGAAGACAATAGAAACAAAAACAATGATTGATACAGGTAATTTAGTAAAAGAACCTATAACTAATACACCTGTTGTAATAGTTGAAAGTAGCTTATTATATGAGGTTTTACCTAAAGAGATATTAAATAATTTAGATAATATATTAGGTGGAGATTTAAGCAATATACCTGAAGAAATACAAAACCAATATATTAATAGACTAAGATGTATTCCATTTTCATCTTTAGGAAAACAAAATGGAATGCTTGTTGGTTTAAAAGTTGATGGTGTAGAGGTTGAATCTGAAGAAGATAGAAAGTTTTTTGATAATGTTATTGTTGCAATATATGATAAATCTTTAACTAAAAGAGGAGAATATAGAGCTTTAATTGGAATTGAAATGGTATAAAAAACATGTAAGAAATAATCGTAAAATAAAGATTATTTCTTTTTTTCTACAATAAGAAAAGACAGTATTTGCATATTAAAAGTTGTACAATTAATTTTGAAAGAGAGGTGAGTTTATTATAAATTGAAAGGATGGAAATATGAATTTTATTGAACTTATAAAAAAGAGTATAAGCACATTATGCGCGAAATATATTGATGGAGAGATCGAAGAAAATGAAGAAATTCTACCAATATTTTATGTTGCAGGTAGCCAAACATTACCACCACCATTAAGTCAAGAAGAGGAAGAGGAGACTATAGCAAAATTAGATACAGATGAGAGTGTAGAAGCAAGAAAAACATTAGTTGAAAGAAATTTAAGATTAGTTGTTTATATTGCCAAAAAATTCGAAAATACAGGTATTGGTATAGAAGATTTAATTTCAATTGGTACAATTGGCCTTATGAAAAGTGTGAATACTTTTAATTCAGAAAAGAAAATTAAACTTGCAACATATGCTTCAAGATGTATTGAAAATGAAATTTTGATGTATTTACGAAGAAATAATAAAATTAAATCTGAAGTTTCAATTGATGAACCTCTTAATAAAGATAGTGATGGAAATGAGTTATTATTGTCAGATATCTTGGGGACAGATCCAGATGTTACATATAGAAAATTAGAAGATGAAGTTGATATGAAATTACTAAAAGAAGCTATAAAAAAATTGAATTATAGAGAGAAAAACATAATGGAAATGAGATTTGGTTTTATTAGTGGAAAAGAAAAGACTCAAAAAGAAGTTGCAGATGAACTTGGAATTTCTCAGAGTTATATTTCAAGACTTGAAAAAAAGATAATTAATAAAATGAAAAAAGAGATTATGAGCAAAACAGGGTAAAAGCTTATCAAAAAAGAGATAATGCTGGCATCCCTCACCCCATAACCCCTATATATTTTAAATAAATGACGAATGTGACCAGAGTAGTGTTATAAATTCTTAATCAAAAGGCATAAAGGGTCCTGTCTTCGGGTATTGTTGTGCCTTTTGATTTAGAATTTGTTAACGTTACGTCGGGTAGCCGAGGCATTTATTTAAAATATATAGGGGTTATGGGGTGAGGGATGCCAGCATTATCTCTTTTTTGATAAGCTTTTATTCTTATAGTTGAAAAATCAAATTAGACGAAAACAAAATAAAAAATCTTTTATTTGTTCTTTACTCGAATTGAAATTTGAGAAAAGCTGTAGTATAATATTATTTGTTAATATATTTAAAGGAGAAAAGATATGTATAGTGAATTTGGAATAAAAAAAGAAATTTTAGAATTGGCAAAAAATGTAGAAAAAGAAATACAACCACAATTTGAAAAAATAGAACAAATAAAAGAATGGAATAGCCTAAAAGTTTTATCAGCTTTTCAAAATGCAGGTTTGTCAGAAATGCATTTACATTCTTCAACTGGTTATGGCATAGATGAAGTTGGGAGAAATAAAATAGAAGAAATATATGCAGAAATTTTTAAAACAGAAGATGCACTTGTAAGAGCTCAATTAATTTCTGGAACTCATGCTTTAGCTGTAACTCTTTTTGGATTATTAAGACCTGGAGATATAATGTTAAGTATAACAGGATTACCTTATGATACATTACAAACTACAATCGGAATTAGTAAAGAGAAAAGCAAAAGCTCATTAAAAGAATTTGGAGTAAAATATGAGCAAATAGATTTAATAGATAATGATTTTGATATAAAATCTATAAAAGAGAGAATTTCAAAAAAAGATATAAAATTAATAGAAATACAACGATCTAAAGGGTATTCAACAAGAAAAAGTTTAACTATAGAAAAAATAGAAAGAGTAATAAAAGAAATAAGAGAAGTCAATAAAGATGTAATTATAATGGTTGATAATTGTTATGGAGAATTTGTAGAAGAAAAAGAACCAACAGAAGTTGGGGCAGATATTATAGTTGGTTCTTTGATGAAAAATTTAGGAGCAGGTATAGCAACAAGTGGTGCATATATTGCTGGCAAAAAAGATTTAATAGAATTATGTGCAGAAAGATTAACTGCACCAGGTGTAGGAAAAGAAATTGGACCATCATTAAATCAAAATATACCATTTATAAAAGGTTTGTTTTTTGCACCAAGTGTTGTATCAAGTGCAGTTAAAACAGCTATATTTGCAAGTAGAATTTTAGAAAAATTAGGTTATAATGTAGATCCTAAATTTGATGAACCAAGAGCAGATATAGTTCAAACAATAGAATTAGGTTCTGCAGAAAAATTGATAAAATTTTGTCAAGGAATTCAAATGGGATCTCCAATAGATTCAAATGTAATTCCTGAGCCAAGTGGAATGGCTGGATATGATGATAAAGTAATAATGGCAGCAGGTACTTTTACAGAAGGGTCAACAATAGAACTTAGTTGTGATGGACCAATTAGAAAACCATATATTGCCTATATGCAAGGTGGATTGACATATGAATATGGTAAATTTGGGATTTTAAAGGCACTTTCACGTATTTAATTAGTAAATAAAGTGTATAATAAAATATAAAATAGAGTGGATTATTTATTTTATTGATAATTTAAGTAAAATCCCTTGTATATTGACAGAATTTATGATATAAATAGAACAATGAAAGCAGTGGAGGTCAAATATGGAAGAAAATTATGATTATGAAAAAAAGACAATATTAATTGTAGATGATGAACAAAAAATAGTAGATTTATTAGTACACAATTTAAAAAGAGAAGGATATAACACAATAGAAGCAAATGATGGACAAACAGCAGTGGAAATGGCAATAGAACAAAGACCAGATTTGATATTATTAGATGTTATGATTCCAAGATTAGATGGTTTATCAGTATGCAAAAAAATAAAAAATATTTATAATGTTCCAATATTGATGATATCTGCAAAAGACGAAGAATTAGATAAAATAGTTGGCTTAGAGCTAGGGGCAGATGATTATATAACAAAGCCATTTAGTGTAAGAGAAGTTGTAGCGAGAGTTAAAGCTAATTTAAGAAAAGTGGAAGCAAGTATAGAAGCTCAAACTGTTTCAAAAAAAGATAAAGAAAAGGAAGAGCAAAAAAAAGAAAGTAAAATAAAAGTTGGTTCTCTTGTGTTAGATTTGGAAAAATATGAAGTTCACATAGATGGAAAAGTTATAAATTTAACTTTAAGAGAATTTGAGGTTTTAAAGTTTTTAGCTCAACAACCAGGACAAGTAATAACAAGAGAGGCTCTTCTTGAAAGAGTGTGGGGATATGAATATTATGGAGATATAAGAACAGTTGATGTAACAGTTAGGAGAATAAGAGAGAGAATTGAAAAAGATACATCAAATCCACAAATTTTGATAACAAAAAGAGGAGTTGGATATTATATTCCAAATAAATAAGTCGGTAATTTTATTACCGATTTTTTCTTACATTCAAAAACTTAAATCTGGCAAAGAGAAAGAGAAGATAGTAGACACTAGTTTTTTGCTTAAGGTAGAGTTGTCGAAAACTGTCGAAGAAAAGTTCGGGATTTTTTAAAAAAACTATTGACAAAATAATAAAAAGCAATTATACTTTTTATAAATTATATAATTTAGTAACATAAATTTTTTCTGTAAAATTTAATTCTGTTACATTTTTTTCAAAAGTTATAACTTAAGATCTAAAATAATTAAGATTTAATTAAAATCAGTAAAAAAACTAGTATGTTTATTTGTTGTGTCAAAAGGAGGAATTATTATAGAAAATAAAGTATCAAAAATAAAAGAATTAATAAATAGTGAAGATAACTATATATTAAAAGAAATACTTAATAATGTATTAAATTTAAATATTGATGAAATTAGGTATGATAAAAACATAAAATTATCAAATATTTCTGAATATGAATTTGAACTAATAAAAGTTAAAGCTAAAATAAAAAATGAAGAAGAAGTTGAAATGTATTTAAAATTAATAAAAAATACTAGAATCAAAGAAAGCATTTTTTGTTATTGGTGTTCTATATATGAGGAAGAACTTATGAAATCTGAAGAATTAGATAATATGGATTTGATTTTTAATAAAGTTTTAATTTCAGAATTAGATAATTGTAAATATCAAAAGAGAATATTTTTAACAATAGAAAATAATAGAACACATATATTAGGAATGGGTACAGAAGTTAATTTTGTAGAGATTTTAGAGTATATAAAGAATTTTGCAAATGAAAAAAATGAATATGAAAAATTATATAAATATATTGAAAAAGAAAGTGATGATGTCTTATTAGTAGGTGTTAAAATAAATAGATCTAAAAATGATAATATAAATAAGAAAATATAAAAAACTGGGCTGAATTCCACAAAATAAAAATTGTAAAATTTCAGCCCTAATAGATTAATATAAATCTTCTTCAGATATATTTGTATTAGTTAAATCATCTTTATTTCCTGACTCAATTCCCATATAAGGAAGAATTTCAGAAAGCATTTTTCCTGCAGTAGGTGCAGCAATTTGACCACCATTATGGTTTACACCTTCTCCAGGAGTATCTAAAATAACAAGTAAAACAATTTTTGTATTTTCAACAGGAGAAATTGCTAAGAAAGATGCAATATAACCATCTGTAGATCCATTTATAGGTTCAGATGTTCCTGTTTTTCCGCCAACTGAATATCCAGACATATTTGGAATATCTTTTTTTACTCTAAGTCCTGTTCCTTCTGTTACAACAGATTCCATCATTGATGCAACTTTGTCTGCAGTATCTTTTGAAACAACTTGCCTAACTTCTTGAGTTTTAAAAGTTGTAATTTCTCCAGTATCAACATTTGTAATCTTGTCAACAATTTGTGGTTGAACTAAAACACCATCATTTGCGATTGCAGAAGCAGCTGTGATCATTTGAAGAGGTGTAATAGTAAAACGCTGACCAAAAGACATTGTACCAAGTTCATGTGGTTTGATTTCATTTACATCATAAAAGATACCACTTTTAGGTTCACCAGAAAGAGAAATCCCTGTTTTATCAAAAAAGCCAAAAGCTTCATAATATTTATAAGAAAGGTTTGCTCCGATTTTTAATCCTAAATCTATAAAAGCAGGGTTACAAGAATTTTCTAGAGCATTTCTTAAAGATTGCTTTCCATGAGAACTAGGATATTTGTGACATTTTATAGGCCTTTTTTCACCATCTACTAGATAAGACCCAGTACATTCAAAACATACAGTATCTGTATCAATAATATTTTCTTCAAGTGCTATTGCAGATGTAATTACTTTAAAAATAGAGCCAGGTTCATAAGTATCTGTAACTGCTTTGGGAGTCCACATTCTTAAAAGTTCGGTATTTTTTTCTTCAGTTGATAAAGTATCCCATTTTTGGGCTAAACGTGAATTTGGAGTATCTTTAGAATTACAATCAAAACTTGGATAATCAGCCATTGCTAAAATTTTTCCAGTTGAAGGATCCATAGCAATAGATATTCCACTTTCACATTTATATTCTTCAACAGCTTCTGCTAAATATTTTTCGATTATACCTTGTATATTATAATCTATAGTTAATGTAACATCATATCCATTTTCAGCGGCAATATATGTTTCATTAGAATTTACAATTTCTGATTGATCAGCTTTTTTTAAGCTAACAGATTTTCCAGCAGTACCACTTAGGAGAGAATTCCAAGATTTTTCAATTCCATATGAGCCTTGATTATCTGCTCCGACAAAACCTATTACTGTTGAAGCTAAACTACCATGCGGATAAGATCTAGATTGAGAAGATTCAATACTAATTCCAGTTTTGATTTTATTTTTTGATTGTTCACTATTCCATTCTCTTAATTTAGTAATTGCATCTTGTTCTACATCTGAAGCTACTAAAAATCTGTTTGTAGATGAATTGATTTTTGAAAGTAATTCATTATAGTCTAAACCCAAAATATCTGATATTCCCTGAGCTACAAGTTCTTTGTTAGATTGATCTAAATCTTCAGGATTAAGATATACTTTATCTGTATAATAACTGATTGCTAATACTTCACCAGTAGAATCATAAATATTTCCACGTTTTGCTGAAATAGTTTTTGTTAAAGTTTGTTGAGATGTTGCAAGGTTTTGTAGCTTTTCACCTTGTACAAATTGTAAAACTGCTACATGTCCAATTAATGCAATCATTAAAACTAATAACACTAACAAAACCCAAATAATCCTTTTGGGAGAAATTGCATTAGGAATATTAATATCACTTTTTAATTTTTTCTTACTCATAATATCACCATTCTTTAGTTAAAATTTGATTATATTTTATACTAAATAATCTAAAAAATCAACCAAAAATTTATTTTTATATTTTGCTATTAAATAGAAAATAAAAAACAATAGAAAGAAGGAGAAAATATGTTTTCAAAAGTAAAATCAATTGTATTAAATGGATTAGACGGAAATTTAGTAGAAATTCAAACAGACATAGAAAATGGAATTCCTGAATTTGAAATAGTAGGTTTACCAGATGCTAGTGTAAGAGAAGCTAAAAAACGAATAGAAGCAGCTATAAAAAATTCAAAAATGGAATTTTTGAATAAAAAAATTTTAATTAATTTAGCACCTGCAAATATCAGAAAAGAAGGAAGTTGCTTAGATCTTGCAATGGCTATTGGGATATTAATTGCAAATAGATATATTACTAATTTAGATACAAATGAACTAGTTAATACAATTTTCTTAGGAGAACTTTCTTTAGATGGAAAAATAAATAGAATAAATGGAATTTTGCCTATGTGTATAGAGGCTAAAAATCTTGGAATAAAAACTGTTATTTTGCCAAATGCAAATGTTAATGAAGCAGCTGTAATTTCAGATTTAAACATAATACCTGTAAATAATTTAATTGAAGTAAAAAAATATTTGAATAAAGAAATAGAAATTTATTCTTATCAATCAAAAGAAATTATATTTTCTAGAAATGATAATATAGATTTTGCAGAAGTAAAAGGACAAGAAAATGTTAAAAGAGCATTAGAAATTGCTGCAGCTGGAGGACATAATTGCTTGATGATTGGATGCCCAGGAGCTGGAAAAACTATGATGGCCAAAAGGCTAGTATCAATTTTACTAGATTTAACAATAGAAGAAGCTATGGAAATTACAAAGATTCATAGTATTTCTGGGGAATTAAAAAATGATGGGCTAATGACTAATAGACCATTTAGAATGCCTCATCATACTATACCAATTAGTACAATAATAGGTGGAGGGAGAATTCCTAAACCGGGTGAAATAAGTTTAGCACATTTAGGAATATTGTTTTTAGATGAATTAACAGAGTTTAGTAGAAACATATTAGAATCTTTAAGAGAGCCAATAGAAAATAAAGAAGTTGTAATTAATAGATTAAATGGTAATTATAGATTTCCTTGCAATTTTATGTTTGTTGCTAGTATGAATCCATGTCCATGTGGCTATTATGGTGATGAAGAAAAAGAGTGTAAATGTTCAGAACAAGAAATTCATAGATATATGAATAAAATAAGTGGACCATTACTAGATAGAATAGATATTCAGGTTGAAGTAAAAAGACCTGAATTAAGAAAAATAAAATCTAAAGAAAAACCTGAAACTTCAATGCAAATAAGAGAAAGAGTAAATGTGGCGAGAGATATTCAGTTACAAAGATATAAAAAATATGGAATATATTCAAATTCAGAATTGACTACAAAAATGATTTCAGAGTTTTGTAATTTAGATGTGCAAAGTGAAGAATTATTGCAAAATGCTTTTAAAAAGTTAAAGCTTAGTGTTAGGGCATATGAAAAAATTTTAAAAGTTTCTAGAACTATTGCAGATTTAGAAGAAAAAGATAACATAGAATTTAAACATGTAGCAGAAGCAATTCAATATAGAAGTATAGACAAATTTATAAAATAGGAGAGAGGAGAAAAAATGAGAACATTAATAGAATATTCGAGTAGCACATATCCTGAAAGATTAAGATATATTACAAATCCACCAACTAGATTATATGTAGAAGGAAATATAGAACTTTTAAATGAAATAGGAATTTCTATTGTTGGTTCAAGAACAAATACACAATATGGTGAAAAAATGTGTAAAATTTTTACCAAAAACTTGGTAGAATATAATATAAATATTATTAGTGGATTAGCTGTTGGAATAGATAGTATTGCACATAAAACTTGTTTGAAAAATTCGGGAAAAACTATTGCAGTTTTACCATGTGGTTTGAACAGGATATATCCAGAAATCAATATAGGATTAGCTAAGCAAATTGTTTCTAATGGAGGAGCATTAGTTACAGAATATGATAATGACGTTAAAACAGATTCTTTAAAATTCTTGGAAAGAAACAGAATTGTAGCAGGTTTAGGTATTGGAACTTTAATTATTGAAGCTGGAGAAAGAAGTGGTACAAGTGTTACTGCAAGATATGCAAAACAATATGGAAAAAATGTATTTTGTATTCCTAGTAGTTTGGAAAATAAAAAAGGAATAACTACAAATTTGCTTATTAAACAAGGCTCAAATCTTGTCACTAATGTAGATGATATTTTAGAGTTTTATCCAGATATTAAATTTACTAAAAAACAAGTAGAAATTAAAGATATTGTATTAGATGTTCCTCAAAACTTAATTGATGTTTATAAAGTTATAAATGATATTCCACAAGATGTTAATGAAATTGCAAGAAAAACAGGACTTCCTATTAGTGAGGTTAATTATAAAACAATGTTATTACAATTAGAAGATTTAATTATAGAATTACCAGGACAGAGATTTACAAGAAATTATGAAAAGGAATGAATTATAGGAGGAATTAGATGAATCAAAGAAAATTTGGATTTATTGGAGAAAAAATTGCACAAGGTTATTTAAAAGATGTAGGATATAAAATTATAGATACAAATTTTTATTCTAAAAAAGGTGAAATTGATATTATTATGAGAGAAGATAATATTATTATATTTGTTGAAGTTAAAACAAGAACAAATTTTAAATTTGGTACTCCTGCATCTGCTATTAATAAAGAGAAAAAGTTACATATAAAGAAAACTGCTAAAATCTTTTTGCAAATAAATAAATTAACTAATTTTAATATAAGATTTGATGTTGTAGAAGTTATTTTTCAAAATGGAAAATGCAAAGTGAACCATATAAAGAATATTATGTAATTTTGAAAAAATAGCGAAACTTAAAATTAAGTAATCATTGACAAAATGTAGCAAATTTAGGTATAATAAGCAAAGAGATTATGTGAAAGAAGGATCTAAATTTTATGGATAATTTATTTGAAGAAACCAAGATGATAATGAAAAAATATAATATAAAAGCAAATAAAAGTTTAGGCCAAAATTTTTTGATAAATAATGAAGTAGTAGAAAATATAATAAATAGTAGTGAAATACAAAAAACAGATATGGTAATAGAAATTGGTCCAGGTTTAGGTACATTAACAAAATATTTATTAGAAAAAGCAGGAAAAGTCTTATGTATAGAATTAGATAAGAGAATGATAAAAATATTAAATGATAGATTTTCAAAATTAGATAATTTCGAAATAATAAATGAAGATGTGTTAATGGTAAATTTGAATGAAATTATAAAAGAAAATAAAAAAAATAAAAATATAAAAGATGTAAAAATAGTGGCAAATTTACCTTATTATATAACAACACCAATTATTATGAAATTACTAGAAGATAAATTAGATATTAAGACAATAACTGTAATGGTTCAAAAAGAAGTTGCTGACAGATTAATTGAAGTTCCTGGTGGAAAAAATACAGGAGCAATTACTTATTCAGTATATTATTATTGTGAATCGGAAAAAATAATTGAAGTACCAAATAGTTCATTCATACCTGAACCAGATGTTACATCAGAAGTAATTAAAATGAAATTAAGAAATAAACCTCCAGTAAATTTAAATCATCCTAAAGTAATGTTTATGATTATTAAAAGTGCTTTTATGCAAAAAAGAAAAACATTATTAAATGCTTTGACAAATACTCAAGTATTTTTAAGTAAAGAAGAAGGATTGAGAATTTTAAAAAAATTAAATTTAAGTGAAAATGTTAGAGCAGAAAACTTGTCAATTCAAGATTTTGCTAATATAGCAAAAATTATATCTAAATAAAAAATATTCAAATAAGGAGATAAGGTTGAAAAATAATTATAATTTTGATTGTGCCAAATCATATTTGAAACGTAGTTACATATATCATGTATGTACCATTGCTTTTTAAATGAAATTTTTCTTGCCAAAATTTAATTCTTTTCCAACTAGATATGTGCCTTGAGGAAGGAATGAGATTAATTATGAAAATAATATTTATGGGAACACCTGATTTTGCAAAAGAATCATTAGAAGCTCTTTATAATGCAGGTCATGAAATATTAGCTGTAGTAACTACACCTGATAGACCAAAAGGAAGAGGGATGAAATTAGTTGCATCACCTGTAAAAGAATATGCACTTACTAAAAATTTAAAAATATTTCAACCAGAAAAAATAAGAAAAGATATTTCATTTATGGAAGAAATAAAAAATTTAGAGCCAGATGTTATATGTGTTGTTGCATATGGAAAAATTCTTCCAAAAGAAATTTTAGATATTCCTAAATTAGGTTGTATAAATGTACATGGTTCATTATTACCTAAATACAGGGGTGCTGCTCCGATACAGTGGGCTGTAATTAATGGAGATAAGGTTACAGGAGTTACAACTATGTATATGGATGCTAATATGGATACAGGAGATATGATTTTAAAAGAAGAAGTTGAAATTGGAGAAAATGAAACTACAGGCGAGTTGTGGAATAGGCTTTCTAAGATAGGTGCTAAGCTTTTAATTGAAACTTTGGAACAAATAGAAAAAGGCATAGCTCCAAGAATACCTCAAAGTGGTGATTTTTCAATGGCTCCAATGTTAGATAAGGAAATGTCAAAAATAGATTGGACAAATAAATCTGCAAAAGAAATAAAAAATCTTGTAAGAGGTTTAAATCCAATTATGGGAACATATTCATATCTAAATGGTAAAAAAATTAAATTTTGGCGAGTTGATGCAATATCTGATAATAACTCTGAGGTAGAATGTGGAACAGTTGTCAAATCAAATAATAAAGAGGGATTATTTATAAAAGCTAAAGAAGGAACTATTAAAGTTATTGAAATTCAGGGAGAAAATGCAAAGAAAATGAATATATTAGATTTTCTAAGAGGAAATAATATAGAAGTTGGAAGTAAATTTGAATAAAAAAACAAATTTAGTACATAATGTATTTGAAAGAGAGGTATATTATGGAAGCAAATATTCAAAATTTAAATCAATTTCTAAGTGACTTAGAGATATTTAATGTTAAATTACAAAATTATCATTGGAATGTAACAGGAAAAGGATTTTTTCTAACACATGAAAAATTAGAAGAATATTATGATGAGATAAGAGAACAAATTGATGAAGTTGCTGAACATATATTGGCATTAGGATATCAACCACTTGGTACAATGCAGGATTTTATGAAAAATTCAAAGATACAAGAAGCTAAAAATGAAAAAATAAAAAGTCTTGTAATAATAAATAATTTAATTACAGATTTAAAAATTTTGCAGGAAAAAGCAATATTGATAAAACAAGAAGCGGAAAAACAATCTGATTATATTACATCTTCTCTTATGGATAGTTATTTAACATGTTATGCAAAAAAATTATGGATGTTAAATGAAACTATTAAATAATCATAAAAATAAGAATCACTTAATAAATATAATTAAGTGATTTTATTATTTTGATTTTTTATATAATAGGAAAGTATAACTTTCCTATTATATAAAAAGCTATAATCGCTACCCCTTTGAGATTTTCTCCTTATAGTCGAAAACTCAAATTTGGAGAGAACAAATTAAAGAAAAATTAAAAATTTTTCTTATTTATTCTTTTTATACTATACAAAAATAAAAATTAGTTATATAATGTTATAAAATTAGGGATTTTAACAATATAATAGAAATATTAATAAAAAAAAAAAAGAAAATTGAAAAAAACTGTGAGCTAAGAAAGGAAAGAAAGAGAGAAAAGAATTAAAAAAAATTTTAGAAAAAAAAAA
>CALXQP010000054.1 GCA_944390695.1 uncultured Clostridia bacterium
GGTATTTTCAAAGCTGTTCAAACTACTTTCACACGACCGTACAACGACCGTACATAGAAAAAATGAAAATTTGGAAGTGTTGACAACAGCGGACTTACAGGGAATTATTTTTTAAAAGAACAGGGCAAGAGGAGCCATAAATAGCAGATAAGAAATTATCTGTTATTTTTTTTCGTGTTAATTAATAGAAACAGCCGGATTTAAATATATTAATCGATATAAATAAAATATGTAATAATTTAAAAAAATAAATATTATTAAATAATAGAAGAGATACTAACACTAAAGAGGTGTTAGTGTGGAAGAAAAAGATATAATAAAAAAATGGAAACAAGGTTTAAGTAGGAATAAAATAGCAGAAATATATAAAAGAGAATATAATCAGCAAATTAAGATAATAAGAAGTAGCACAAGGCACAGGAAAGATGGAAGATTTATAAATAGCTATGAAGCACTATTTTATATAGAAAGAGTGATTTATAAATATTTAAAAAAGAGTAATAAATAATAATTATTTTAAATATTTGAGTCCAAAGTAAAAGACTAACAAAAGTTAGTCTAATATTTTTTTAAAGTATCTTCGATAACGTATGAAACAGGTAAAATGTTTTCGTTATCAGTTTGAATTTGGAAATCAGTTTGATTATTCTCATTTCTAAAAACAGATACAGTTATAGTACCTATTTTTTCCATATAAACACCCCTTTTCTTTTGTAGATAAGTTGATAATATCATAAATATAATTAAATGTCAAATATTGTAAATAATAAAAATTGTTTAGCAAATAGCAGATAATTAGATAAAAATGGGGATAAGAGATTAATAAATATAAAAAATTTTTTATTTGGTAGATTTTTGAAAAATAGTATTATATAATAAGTGTGGGAATGATAAGATACAATGAAAATTTAATTTGTGTTTAGGAAGAAAGGGATGATATTAATTATGGATGATATTAAACAATTAAAAATATTAGCAAATGAAAATAGAAAAAAAGTAATAAGAATGATACATTCAGCAAATGCAGGTCATGCAGGTGGAGCATTATCAGTAATTGATATATTAACAGCAATATATGAATTAGATGTAGATTTAAATTCTGAAAAAAGAAGTAAAGTAGTATTATCAAAAGGTCATGCAGTTGCTGCACAATATGCTATATTATGTTCAAAAGGAATAATAAAAGAAGAAGAATTAGATACATTTAGAAAGGTAAATTCAAGATTACAAGGACATCCATCAACAATAACAATACCAGAAGTAGATGCAACAACAGGCTTATTAGGACAAGGTTTGTCAGTTGCTGTTGGAATAGCATTAGCAAAAAGAAATTTAAAAGATAAAAATCATGTATATGCAATTGTTGGAGATGGAGAAATGCAAGAAGGCCAAATATGGGAATCTTTATTGCAAGCTGCTCATTATAAATTAAATAATTTAATATTGATAATAGATTACAATAAATTGTCATCATATGATAATGTAAATGAATCAATGAACTTAGAGCCATTAAATGAAAAAATAAAAGCATTTAATTTTCATACTATAGAAATAGATGGAAATAATATGGCTCAAATAGTAGATGCATTAAAAGAAGCTTATGAGCCAAAAGACAAGCCAACTGCAATAATATGTAATACAATAAAAGGTAAAGGTGTCTCATTTATGGAAAATAATCCTAAATGGCATAGTGGAGGAATTTCTGATGAAGAATATGAAATAGCTAAAAAAGACTTAGAAAAAATAGAGGAGGAGCTAGCAAAATGAATTATGAAATGATATGTTTAAGAGATAAAATTGGTGAATTTTTGTGTGAACTTGCTAAAGAGGATGATAGAATTTATGTTATAGATAGTGATCTTGCAAAATCTACAAAAACATTAGAGTTTCAAAAGAAATATCCAGAACGTTTTGTAGAAACAGGTATTGCAGAAGCTAGTGCAATGTCTATTGCTGCAGGGCTTGCTTCAGAAGGACAAATTCCATTTTACGTTAATTTTGCTATATTTGTTGCAGGTACTGCTTGGACCCAGTTGCGTCAAGCTGCTTATGCTAATTTAAATGTAAAAATGATAGGAACTTATTCTGGTATGGATAATGGAAAAGATGGAGCTTCACATCATGCAAATGAAGATCTAGCATTAGTTCGTTCAATTCCGAATGTAAAAGTTTTAGTTCCATCAAATGTAAAAGAAATGAAAGAAGCAATGAAGATTGCAATTGCATATAATGGACCTGTATATATTAGAGTTGCAAGAGATATTGTGCCAAATGTAGAATTTAAAACAGATTCTAAAATTGGTGAGGCTAAAATTGTTGAAGATTGTGGAAATGATTTTGCTATTATTTATGAAGGTACTTCTGCTAAAGTGGCATATGAAAGTTTTGATAAATTAAAAGAAAAAGGTTATAATGGAAAACTTATTAATATTTTTTCAGTTAAACCAATTGATGTAAATTTGATAAATATGATTTCTGATACTGTTAAAATAATTGTTACAGTTGAAAATCATTCTGTGATTGGAGGATTAGGTGGTGCTATTGCAGAGATATTGGCTAAAAAGTCTAATCATGCTCCTGTTGCTTTTGTTGGTGTAGAAGATGTGTTTACAGAGTCAGGTACTCCTACAGAAGTTAAAGAAAAGTATGGGTTAAGTGTTGATAATATAATTAAAAAAATTATTTAGATAAAAAAAGTGGCGTTGCCACTTTTTCTTTGTCAGATATTGTTTACAAATATATCTGACATTTTTTCTATTTATAGAAATCTTGATTACTAAATTTAAAGTAATAAGGCTTGATATTTGGTAATAGATCTTTAAAATATACAATATTTCCATCAACTTCTTGAACTTTTAAGTTAGGGTAGGTTTTTATCATTTTTTTGTCATTAAAAACCGTATTGGAAAGTGTTGAATGGAATTTACTTTCATTTATATGTTCATTTAATTTATAAATAATTTCTTTATGTTCAACATTTAAATCATTTTCAGCAATCATTCTAATTGTAAAAAGATTAATAGCATATCCAGATACTATGCAGTCTAAAAATAAAAATACTGTAACTGCTAAAATTGCAGATTTGACAATTGGACCATTGAATTTTTTTAGAATATATGCCATTAAGTTTCTAATACGAGGGTGAATTGCTCTCATTAAAAATATTGCTAATATTCCCCAAAAAATAGAATAATAAAAACATATTCTACCATTTATATTAAGTGGCATATTTGAATAATCCCACCATTTTACATGTAATATCCATTCTCCAATTAGACTTACTAAATATTCTGTTATTGAACCAATTATAAAGCCTCCTACAAATAATGTTAATCTATTTCTCATAAAATATTGTAGAAATATTACCATTATTACTGCACCGATTCCATATATACTGCAAAATGGGCCATATAAGAAACTTTGCCTGCTTTCTAAAACTCCATATCTGACTAAGGCAAAAGTTGTTTCTATTAAATATCCTGCAATACTATATATTATGAAATATGCTAATATCTCCCATAAATTAATTCCTAAAATAGTAATTTTTTTCTTTTCATTTTTTGCGACTCTTTTCATATGCTCAATCCTTTACTAAATATATAGTGATTTTACAATATTTTTAACAAATTTGCAATAGAATTTAGGTTTTAGTTTAGGGATTTTTTGAATTTTTAAATTTAAAGTTTTTCCTTTTTTGATGTAGATACTTGAAAAATATGTAAATATATGGTAAAATAAAATATCGAAAGAGAGCAAGTTGCTCAAAAGTTTTTTTATAACAGGAGGAAAATAACATGAGGATTGTAGTACGGGTACATGGTCAGGAAATGAGTTTTTCTGAAGAAGAGCTCCAAGTCATATTGGAACAATATTTTTTCAAAAGCAAAATGATCGCTGAAGAAGATGTGCAAATTCCTATGCAACAATTGGATAAAAGATTTCAAGTGACTCCTATTGACATTGATAGGAATCTTTTCAAAGAAGAAAGGAAAGATAAGAAGCAAGAACATACTCGAAAGCTTATACTTGAAGCATTTAGAAATGTGGAAAAAAATCCTTGGAAATATGGAAAGCCATTTAAAACAAAGGTTATGGAAAAGGAGTTGAATTTTGGAGTATTTTCAGATAGAGATGAAAGTGATGAAGGACATATTGCCGACTGGGTAGAACAAGCTCTTGAATGGGCCCAGAGAATCCATAATGGAGAATCATGGGAGACTCTTTGCAATATACCAGATATATCGAGATGGTATAGAATCATTATATGGAAAGATGGAAAATTAAGGTACATCGGAGGTTCAAGTGCAGATTCAAATAAAAGCCCTGCTACTGCTATTCACCAGGTGAATTTCAGGTATAAAAAAAGCACTTGCAAATATATTTCAATAGTAAAAGTATTTGAATAAGTGTCTAAAGTAAATAAGAGAGTGAAGACTTTAATTAAAGTTTTACTCTCTTATTTTTACATTTTTTGAACTAATTTAATTAAAAATATGATATAATCTAAAATGATAATGTTTTAAAACTAAGAAAGATTAAGGTTGAAAAATAATTACAATTTTGGTGTTATTAGACTTCATTTAAAATTTATTAATGTACACAGAGTAAACTTTATAAGTTTTAAATTAGTTTTTATAGTCAAAATTTAATTTTTTTCTAATCAGATTTATGTTTTAGGAAAGGAATGAGATAATATATGTCTGCTAAAAATAATAAAAAAAGATTGAAAAAAATAGCAATTGAAGTATTTTTAATTTTAATTATTTTAATTATTTTAATTATTGGATATTTGAATCCTAATATTCAAGAAGTTATAAATGGTATAAATCAAAACCAAACCAAAAGTGCTATTTCTTATAATATAGGAGAGATTCCAGAATATGATGGAAAATCATATATTATAATAAATAATAACAAACCAAATTTTGATAAAAATGATTATACTACAAAAAGTTTTGAAAGATATTCAGAATTAGATAAATTAGGTAGATGTGGTGTAGCTTATGCTAATATTTGCAAAGAAACTATGCCAAAAGACAATGAAGAAAGAGAAGGTCTTGATTATGAGCCAACTGGATGGAACCAAGAGAAATATAAAGACATTGTAGATGGGGGATATTTATATAATCGCTGTCACCTTATTGGTTGGCAATTATCAGCAGAAAATGATAATAAATTAAATCTAATTACAGGGACAAGGTATATGAATACAGAGGGAATGCTTCAATTTGAAAATAAAGTTGCAGATTATTTAAATAAAGATGAAAATGAAGAAAATCATGTTTTATATAGAGTAACTCCAATTTTTGAGGGAGACAATTTACTTGCAAGTGGAGTTCAAATGGAAGCATATTCTGTTGAAGATAATGGAAAAGGTATATGTTTTAATGTATATGTTTATAATGTACAACCTGGAATTGTTATAGATTATAAAAATGGAGTTTCACACCTTGACAGAGAATTACATAATATATAGCATAATAATGAAAAAGAGGTGAAAAAATGTCAAAGTTTATAATTCAAGGAGGAAAAAAGTTAGAAGGAGAAGTAAAGATTTCAGGTTCAAAAAATGCAGCATTACCAATAATTGCAGCTACTATTCTAAATGCAGGAAAAACAACTTTGTATAATGTACCAAATATACAAGATGTCCAAACAATGTTTGAAATAATAGAAGAAATAGGAGGAAAAGTAACCAAGAAAAATAATAAAGTTATTATTGATACAAGTAAAATACATAGATTTGAAATACCTGATAATCTGATGAGAAAAATGCGTTCATCTGTTATTTTAGCAGGGGCTTTAATTGGAAAATATCATAAAGCGAGATTTTCATATCCAGGGGATTGCGATATTTGATTGATACATCAGACAAGTTTAAGATAAATGAGTGGATACAGGAGTTTAAATGATAAAAAACAAAGCTTTAAATTTAAAAATTTAAGGCTTTATTTTTTTGAGTAATGTAGATTTATTAAATGAAATTAAAAATACCACAAAACCAAATGTGAGGCGAAAGGAGGATATGAAAATGCAGAAAATAAAAGGACTATGGATTCCAGCAGAGATTCTACTGGATGAGAAATTGACAGATAAAGAAAAGGTTATATTATCTATGATTTTATATTTAAGTGATGAAACAGGAAGTTGTTTTGCAAGTAATGGGTATTTAGCGAGTATTGTAAAAGTGAGTACAAATAGAGTTTCAAAAATAATAAGTTCATTAAAAAATAAGAAATATATCCAAGTG
>CALXQP010000055.1 GCA_944390695.1 uncultured Clostridia bacterium
AAAAAAGAACTAGCCAACTAGTTCTTTTTTTCTACGCAAAAAGCATAACTTTTATATACAAAAAAGCACATTTCATAAAAAAACTGTTAGCAAGCTTAAAAAATGTGCTATAAGTGTATATATAAAAATAAACAAAGGAGAATATGTTATGGAAGATGTAGTAGAAAAAGAATTAGTAATTGACGAAAAGGTTTTAAAATGTTATTATAATATATGTAGATATTATAATAAAGAAAGTAATTTGATTGAAGATTTTAAAAAGAAAAGTTGTCAAAAAAGTTGTCAAGATGCTATACATAATTAATACAACAATTGCAAATACTAAGATATGTAAAATACGTGTAAAAGACTGAAAATCCCTGTGTCACTGGTTCGATTCCCGTTCGAGGCACCATATTACGTTTATAATAAGAAATAATAATAAAAAAAACTAAAAAATAGCAAGATTTTTCTTGCTATTTTTTGAATTGTATTGTATGATATAGAGGTAGAAATTATATGAGTTAATTGGCAAAATATAAAAATGAAAATATTGAAATATTTTCAAAAAAGAGTGACTTTAGAAAGGAATGGGAACAAATATGAAAAAGGTAGCAATAGTACTAACATTATTAATTATAATAATAGCAGTATTTGGGTGTAATCATATATATGCAGCTGAAAATATAATAGATGAAAAAAATGAAAGTCAATTGATTGAAATAAAAGAAAATGAGGCAAAATCATTAGAAGAGTATAAACAAAAATATGGTTCAGATGCATATGGTTTAACAGCATATATATTAAATTTAATAAGAATATATAGTATACCATTATGTTTTTTAGGTATTGCAATTAGTGCAATGTATCAATATGTAATAGGTATTAGGAAATTGGATAACCAAGAAAAAGGGCTTGTAGCCATGGTATCATTTATAACAATTTTAGTAATATGCCAAATTCTACCACTTGCATTTGCAATTGTTGTAAAATTTGGAAGGGGGTAACAAATGAAAGTTTTATTTGCAGTAAGTAATGAAAATACTTCACAAGCTATAATTAGAAAATATCAAGCTGAATATAAACAAATAATTACAGGTAAAAATGTTTATTACTTTAATGCAATATTAAAAGAATTACAAAAAGACAAAACATATGATAGAATAGTAATAAGCGAAGATATTGAACAATATGTAAATAAAGATTATGAACAAATGGACAGATTTTTATTTGACAAGTTAGATAGTATTAGTGATGAAGCTTCAAATGCAGAAGGAGAAGATATTCCAATTATTTTGATTTGTACAGAAAGAAGAAACAAATCTGAACAAATATTAGTTAAGTTATTTGGAATAGGAATATATAATGCTATATTAGGAAATGATAGAAGTGCTACAGAAGTATGTAGACTAATAAATAGGCCACGTTCAAAAAAAGACGCAAAAATATACTATAAAATAGATGTTGATGAAGTAACATATGAAAAAGATGATGAAAATGATGTTAGTGAATTAGAAATACAAAACATTTTAGCTCATTATAAAAGAATAGGAAATGATGAGAAAAAATATGTTGAAAGTTTTGATAGTATAGCAAGTCAATATAATGATGTCCAATTAAAAATAATAAGTAAATGTTTACCACTAAATGTAAGAGCAGTACTTGAAGAAAAATCGCCTAAATATCAACAGATAAATTCATATTCTAATAAAATATCAGATAAAATAAGACTAGAAAAGAAAAAAGAAAAAAGTGGAACAAGTGAAATTTTACTAAAAAGTAGTCAGACTAAAAAACCTGATCAACCTGTAGTAATACCATCTGCTATAAATACAAATAAAAAGAGAAAGATTTTAACAAGGCCAAAACCAGTAGAAGAAGAAAAAGAGGAAATAAAAGATATCGAAATTGACGATTTACCAGAAATTGAAGAAATTCCTGAAGAAGAATATATGCCAGAAGTAGATATTGATAATGATGTACCAGAAGAAATAGAAGTTCCTGAACCAGTTGTAAAAAGAGGAAGAGGAAGGCCTAAAAAGAATGTTACAGTTGAACCAGTCGAAGAAGTACAGCCAAAAAGAAAAAGAGGAAGACCTAAGAAAAATGTTCAAGTTGAACAAGTGGAGCAAGAAGATGATGAGCCAGAAACTTTGCCAGGTATTTTAGATGATGAAGAAGATATTGATTTTGACAGAAATGAAGAAGATAACTTGCTTCCAGGATTTGAAGAAACAGATGATGAAAATGAAGTAGAAAATGATAATGTTTTACCTGGATTTGATGAAGATGATGATAATGAAGAAGAAAGTGTTTTACCTGGATTTAGTGAAGAAGATGATGAAGAGCAAGATAGTATTTTAACTGGATTTAGTAATGAGAGTGAAGTAGAAGAAGATAACGATGAAAAAAAGTTGCCAGGATTTGAAGATGATGAAATAGACGAAGAATATACAAATGTTTTAAATAATTTAAGAACTGGAAATCAAGAAACAGAAGAAGTAGATTCAATAGCTAAAAAAGAAAAAGAAGTATATCCTGAGTTAGATATAGAAAGTTTAATTGATCAAAACCAAAAAATAGTATCATTTGTAGGAACAAGTAAAAATGGAACATCATTCTTAGTAAATAATGTTGCAGAAATATTATCTTTAAATGGAATAAACACTGCTATTTTAGATTTAACACAAAATAGAAATGCATATTATATTTACACAAAAAATGATGATATGTTAAGAAACCAATCAAATTATATAATGAATAATTTGAAAATAGGTAAAGTAAATGGAATAGAGCAACACAAAAATTTAACAATATATACATCACCATTTGAAAATGATGAAAATCTAGAAGCTGTTGAGCCTATAGTAGAAACTTTATTAAGAGCACATACAGTAGTTTTAATGGATTGTGATTTCACAACACCAATGAGATATTTTAAATATGCACAAGAAATCTATTTAGTACAATCAATGGATATATTAACAATACAACCACTTACTCTATTTTTAAATCAATTAAAAGATAAAGGAATGTTTGAAGAATCAAAAGTAAGAGTTGTATTAAATAAATTTATACCTACAAAAGAAATAAATGAGGAGCTACTTATAGGTGGAATGTCAATATACAATGATCCAGGAATGACAGGTCAAAAGAAATTATTTGATAGGAAAACAGTTCCACATATAACTATACCATTTGACTTAAAATCATATTTAAGATATTTAGATGGATTAGTAATATGTGATGTATCATTAAAAGGATACACAAAAGAATTTCTACAAACTTTAAGAAATTTGACGGGAATGGTATATAAGGTAGGAAAAAAGCCAGGAAAATATATGCCTCCATCAATGAAAAATAATAATGCTTTTTCACCAAGAGTAAATAATACATTAAGTCAAATGAAAAAAAATTATTAGTATCGGAGGGGAAATGATTGATAATTATAGTTGGAATATTAGTTGCAATAATAATAGTGCTTCTAATTTATAATATGACAATACATAAAAAAATTCAGCAATTTAATAATTTGAGTAGACAAGCTAATAGTTTAAGAGTATTGCAAGATTTTTTAAGCACTATTGGAGAATGTTCTTCTGTAGATGAAAAAATACAAAAAATAAATGATATTTTAATTGAAAAATATGAAATAAAATATTCGACAATTGTTGTATTTGATGGAGCCGAATATCAAGTAAAAGCCTCTAATGTTGATCGTAAACATTGGAATACACTTAGTAAATTACAAGAGGTACCAATTTTTAAAGATAGTATAGCAACATCAACCCCTAAATATGTGACAGTAAATGGTGATAATGAAAGATTGCCATATCAAGAAATGGAATTTGCTAGAGCAAAATCAGCAATATTTTATCCAATATATATAGATAATGTATATATTGGGTATTGGATAATAGAGAGTGGTGTAGCACATGATTTTGACAATATAGATACTACAATATTTGAAGTAGTAAAAGAAAACATAGTATCTGTACTAAAAACTGTTGTACATCAAAAAACACTTGAGGCAATAGTAAGGAAAGACTTATTTACTGGATTATATTCTGAAGAATATTTATATGGAAAAGGTAAAAAGATTATTGATCAATATACAACATCAGCAGTGTGTATGTTTAGAATAACAAATATAGAAGAAATAAATGAAAGATATTCAAGAAAATTAGGAAATCAAGTTATTATAGATATAAGTGAATATATAGGAAATAATATATCAAGTGATTATATTTTTATAAGGTATATGGGACCTAAATTTGTTATTGTGTTTAATGGAGTTGATGTTGATTCTGTAACTACTTTTGTTGAAGATATAAAAAATGGAGCAGA
Organism: uncultured Clostridia bacterium; assembly: GCA_944390695.1. Classification (GTDB taxonomy): domain Bacteria; phylum Bacillota; class Clostridia; order TANB77; family CAG-508; genus CAG-269. Next base: position 4,327 of record CALXQP010000055.1, read on the forward strand.
AAATCTTGAAATATCATTACCAGAAAATAATGAAATCGAAGAAGTAGAAATTGAAGCAGTAGACAGAAATGTAAAGAAGAAAAAAGTAAAACAACCAAAAGTAAAAGCTAAACTTAATTTTGTACTAACAACATATTATAAAGGTACAGGGATGGAAGAAGTATTAAGAAAATTAGAGCAATATATAGATGATGCAGATAAAAGTGAAAATGATATAACATGTATTTAATTTTAAATTTTTATCTATATAGCTGTATCTTAAGAAAGGAATGTGATAATTATGAATTTTGACAAAACAATGAGTTTCAATTTTGAAAAAGATAAAAATGCAAAAACAAAAGAAATTTTGAAAGAAATATATGAGGCATTAGTTGAAAAAGGGTATAATCCAATAAATCAAATAGTAGGATATATATTATCAGGAGATCCAACATATATAACTAGTCATAATGATGCAAGAAATAAAATAAGACAAATTGAAAGAGATGAACTTTTAGAAAAAATGGTTAGGAATTATATTGGGCTAGAGGAATAGAGGTAAATAAAATATGCGAATACTAGGAATAGACTATGGAGATTCAAGAACAGGAATTGCCATAACAGATGCATTACAAATAACTGCACAAGGATTAGAAACTATTCATAACCAAGGATCTGATAAAATAATATTAAGAAGATTAGATGAAATTTTAGAAAAATATGAAATTGATACAATAGTTATTGGAATACCAATAAATATGGATGGAACTAAATCAGAAAGAACAGAAATAACTGAAAAATTTATACATAAAATAAAATGTAAATATAATAAATTAAAAATTGAGACAGTAGATGAAAGACTAACAACAGTAGCAGCTCATAAAACAATGAACTTCCTAGATGTAGATAAGAATAAAAAAAAGAATATAGTAGATACTATATCTGCAGTATATATTTTAGAAACATATTTAAATAAAATAAAAAATTAGTTGCAAAACTAATTAAAATAGTGTATTATATTAGAGATAAAAAGAAAATTAAATTTGTGAAAGGAGTAAATAATGGAAAACGAGGAGTTAGATAATATAATAGTTTTAAATGATGAAGAAGGAAATGAAGTACAATTTGAATTTTTAGACTTAGTAGAACTAGATAATGAAGAATATGTAGTATTATTACCAGTTTCTGAAGAAGGAGAAGAAGATGAAGGAGAGGTAGTAATATTAAAACTTGAAGATAGTGATGAAAACTCAGAAGAAGAATCATATGTTGGTGTTGAAGATGAAGAAATATTGAATAAAGTATTTGCAATATTTAAAGAAAAATATAAAGATGAATTTAATTTTGTAGATGAAGACTAAAAAATATTGGGTGTAGAAATTAGATTTTCTACACTTTTTAATTAAGGAGGAAAATATTATGGCTAATTTTTCGACATGGTTATTAGCAATATTTATGGTAATGTTTTGGCTTTTTAGAGCTATAGTTGCACTATGTACACAATTTTCAATAGAATTTTTAGGATTTGTATCATATAATTTTAATATTGAAGTATTAATTGCATTTGCAACATTACCATGTATTTTACTAGTAGTAAAAAGAAAATTAATAGGATCATTATTATATTTATTAATATATGGAGTATATTTTGGAGAACATTTTATAACAAATTTAATACCTGTAATTCAAGGACAAGGTGCATTTTCAATGGATATGGCAATGAATTTACTTTCAGATATTATTGCTTTATTACTTGCTATTTTTGTACTTATGGATATGTTAGTAGATAAAAGCAGAAAAGCAAACCCTATTGACAAGAAGACAGATTGGTATTTTAAAAATGAAAAATATGATGAAGAATTAAAAGCTAGAGATCAAAGAGAAGATAAAAATGAATATAAATTTTATTAAAATTGTGTTAATAGAAATATAAAAATCATATAAATAAGTATGATAAAAATTAAATTTGAATGTTTATTAAAAAATACAAAAATATTTGAAACAAAAGCATTTATAGGAAAAAACGGATATGCAAAAGCTAAAAAAGAGGGAGATGGAAAAACACCAATAGGAATATTCAAAACAGGGATATTATTTGGAACACATAGCCTTGATAAAGAAAATTACATCAAAATAAATGAAAATTTATATTGGGTAGATGACATAGAATCAAAATATTATAATAAACTTGTAGATATTACAAGAGTTTCAAAAGACTGGAAAAGTGCAGAACATCTAATAAAATACCCAAAACAATATGAATATGCAATAGAAATAAAAACAAATCCTAATAATATACCAGGAAATGGTAGTGCAATATTTTTACATTGTAGCATAGATAAGCCAACTGCTGGTTGTATTTCAATAGAAAAAGAAAATATGGAACAAATATTTAAAATGATGAAAAGAGAAGGAATAATAAAAATTAAAAAACAAATTATTCATTTGGATTTGTACTAAATAATAATTGAAATAAAAAATGGAAGTAAAGGAATGAGAATAATAATGGCAAACAATAATATAGATAATCAATCAAAAACTAATATTAATTGGTTCCCTCGGACATATGGCTAAAACCAGAAGACAGATAACAGAAGATTTAAAACTAGTAGATGTAGTAATTGAAATTCTAGATGCAAGAATACCAATTTCAAGTCAAAATCCAGATATAAGGCAAATTGTACAAAATAAAAAAAGAGTAATAGTTTTGAATAAATGTGATTTATCAGATGAAAATGATAATAAAAAATGGATGGAATATTTCATAAAATCAGGTAATAAAGTTGTACTAGTTGATTCTAATACAGGAAAAGGTATAAATGATGTAACAAAACAAGTTAGAGAACTTATGAAAGAAGATTTAAGTAAGCTTTCTGAAAAGGGGCGTATAGGTAGAAAAATAAGAGTAATGATAGTTGGGATACCAAATGTAGGCAAATCTTCATTTATTAACAGAATTGCAAAAAAAAGTTCTGCAGAGGTAGGGAACAAGCCAGGAGTTACAAGACAAAAACAATGGATAAGAATTAATGAAGAAATAGAGCTAATGGATACACCTGGTGTATTATGGCCAAAATTTGAAAGTAATGAAATTGCTTTAAATTTAGCTTTTACTGGAACAATAAAAGATGAAATACTTGAAATAACAGAGATTGCGTATCATCTAACAAAGTTTTTGCTAGAAAATTATAAAAATAATTTATTGCAAAGATATTCTTTAGATGAGAATATAGTAAATGAAATTTTAACTCAAGACCAAGAAGAAAATCAAAATATATATGAAATTATGCAATTAATAGGAAGGAGAAGAGGTGCAGTAATTTCTGGAGGTAATGTTGATGATGAAAAAACATCGAAAATTATATTAGATGATTTTAGAAGCGGAAAATTGGGAAAAATAACATTAGAAAAGATTAAATAAAAACTTGTAAACATGAAGTGCACTAAATATTAAATTTTGGGTATAATATTTATGATGTACTTCAATTTTACTTTTTCCTTAGAAATGCATTTTTATATCTAAAATTTTAAATTTTTTTGCTTTTTCTATTGACAAATATCAATAATCATATTATAATAATCAATGTCGCAAGATAATTATTATATTATTAATTGCCAGTTAAGTTTATATGCAGATGTGGCGGAACTGGCAGACGCACAGGACTTAAAATCCTGCGGGACTTATACTCCCGTGCCGGTTCGATTCCGGCCATCTGCACCAATGACGTATCTGTTCGAACTAATAGAACAGAGTTGATACAAAATCAATCAGAAAATAAAATCTGGTTGATTTTTTTGTTGTCTATAAAC
>CALXQP010000056.1 GCA_944390695.1 uncultured Clostridia bacterium
GTAGAGAAGGACAAAAATTGTTCTTAAAAGGTTCAAGATGTTATTCTGACAAATGCAGTATTTCTAGAAGAAATTATGCTCCAGGACAACATGGACAAAAAAGAGCAAAACTTTCTGAATACGGAACACAATTAAGAGAAAAACAAAAAACAAAATCATACTATGGAGTTGGAGAAAAACAATTTAGAGGATATTTCGAAATGGCATCTAATAAAAAAGGAATTACAGGTGAAAACTTGTTACAAATATTAGAAAGCAGATTAGATAATGTAGTTTACAGATTAGGATTTGGAGCTTCAAGAGCACAAGCAAGACAATTTGTAAATCATGGACAATTCGAAGTAAATGGAAAAAAAGTTAATATTCCATCATACTTAGTAAAAGCTGGAGATGTAATTACAGTAAGAGAAAATAAAAAAGATAATGAAACAATAAAAGCAAATATAGAAGTAAATGCAGCAAGACCAGTACCAGCATGGTTAGAACTAAATAACGAAACTTTAAGTGGTAAAGTAATAAGATTAGCATCTAGAGAAGATGTTGATATTCCAGTTGAAGAACATTTAATAGTAGAGCTTTACTCTAAATAGTTTTTAAAATATTAGGAGGTAGAAATGATAGAATTTGAAAAGCCAAATATTGAATGTCTAGAGGTTAATAATTCAAACAATTATGCAAAATTTGTGTGTGAACCATTAGAAAGAGGATATGGTGTAACAATAGGAAATTCATTAAGACGTATATTACTTTCATCTTTAACAGGATGTGCATTAACAAGTGTTAAAATTGATGGTGTATTACATGAATTTTCTAGCATACCAAATGTTGTAGAAGATGTACCAGAAATTATAGTTAATTTAAAAAATGTTAGACTTAAATTTACTGAAAATGAAGAAAAAGTTATGAGAATTAACTTTAAAGGTGAAGGAGAAGTAACAGCTGCTGATATTGTTACAGATGGAACTGTAGAAATCTTAAATCCAGATTTACATATAGCAACAGTATCAGAGGGTGGACAACTAATAATGGAAATGACAGCTGATATGGGAAGAGGATATTCACCTTCAGAAAAGAATAAAAAACCTAATCAAGACATATCTGTGCTTCCAATAGATTCAATTTATACACCAGTTAAAAAAGTAAATTATCAAGTAAAAAACACTAGAGTAGGCCAAATGGTTGACTATGATAAACTAATTATCGAAGTATGGACAGATGGCAGTGTAAAAGCTCATGAAGCTTTAAGTTTAGCTGCAAAAGTTATGACAGAACATTTAGGATTATTCATAGATTTATCAGAGACAACAAGAAATACACAAGTAATGATTGAAAAAGAAGAATCTAAAAAAGAAAAAGTTTTAGAAACATCAATAGAAGAATTAGAATTATCTGTACGTTCATTCAATTGTTTGAAAAGAGCAGGAATTGCTACAGTTGAAGATTTAACAAATAGATCTGAAAGTGATATGATGAAAGTTAGAAATTTAGGTAAAAAATCATTAGATGAAGTAATTGCAAAATTACATTCACTAGGACTAAATTTCGCAGAAGAAGAAGACTAGAAACATAATATAACCGATAAAAAAGGAAGGTGAAAAAATTGGCAACAAATAGAAAATTAGGAAGAACAACTGATATAAGAAAATCAATGTTAAGAACATTAACAACAGATTTATTATTACATGGAAAAATCGAAACAACAGAAGCTAGAGCAAAAGAAGTAAAAGCTATAGCAGATAGTTTAATATCTTTAGCAATAAAAGAAAAAGACAATTTCGAAAATGTAGAAGTAAAAGTAGTTAAAGCAAAATTAGATGCTAAAGGTAAAAAAGTTACAGAATTAACAAAAAGCAAAAATGGAAAAGAATATTTAAAAGTTGTTAAAGAAGAAGTAACTGAAAAAAGACAAAAAGATATGCCATCAAGATTAAATGCAAGAAGAAAAATGATGACAAAAATAAACAAAGTAAAAGATACAGATGTAATAGCAAAATTATTTAATGAAATTGCTCCAAAATATGAAAATAGAGTTGGAGGATATACAAGAATAATTAAAGCTGGACCACGTAAAGGTGATGGAGCTGAAATTGCTATATTACAACTTGTTTAATATAAAATTGAATATAAATTATCAAGAGTGGAGGAGAGAACGGCTCATAGATTCCACAGCAACCTATCATATGACAAGGTGCTAAAACCGGCAAAGCATAGGCTTTGAGTGATGATTATAAATAAAGAACTCTTAGCATAAAGCAAAGGGTTTTTTATTTTAGGTAATAAGGAGGATAAGGTTGAAAAATAATTAGAATTTTGGATATGCGCAGTGGCGAATTTCATTTAAAACACACTTACATACACTACGTATGTGCCATTGCCTTTTAAATAAAATTTTTCTTGCCCAAATTTAATTCTTTTCCAACTAGATTTGTGCCTTAAGGAAGGAATGAGATTAATAATGAAAAAATATTTTTTTACATCTGAAAGTGTAACAGAAGGACATCCTGATAAGCTATGTGATTATATTTCAGATACAATATTAGATGAAGCATTAAAACAAGATAAATATTCAAGAGTTGCTATAGAGACATTTGCATCAGCAAATCAAATAACAATAGCAGGTCAAATAACAACAAATGCAAAATTAGATATAGAGAAGATTGTTAGAGATAGAATAAAAGAAATTGGATATGATAATAGTTCATTAGATATTGATTATAGAACATGTAAAATAGATATAAATGTTACAAAACAAAGTTCAGATATTGCTCAAGGCGTTGATATTGGTGGTGCAGGTGATCAAGGTATAATGTTTGGATATGCATCAGATGAAACAGAAGAATATATGCCATTTGCAATATCAATGGCTCATAAATTGGCTAAAAGATTAACAGAAGTACGTAAAACGGGAATTTTACCTTATTTAAGACCAGATGGAAAAACACAAGTTACAGTTGAATATGAAGATGGAAAAGTTAAAAGAATTGACACAATTTTAATATCTGCTCAACATAATGAGGATGTTGATATTGATGCATTAGTAACTGATATAAAAGAAAAAGTAATAAATGAAGTAATTCCAGAAAAATATATTGATTCTGAAACAAAATATTATATAAATCCAACAGGAAGATTTGTAATAGGTGGACCTTTAGGTGATACAGGTTTAACTGGAAGAAAAATAATTGTTGATACATATGGAGGATATGCTCGCCATGGAGGAGGTGCTTTTTCTGGAAAGGATGCAACAAAAGTTGATAGAAGTGCTGCATATATGTTACGTCATATCGCCAAAAATATAGTTGCACATGGATATGCAAAAAAATGTGAAATACAGGTTGCATATGCAATAGGAGTTGAAGAACCTATGTCTATATTTGTAGATACTTTTGGAACTAGCAAAATTCCAGAAGATCAAATTGAAGAAATTATTAAAAGAAATTTTGATTTAACTCCAAATGGAATTATTAATTATCTTGGATTACGTGAACCTATTTTTTCTAAAACAACTAATTATGGACATTTTGGCAAACCTGAATTGCCTTGGGAAAAAATATGTGACAAAATTTTATAAAAAACATATAATAAACTATGGAGGAAAATTGTATGGAGAATTTTGTTATAAATTCAATACTTTGGATATTTGCCCTTTATGGTTTATTTGAGTTAATAAAACAGATTATATATATGTGTACATATACAAATATGAATGCTGATGGGATATATGTTATAATTGCTGTGAAAAATCAGGAAGAAAAAATCGAAGGCTTTTTACGCTCAAGCTTATTTAGACTTTTATATGGAAAAGAAGATTATATAAAAGATATAATTGTCACAGATTTAGGATCAACTGATAAAACAAAAGATATTGTTAATAAAATGTGTGATGATTATGAATGTGTAAAAACTATTAATTGGAAAGAATGTAAAGATATTGTAGATAATATTAATGTTTCCTAAAATGAAGACAGGACCCTTTATGCCTTTGACTTAAGAATTTGTAATACTACTCTGGTTACACTCGTAATTTATGAAAAATATATAAGGGGTTAAGGACGGAATGTACTGTGTCTCTAGTCGAGAGAGGCAAGAGAGGTGAAATGATGTTAGAAAAATGTACAATTTGTCCACATAAATGTGGAATAGATAGAACTAAATATTTAGGAAGATGCAAATCTGGGGATAAAATTAAAATAGCATTATATTCTGTACATAATTTTGAAGAGCCATGTATATCTGGAAATAATGGGTCTGGAACAATATTTTTTTCTAATTGTAATATGAATTGTGTATATTGTCAGAATTATGAAATAAGTCAACAGGGAAAAGGAAGAGAAATTACAATAGAAGATTTGGCTAATATAATGTTAGAAGAACAAGAAAAACGAGTAGAAAATATAAATCTAGTGACACCTACAAGTTTTGCTATACAAATAGTAGAGGCTATAAAACAAGCGAAATTAAAAGGTTTAAATATACCAATAGTTTATAATACAAATGGATATGAAAGTGTTGAAACTTTGAAATTATTAGAGGGATATATAGATATATATTTACCAGATTTAAAGTATTATTATAATAAGTTAGGTAAAGAATATTCAAATATTGATAATTATTTTGAGGTTGCAACAAGTGCAATAAAAGAAATGTATAGACAAGTTGGAATACCTCAATTAAATGAAAATGGTATTATGAAAAAAGGGCTTATGATAAGACATTTGATTTTGCCTAATAATATGGAAAACAGTAAAAAGGTATTAAAATGGATAAAGGAAAATATTGATAATAATGTTTATATAAGTGTTATGGCTCAATATTTTCCTACATATAAGGCGAAAAATATAAGTTCTTTGAATAGAAAATTGACAAAAAATGAATATGAAGAGATTGAAAATTATTTATATGATTTAGATTTGGAAAATGGATATATTCAAGAACTTGGAGAACATGAGGAAGAATATGTTCCTAAATGGGATATATAAAATTTTTGAGTTGAGGTATTTTTTCGAATTCACCTCCACCTTTCCCTGGTTTAATTCTCACTCCAAAATCCCTGCGTTTGATTGGAGTAAAAAAATAGAAAATGTTATCTAAAAAATTGAGGAATGCTCACGGAAAATCCTGAAATATATTACTTCTCCATGGCTGAACCATGCCAGGGTCTTCGTACCAGGCTCAGCCTTTGTCAAAGTAATATATTTCAGGATTTGGCCGGAGTGAGAGAGGC
>CALXQP010000057.1 GCA_944390695.1 uncultured Clostridia bacterium
CAATAAATCCACATACAAAATTCAAATCAGAAGTATATGTTCTAACAAAAGAAGAAGGTGGAAGACATACACCATTCTTCAATGGATATAGACCACAATTCTATTTCAGAACAACAGACGTAACAGGTGTTATTGAATTACCTGCTGGAACAGAAATGGTTATGCCAGGAGACAATATTTCTATGACAATTGAATTAATTACACCAATCGCTATAGAAAAAGGATTAAGATTCGCTATTCGTGAAGGTGGAAGAACAGTAGGTTCTGGAGTTGTTGCAGAAATAATTGCATAGTTTAATAAAAGCAAGAATTACAATCATTGTAGTTCTTGTTTTTTTTGCTTTATATAATAGGAGAGTTTACTTTCCTATTATATAGAAAGTGGAGATCACTAACTGAAGCAAAAGGATTGTAATATTGTTGTAATGATAAAATAATATAAATGTAATATTTATTTAATAATTTTATAGTATAATATATATGTAAAATAATAACATATTTTGTCAAATTTAAGTAGATTGAACAATAAAAATGAAGATATAAATACTAACAAATGATAAAATTTACATAATTATTGCATATTGCTGGAAAATATGTTATAATATTAGTAGTTTGTGTAAAATAAGGGGGATAACAAAATATGGCTAAGAAAAAAGGTAAAAAAGGTATAAGAAAGCCAAGAACTAAAAGAAATGTTAGATTTGAAAAAAGTCAGAGAACTAAACCTAGTAGAAATTTTCAAGGAAATATTAGATTTCGAGGACAGCAAAGGAAGATAAGAAATAACCCAGTGAATGAAAATGAGGAAGCAGAACTACTAGCAAATAAAGAGAGAAAATTTGATCTTGAAAATGTTGAAAAAACAGAACCACTATCTGTAGAAGAAATTGAAGAAATAAATCAAGAGCCAGAGATAGAACTCTATACATGGCCAGAATTTATGGAGGAAGCTGAAACAAATCCAGAACCAGATTCTACAGAAAATAATTTACTAGAAAGAACAGGTTTACAAGTATTCAAAGACCAAATGGAAATAATAGATAGGGATTCACCTATAAAAAATAGACATACTTTAACAGAAAGATTGCCATTAATAAGCACTTTAGGAACAGTAACAGGGGTTGGATTACTAGCAGTAAATCCATTTATAGGTCTACCAGTAGCAGCAACATCTTTAGTAGCAAGGCCAATTTTGTATAGATTAACAGGGCAAAAGAAATTAGAGGAACAAATATCAGACCAATTTGTTGAATTAGCTAAACAATCTCTAGAAGAATTTGATAAAATGGTGGACTATTTATCAGAAGAAAGAATACAAGATTTAAAACCAAATGCAGTAGTGTTAAGAGCATTACATAAGGCAATGTTATATGTTACTAATATAAGAATAACAGCAATAAATAATACTAAATGTGAACTAGAAAACAGACGTGAAGAAATACTAAGTAAGCAACAACAGCCAATAGATGAGAAAGATAATGAAGAATTGCTAGAAATAGGAAAAAGATTAAAAGAAATAGAAGAAAAACATGTTCCTTCATTAGAAAGAAGACTCAAAGAAATTAAAAGAGGAAAAGATAGATTAAGCCAAAATTATAAAGGAAATCTTGCAACAAGATTTAATATATTTGCACATAGAAATACAAGTTCTGAAGAATATCTTGAAGTGTTAAAACAATATGCTGATGCAGAATTGGAACGCGACACCGCAGAAAAAGATAAAAATGGTATAAAAATGGCAAGAGCACAGGAGAAAATGGATACAATTATGCAAGAAAATACTGGAACAAATAGATTTGGTGTACAAAATTCAGTATTTAATAAAAGAGATGGAGCTGTAAGAATAATATCTGATAGAAGAGATAATACTGTAAGATATGCAGGTATATTAGCTACAGGAATTACGGGAGCTGCAATTACAGCAGCTAAACTAAACGAATATGCTGGAGCTCAAGAGGTTAATGCAGCTGAATATGAAAGAATGATAAATGAGCATAATAATAGTGCAGTAGCAGGTATTCAAGAAACACAGGCTGAATTGAGGACAGCACTTGGAGATTTAGACCAAGGTATGGCACAAAAAGTTGCAGATGAGCAAAGAAGTATTGCAGCAGCATATGGAGAGTCAGCAGCACTTCATGAAGTTAATAGTACAAGTTCACCAGATTATTTTGCAAGAGATCAATTAACACAAGATCACTTAAGTGGAATAACAACAAAAATTACAGAGAGAAAACCATCAGGAATATTAAGACAATTAGCAGATGCTGTTAGAGCCAGATTTACACCAACAGCGAGATTAGATAGTATAGCAACACAAAGAATAGGAAACAATAGCTGGGAAGTTGATCATACAGAATTATTAAATACACAATCTGGAGCATTAGAACAACAAAAAGCAACAGCTCAGTTATATGAACAATTATCAACAGTACTTGAAAAATCTGAAAAGTTCGCAAATACAAAAATTTCTGGTATAAATAAATTTGCTAATAATTTTATTAAAGTTACTAAATCATTTATAGGACCTATTATATCAGGAATAGCTACAGGATTAGGAATTGGAAGAGATATGAGTGAAAGTAAAAAAGAAAAACAACATATTGAAGCAGCTATTCAACAAGAAGATAATGATAGAACAGAATAGTACTAAGGAGGAATGATGGTATGGGTTTAAAAGAACAATTAATGACAGATTGGAAAGACAAAACAATTGAATATCAAGAAAGAAAATTTTACATATTAGATCAATTTAATTTTGAGAATACAGAATATTTATATTGTATAAATATAGATACTGTTAATAATAAAAATCCGGAAGTAGCTTTTTTATACAAAAAAAATGGTGAAATTTTTGAACATGTAGAAAATAAAGAATTGTTTGAAGAACTTTTAATTAACGTTTCTGGAAGACTTGTGGCAGAAAAAATAGAAGAAGATTTAAAGAAAATAACAAATAACTAAAGAAAGGAGAATTTTTATGAGAAAAGATAAAAATGATAAAGTAGTTTTTGAGGAATTTGGCATAGAGTTTACAGATGAAGATTTTGAGGGTGTAGATATAGAGACATTAGATGAATGTAAGGAAAAATTAAATAAACTTTTAGAGAAAATAGAAAAATAATGAGGGGGTATAAAAATGGATTTAGACCAAGAACAATTTGGAAATGTTTGGGATCAAATTAAAAATGATAGTACTAGAAAAACTACTAAGAAATCAAAGAAAGCAGAAGAACTTAATATAAAAATAAATAAATTAATTGACAATATAGCAAAAGAAAAAAATCCAGTGAAAATAACATTACTGGCAATAAAAGTTAGAATGTTAATTGCTAAAATAGACAGAGAGAAAAAATTACAGAATTTAAAAGAAAAATATGAAGGTAAAAGAGATGAATTAAAAAGTGAATATGATATGCATAAGGATGATAGTAGACTTGCTGAATTAGCTGACCAAATTCAAAGTAATGAAGAAATTTTAAATTTTAATAAGCTATATGATCCAGAAAATGAAGGTGCAATATATTCAAAAAAACAACTTGAAAGAATGGGAAGAGAAGAAATTGCGAAAAATCCACCAAGAGAACAAGATGGAAATTATAAAGAACCAACATTAGATGATATAATAGAAGCTGGAGCCAATTCATTAGTTAATTCAGAAGATGAAAATGTTAGAAATGCTAGTAAGAGGATATTAGCTACTTTGAAGGCAAGAAAAAAAATAAAAGATGCAAGGGCCGAAATAAGTGAAATACAAAGTAAGCAAGAACAAGATGCAACAGCAAAAGACCAAGAGAACTTCAAATTAAATTTAGAAGAGAAAAGTTTAACTGTTGTACATAAAGCAAATATATTTGCGAGAATAGGTAGCTTTTTTTCAGGAGTAGCAAAAACAGTAAAATATAATTTTGACATGAGAAGAGAACAAAAACAATATGATAAACAATATAATGATGAACTCATGAAAGTTAATATGATATATGATCAAAGGGTTGAATCATTAGTATCAGAAATGAAAGCAATTGAAATGAGCGGAGCACAAACATTGGAAGAGGTAAAACAAATAAAAGAACGCTATGAAAATGGTGAATATAGTGAAGAATTGCAACAAGGATTAAACGAACTAATAAAAGAAAGACATAATGCTGTAGATCAAATAAGTTCTAAAAAAGTAGATAGAGGAGCTAAAACAGCCAAAAGTTTAAGAGATCAATTTGCCGAAAGTATAAAAGTTGAACAATCTCCAGAACAAGAGCAAGATGGAGATACTCAAGAACAAAGTAATAATCCAATTTATGATGCACAAGTAGCGAATATGATGCAAGGGAATCATTCTACAGATAGTGAAGGAAGATAATAAATGAAATATAAAAAAGGGTCGAATAGGCTCTTTTTTTATATAATAGGAAAGTAAACTCTCCTATTATATAAAAAGCTACAATTGCTAGCCTTTTGAGATTTTCTCATTATAGTCGAAAACTAAAATCAGGTAATAACAAATTAAAGAAAATTTTCAATTTTTGTTATTTGTTCTATAAAAGTATTGCAATTTTATTAAAACAATAATAAAATATAAACATGTTGAATAATCATAAATTAGGAGGCGCAATAATGAACATATTACTAGATGCAATGGGTGGAGATAATGCACCAGATGCAAATATAAAAGGAGCAGTAAAAGCAATAAATCAAGTAAAAGCAGATGTAACATTAGTTGGAAAAGAAGAAATAATAAGAAGTAAAATAAAAGAATTTTACGGAAAAGAAGTAGAAGAAATATCACCAAGATTAAAAATAAAAAATGCAACAGAAACAATAGAAATGGAAGATCAGCCAACTACAGCAATAAAACAAAAAAAAGATTCATCAATGGTTGTAGGATTTAAAATGTTAAAAGAAAATGATGGGGATGTTTTTATTTCTGCAGGAAATTCAGGTGCATTATTAGCAGGTGCAACATTATTAATTGGAAGAATAAAAGGAATAGATAGACCAGCATTAGCTGGAATTTTGCCAGCTTATAAAAGTCAATTATTATTAATAGATGCAGGTTCTAATACAAACTGTAAACCAATTAATTTATTACAATTTGCGCAAATGTCTAGCATATATTTAAAAAATACATATAAAATAGAACATCCTGTAATAGGATTATTAAATATAGGTACTGAAGAAACAAAAGGAAATGAATTAGTAAGAGAAAGCTATAAATTATTAAAAGAAAAATCTGAGGAGTTGGGAATAAATTTCGCAGGTAATGTTGAAGGTAGAGATGCTTTTTCAGGGAAGATTGATGCAATTGTAACAGATGGTTTTACTGGTAATGTATTTTTAAAAACAACAGAAGGTCTTGGAAAATTTGTTAAAAGAACATTAACTGAAAGTTTAACAAAAAGTATAATTTCTAAAATTTGTACAATTCCATGTTTACCTGCAATAAATAGATTTAAGAAAACAATGGATTATAAATCTTATGGAGGTGCATTGTTTTTAGGAGTAAAAAAACCTGTTGTAAAAGCACATGGAAGTAGTGATGAAGAACTTTTTGAATTTACAATTAAACAAGCAGAAAAATTTGTAGAAAATAAAGCTGTTGATAAAATGATTGAAGAGTTTGAAAAACAGGCGGTTTCAAGCAAAGTTTCTAATAAATAATTTAGAATAGCTAGTATAAAAAAATAAAATTATTGTAAAATGCTTGACAAATATCACAACATATAATATAAATGTTAAAGATAAAGTTTGATAATTAAATGACAGATATCGTTTAATACTTGAGAGGAGGTGAACTTGTTATGAGTTCAGAAGAGGTTTTTGAAAAAGTAAAAGGAATAATTGTAGAACAATTAGGTGTAGCTGAAACATCAGTTACAATGGAAGCATCTTTCATAGATGATTTAGGAGCTGATTCTTTGGACATAGTTGAATTAGTAATGGCTTTAGAAGAAGAATTTGATATCGAAATACCAGATGCAGATGCAGAAAAAGTTGTTACAGTTGGAGATGTAGTAGATTACATAAAAGAAAATGTATAATAACTAAAACGAGATGTAAATTCTCGTTTTTTTTTATATAATAGGAAAGTTATACTTTCCTATTATATAAAAAGCTACAATCGCTAGCCCTTTGTGATTTTCTCCTTATAGTCGAAAACTCAAATCGGGCAAGAACAAATTAAAGAAAAATTGAAAATTTTTCTTATTTGTTCGATAAAAAACTTGAAAAAAATGCAAAATAGTATATAATATATTTGTGAAAGGAATGAAAATTAAAATGGAAGCTTTAGAGGAAAATATTGGATATAAATTCACAAATGAAAAATTACTAAAAAAAGCATTAACACATACATCATATGCATATGAAAATGGAATAGAAAGTAATGAAAAGCTAGAATATTTAGGTGATAGCATTTTGGAATTTATTTCAAGTGAATACTTATATAATAATTATAAGAATTTAAAAGAAGGAGAAATGACTAAAGTTAGAGCTACAGTTGTATGTGAAAAAAGTTTATATAAAGTCGCAAAAAAGCATAATTTTAGTGATTTCTTGTATCTTGGAAAATCTGAGAGATTATCTGGAGGAGAAGATAGGCCAGCTATACTTGCAGATAGTGTAGAAGCTGTAATAGCTGCAATGTATTTAGATGGTGGTATAGAAGTAGCAAAAAAATTTATAATCGACAATTTAAAAGATGAAATAGAAATTGCAAGTAAAAATGTAGGTCAAAAAGATTATAAAACAGTATTACAAGAAAAACTACAAGGTCATGGTGATGTATTAATAAAATATACAATATTAAAAGAAATGGGACCAGACCATGATAAAACATTTGAAGCTCAAGTAGAATGTAATAATAAAAGATTAGCAATAGGTGTAGGAAAATCAAAAAAACAAGCAGAAATGGAGGCTGCTAGAAAAGCATTAGAAAATTTAAAATAAAGAGGTGAAACTATGAAAAAACAATATATAATTCCAATATTTGTGCCACATTTAGGTTGCCCAAATGATTGTACATTTTGTAACCAAAAATCAATTAGTGGACAAAAGAAAATGATAACAAAAGAGGATGTGCAAAAAACAATTGACTTTTATTTGGAAAATATAAGAGATAAAGAAGCAAAAATAGAAATAGCGTTTTTTGGAGGAAGTTTCACAGGAATAGAAGAAGAAAAACAAGAAGAATTTTTACAAGTAGCATATGAATATATAAAACAAGGTAAAGCTGAAAGTATTAGAATATCAACAAGACCAGATTATATAAATAGAAAAATTTTGAAAAGATTAAAAAAATATAAAGTCAAAACAATAGAATTAGGAGTGCAATCTGCAAATGATTATATTTTAAAAAGATGTAAAAGAGGACATACATTTGCAGATGTAAAACAAGCTTCAAAATTAATTAGATGGTATGGCTTTAAACTCGGACATCAAATGATGGTCGGTTTACCAGAAAGTACAAGATTAGATGAAATAAATACTGCTAAAGAATTAATTAAATTAAAACCTAAAATGGTTAGAATTTATCCTGTATTAGTAATTAAAAATACAAAATTAGAAAAAGAATTTTTAGAAGAAAAATATGTACCATTAACAGTTGTACAAGCTGTAGAGATATGTAAAGAATTAGTTTCTATGTTTAATAAAAAGAAAATAGAAATAATAAGAATAGGATTGCAAAATACAGAAGAAATTACAGACCCAAATATAGAAGGTAGTGAAGTTGTTGCAGGACCATATCATCCAGCATTTAGGCAACTTGTAGAATCTGGTTTATGGTATGATACAATAGTTGCAAAAATAAAACAATTAAATGTTAAAATAAAAAAAGTAGAAGTAATTGTAAATCCTCAAGATGTTAATAATGTTGTAGGACATAAAAGAGAAAATATAGAAAAACTTAAAGATATGTATTCATTAGATTTAGTGGTTAAACAAGATGCAGAAATAAAACAAGGAAGAATGGAATTAAAAGTTTTAGAGAAATATCCAGAATTTTTAGAAGATCATAAATAAGGAATGATAAAATGAAGAAAAATAATGTACTAATAAATGTTTTATTAATAATTATAATGATTTTAGTTGTTATAGCTTGTGTAGTTGCATATTTATGTTTTACACATGATGTAAAAATAGTAGAAAATAAAGAAGAATTGCCTATTTTTTCAGAAGAAGAATATCCAAAAATAGATGGTTCAACTGCTACTCTTCCACTTGCAAAATCATTTAAGGCAAATTTTACAGGAACAGATATAGAAAATATAGATATAACACATTCTAAAACACATAATGCTTATGTGAATTTAATAAATAAAGATGCTGATTTAATTTTAGTTACATATCCATCAGAAGATGAACTTAAATTAGCAGAAGAAAATGGTGTTGAATTAGAAATTGTGCCAATTGTAAAAGAAGCATTTGTATTTTTTGTGAATAAAGATAATAAAATAGATAATTTAACATTAAAACAAGTACAAGACATTTATTCAGGCAAAATTGAAAATTGGAAGGATGTTGGAGGGTCTGATGAAGAAATACTTGCATTCCAAAGACCAGAAAATTCTGGAAGTCAAACAGGAATGTTAGAATTAGTTATGAAAGATATAAAAATGATTGAACCTCCTAAAGAGATGATTTCAGAAAATATGAAAAATATAATAGATGTAGTTTCTGATTATGATAATAAAACTAATGCAATTGGATATTCATATTATTATTATGCAACTACAATGTATAGTAATGATAATATAAAACTATTATCAATTGATGGAATAAAGCCTGATTATGATAATATAAAAACAGGATTATATAATCTTCAAACAGCATATTATGCAGTAATTAGAAAAGATGAACCAGAAAATAGTAATGTGCGTAAATTGCTAAATGCTATGAAGTCTGAAAGAGGGCAAAATGTAGCAAAGGAGGCAGGTTATGTTCAAAACTACTAAAGCTAAAATAATATTTGTAATAATTTTTACTATTATATGTATATTAGTAACTACAATATTAGTAATTTATAAAAATATTGAAATTGAAGAAGATATAACTATTGATACTATAGACGAATTACCTAAGCCACAAATACAAGAAGAAAAAGATGTAGAAGGACTTAAAGATATTGAAAGTGTAAAAGAAAATAACTTGAAAATAGAAGAAAAAAATGCCACGAATGAAAAAGTTCAGGCTAGATATTTTCAAATAAATGGATTAAAAGATAAAAAAGTTCAGAACAAAATAAATAAAGAAATTGAGCAAAAAGCTTTAAATTGTTATAAAGATAAAGTTAAAAATATGGATGAAATTATAAATGTTTCTATTAATATGTGGAATATTTCAAATTTTGCAAATACAATCTCTTTTGAATTAACATATTTTGCTACAATTAGTGATTACACTGATGATATATATTATGACAGTTTTGCATTAAACTATGATCTAAATACAGGTGAGCAAATATCATTTGATAAATTATTTACACCAGATGCACCGATTGTAGATATTTTGCGAGAATCTGCATATTATCAATTGGCAAGTGATAGAGCAGAACTTAATTTAGCAGGAGAATTAACTGTATTAGATTATGGAAATATTGAAGAAGATGTAGCAAATATTATTTCTTTATATCAAAACAAAAAAATAGATAAATTTTATTATAATTTATCATCAATAATGTTTGAATATGAAGAAGGAAAAGTTATTAATATTGATATTCAAAAATATGCTGATTATATAGCTATTTATAATAGATATTTGAGTGAACAATCTTTATTTGAAGAATCTAATATATAAAACTTTAATTAAATAATATAAATGTATAAATTCCTTTATATTACAAATAATTGTAATATGGAGGATTTTTTATGCAAAAAGAGAGCCTAAAAAAAATATTGTTAGATTCATTAGGAACAGTTATTGGTTCAGCAGTAATGGCATTTGGAATAGCATCATTTTTATTACCAAACCAATTGTCATCTGGTGGAGTTACTGGTATAGCAACAATAACATATTATTTATTAAATTTGCCAATGGGTACAATTATAATGTTAATTAATATACCTTTATTTATTTTTGCTGGATATAAAATAGGAAAAGAATTTTTTGTAAAATCATTAATTGGTACAATAAGTTTATCAGTTTTTATAGATATTTTAGATAAATATCCACCAGTTACAACAGATAGGTTTTTGGCTTGTATATATGGTGGAATAATAATTGGTATAGGAACAGCAATTATTTTAAAAGCTGGTTCTTCAACTGGTGGAACTGAATTAATTGCAAATTTGATAAAAACATATAATCCATATATTTCAATAAGTAAATATTTGACTATTATAGATATTGTAATAATATCAGTTAATGTGTTCTTTTTTAAACATATAGAAATTGGATTATATTCAGCTATTGCTATTTATTTATATGGACAATTAATAGATATTGTTTTTGAGGGAATTTATTATACAAAATTGTTAATCATTATTTCTGATAAAAATGAAGAAATTTCACAAGAAATAGGAGAACAGGTTAAAAGAGGTGTTACAGGTTTGTATGGTAAAGGAATGTATAGTAAAAGTCATAAATTGGTTTTAATGTGTGCAGCTCCAAGAGGGGATATTTCTAAAATTAAGGATATTGCTAAAAATATAGATAATGAATGTTTTATTGTAGTTACTAATGCAAGGGAAGTATTAGGAGAAGGATTTAAATAATATTAGATTTAACAGTAAATACGTAAAAAAGGAAATTGGACAATCAGGAGGGTGCTTGCAGCATTTGCCATTATCCTATATATTTTTCATAAATTCCTCGGCTACCCGACGTGACGTTAACAAATTCTATGGCAAAAGGCACAACTATACCCGAAGACAGGACCCTTTATGCCTTTTGCCTAAGAATTTGTAACACTACTTTGGTCACACTCGTAATTTATTCAAAATATATAGGATAATGGCAAATGCTGCAAGCTTCTTGCTGATTGTTTGGTTTATTTTTTGCGTATTCTTAATTTATTGAAAGTAAATAGGATTATACAAATGCTTCAAGTACCTCGTACATGATTTGATTTTCTTTTTTTGCACTCGTAATTTATTCGAAATATATAGGATTATGGCAAATGTTGCAAACAGCTTGTGATTGTTTGATTTTCTTTTTTTAAGTTTTTGTTACTAATGGGCTAGATACTATATTTATATCTATATTAACATCAAATTCAGAATTTTTAAATTTTTCACTCCAATTAAAATTTTCCCATTCTGGAATTGTTAAGAAATTTGATTGTGCTTTTGCACAAAATTGATCTATATCTGTATTATATTCTTTTGAAATTTTATTCAAATAATTATTAAATTGTTCTTTTAAGTATTTTTCTGTAGATCCGGCAAGTTTTCTTAGAATTTCATCTATTTCATAATCTGTATCACTTTCAAGTGTAAGAATATCAGTATTTAAACTAAGATTTATTGAGATTTTAGGAATTTCGTTTTCTATTTTTACAGTTGTTTTTGTTTTTTTGGCAGGAGATAATTCTACTTCAAGCTTGTCACCATCATGAAATGGGTCATCAATAGAGAGCACACATGAATCTAGCTCATTTGTAATTAATAAGTGACAAATTGATTCAGTTGCTGTTAATTCACCATTAAATATACCATCTTTAAAAACAGCTAAACCAAAGTTCTCTGTTCCTCTTTTACCAGTTATTGAACTTGTTCCAGATGTTAAATGTTCTGGGTTTGTTATAATATTATCATCTTTAGATTTATTTTCAGAGCTTTCTTCGTTAGAAGAATTATTTCCTGATTCTTCAGATTTGTCAGAATTTTCAGCTTCTTCAGACTTTTCAGTTTTTTCTTCTCTTGCAGTTTGGTTAAAACCTCCTAAAATAGCTGTACTACCACAATATTTTGCTGCTAAATCATTATAAAAATCTCCAATTGTTATATCTGAAGTATATCCAGTAAATCTGCTTACTATAGAAAAAGTATCATAATATTTAGTAGTCATTTTTTCTAAATTTGGATTAGAATTTTTTAAATAATCATAAGCAGAACATTTACTAACAATTAAATTAGTAGATGGTCTTATTTCTTTATTATTAACTAGACTATATATTTCTGAGGAGATACCGATTTTTAGCTAATTCTTCAGAAAATATTATAATACTACAATGAGATAAATTAAGTTCTTTCCCAATATAACCATTTAATAGATTTAATCCACTAAAAATAGAATCAGCTTCTCCAGAAACTAAAACTATATTTTTGGAATCTTCAGAAGAGCTATTACTAGGAGACAAAGAAGCAGTCTTGGCGAATTGAGCAGTTATTTTGAATTTTGCATTTTGGCCAACATCAATTCCTAAAGCAATCGCATAAGATAAGTTACTAAGATTATATAAAGTATAAGATGCTGAAAAAGCATTTGCAAATATTACAAATAATATAAGAAATATAATAATTTTTAAAGTGTTTTTTTTCATTTTAGTTACCTCTTTACTTTCTGTTTTATAAAAGCGAATAATAATATTAATAGACTTATTACAATAATTAATGTAAAAAACGCATATTTATATACTGAGTTTGCAAAGTATATGGATATAGCACAATCTTTTTGCCATAAACATGAAGCTAAAAGTGCTATTGCTAATAAAAAAGTAAAAATTGAACTATTTTCTGAGTTTGTTAATTTTTTTAATATATTACTTGAAAATTTTAATGAAATACTCAAAAAACTAACAAAACTTGTTATCCAAATTAATACAAAGGCAGAATCTAATTGCTGGAAAAATGAACCAAACTCAATATATTTTGCTGCAGAATATAATGGTAATAATTCATCTGTTTCTATAAATCCATCAAATAGAAACAATAATATCGCTACACTTATTAGTAAAAATGTACAAGATAATACTATAGATGTTATTGCTACTTGTTTTAATTTTTCTGGTGTTTTTAAAACTGGTGGTATGAAAAAAATATATGCTAATCCTTGTAATACAAACATATTACCTAAACCTGAAACAAATGTTGCGTATAAACCATTTCCAAGTATAGGATACATTTTATCCATTTCAAAAAATTGAATGTCTGCGAAAAATAAGAATAAAGTACTTATTACTATAATTGGAAATAATATCATTGTACTTCTAAAAATAGCGTTATTTTTAGTAATTGCTGCAAAAAATGCAATTAGTATAAATAATAATATTATATATATTAGGTTTGTTAGTTGAAAAAAAATTATTTGCAAAAATGATGCAAATATGTGTAATAATATTCCTGCAAAAAATATGAAATATGCAATATACATTAAGCCAATTATCCATTTTAATAAATTTCCACCTAAGTATTTTGATATATCTATTAAATCAAATGTAGGAAATTTATTTAATAAATAACAAATTATACTTGTAAATATTATTGCTATAATGCCTATATATAAAATGTTTATTAATGAAGCTGATGCAGTTGTTTCAACAATTCTTGTAATATTTGTAATTATATGATTAAAAGTAATTGTAACTAGTAAGGCAATTGCTTCTTTGTTACCAATTTTTGTATTGTCCATATGTAAATCCTTTCCTATAAAATTCTTCAGAAATATTATTTACAAAAATACTTAATTTATACAGTATTGCAAAAATTTAAAGTTTCTGGATTTTCTTGAATGCTACATAAGAAATAATAACATAAAAAATTTACTAAAGATGAGATTTATGACTGGATTGAAAAAAATAAGTAAATTTGATTAAATATTTTCAATAAAATATAGTAAAATTTTAATTTAAATGCTATAATAAAAATAGATTGAAAGGAAGAAAATATATGAATAGTGTAGATTTGATGAATTATTGGATTGAAAGTTCAAATAGAGATTATGAGTCAATGAAAAAGAATTTTGAAACAGAACAATATACATGGGCATTATTTATAGGACACTTAACTATTGAAAAATTATTAAAAGCAGTATATGCTAAACTAAATAAAGATAACCCATATCCACCTAAAATTCATAATTTAAATATATTAGCAGAAAAATGTAATCTTGAATTAGATGAAAGAAAAGCAAAAATTTTAATGACATGTAATTCATTTAATATAAGTGCAAGATACGAGGATTATAAAAACGAATTTTATGAAAGATGTACAAAAGAATATACAGCTGAACAAATAAAGAATATAGAGGAGGTTAGAATATGGCTAAAAGAAATATTAATGTAGACATTTTAAGAACTGTGGAAGAATATATTAAAGAAATATCAAAACATTATAACATTCAAGAGGTATATATATTTGGTTCTTATGCAAAGGGAACGAATCATGAAGATAGTGATATAGATGTAGCTATAATTATTGATAGTGATAATAATGCTTTTGATTTAATGGTAGAGCTTATGATGTTAACACAAAATATAGATTTAAGAATAGAGCCACACCCTATAAAAGTAAAGGATTTTGAAGAAGGAAATCCTTTTGTTCAAGAAATAATTGATACAGGAATTAAAGTTGCATAGAAAATAGATAATTTCATAACATAAAAAAGCTTACAAAGTAATAATACTTTATAAGCTTTTCTATTTTTATATAATAGGAAAGTTATACTTTCCTATTATATAAAAAGCTACAATCGCTAGCCCTTTGAGATTTTCTCCTTATAGTCGAAAACTCAAATCGGGCAAGAACAAATCTTGAAATTTTATGATTGGCATTTTTTATGATACATTTAAAAAAATATAAAAACTTAGAATTTAACGAGTTTGACAATTATTTTTTTATAAGTTATAATGCAAATTGAAAATAAATTATGTAAAAGGTTGAAAAATAATTACAATTTTGGTTGTGCGCAGTGGCGA
>CALXQP010000058.1 GCA_944390695.1 uncultured Clostridia bacterium
GCAAATCGTAGAATAAGATGTGTAGGAGAATTATTACAAAATCAATTTAGAATTGGTTTAACAAGACTTGAAAGAGTAGTACGTGAAAGAATGACAATTCAAGACTTAGATGTTATAACACCACAAACATTGATAAACACAAAACCAATAACATCATCAATAAGAGAATTTTTTGGAAGTTCACAATTATCACAATTTATGGATCAAACAAATCCACTTTCAGAATTGACACATAAAAGAAGAATTTCAGCATTAGGACCTGGAGGGTTATCAAGAGAAAGAGCTGGATTTGAAGTACGTGATATTCACTATACACATTATGGAAGATTATGTCCTATTGAATCTCCAGAAGGACCAAACATAGGATTAATTTCAGCATTATCATCATTTGCAAATATTAATGAATATGGATTTATAGAAACACCATATAGAAAAATTGATCCAGAAACACATAGAATAACAGATATTGTAGAATATATGAGTGCAGATGTAGAAGATAATTATATTATTGCTCAAGCATCTGAACCAATGGATGAAAATGGTGAATTTATAAATTCTCGTATACGTGTAAGACATAGAAATGAAATTATAGAAGTAGACAAAGAATTAGTACAATATGTTGATGTATCACCAAAACAATTAGTATCAATAGCTGCTGCGATGATACCATTTTTTGAAAATGATGATGCTAAAAGATCTTTAATGGGTTCAAACATGCAACGTCAAGCAGTTCCATTAATGACAACAGAAGCTCCAATTGTAGCTACAGGTATAGAATATAGAGCTGCAAAAGATTCTGGAATTTTAGTATTAGCAGAAGATGATGGAGTTGTAGAAAAAGTTACTGGTGACAGTATTATAATGAAATATAATAATGGAAAAACAGTTGTACATAAATTGCGTAAATTTAAAAGAACAAATGGTGGAACATGTATTAACCAAAAGCCAATAGTTGTTAAAGGTGAAAAAGTAAAAAAAGGTGATGCCATTGCAGATGGACCATCAACAAAAGATGGTGAAATGGCTTTAGGTAAAAATATGCTTGTAGCATTCTCAACATGGGAAGGTTATAACTATGAAGATGCTATACTTTTAAATGAAAGACTGGTACAAGAAGATGTATTTACATCAATACATATAGAAGAATATGATTGTGAATGTCGTGACACAAAATTAGGTGCAGAAGAAATAACAAGAGATATTCCAAATGTTGGTGATGATTCATTAAAAGACCTAGATGAAAATGGAATTATCAGAATTGGTGCTGAAGTAAGACCTGGAGATATATTAGTTGGTAAAGTAACACCAAAAGGAGAAACAGAATTAACAGCAGAAGAGAGATTACTTCGTGCAATATTTGGAGAAAAAGCTAGAGAAGTAAGAGATACTTCACTTCGTGTACCACATGGAGAAGCTGGAACAATAGTAGATGTAAAAATATTTACTAGAGATAATTCAGAAGAATTAGGACCTGGAGTAAATCAAGTAATTAGATGTTATATAGCAACAAAGAGAAAGATTTCAGTAGGAGATAAAATGGCTGGACGTCATGGTAATAAAGGTGTAATTTCAAGAATATTACCAACAGAAGATATGCCATTCTTACCAGATGGAACACCAGTTGATATCTTATTAAATCCATTAGGTATTCCATCACGTATGAATCTTGGACAAATCCTAGAAGTTCATTTAGGTGGAGCAGCTAGAGCATTAGGATGGAAAGTTTCAACACCAGTATTTGATGGTGCAACAGAACAGCAAATAGAAGAATTATTAGAAGAAGCTGGAATGTCAAGAGATGGAAAAACAATTTTATATGATGGTAGAACTGGAGAACCTTTTGCAAGTCCAATTACAGTTGGTGTAATGTATATGTTAAAATTACATCACTTAGTAGATGATAAAATACATGCTCGTTCAACAGGACCATATTCACTTGTTACACAACAACCACTTGGAGGAAAAGCTCAATTTGGTGGACAACGTTTTGGAGAGATGGAAGTTTGGGCATTAGAGGCATATGGTGCAGCTTATACATTACAAGAAATTTTAACTGTAAAATCAGATGATACAATTGGTCGTGTTAAAGCATATGAGGCAATTGTTAAAGGTGAAAATATACCTGAACCAGGAGTTCCAGAAAGCTTTAAAGTATTATTAAAAGAACTTCAAGCTTTAGGACTAGATATTAAATTATTTACAGAAAATAATGAAGAACTTGAAATAAAAGAAAATATTGAAGATGGAATCGAATATGATGAAACATCTGAAGGTAGAGCTTTAACAGAAGATGATGTACTAATACATGAAGATTTAGAAGACGGATATTCTGAAGAAGATGAAATGCTTGATGAAGATGAAGATAGTGATGAATTATTTAATGGAGCTGGACTTGAGGATGATGAAAGCATTTATGATAATGATTTAGCTAATGATAATATTGATAATGATAGTGATATTATAGAGTAAAACTAACTGAATTGAATAGTTCCTAAAAAGATAAGAAATGTAACATTATAGAATTGTACAGCAGTGTTATACATTTCGAATCTATTAGGACACCCAAAAAATTAAAGAAGGGGGACATCTAAAAAGGATGGATGAATTAGAAATATTCAACAAAATAAAAATAGGAATAGCATCAGATGAAAAAATAAGAGAATGGTCAAAAGGAGAAGTAAAAAAGCCTGAGACTATAAATTATAGAACATTAAAACCAGAAAAAGATGGTTTATTTTGCGAGAAAATATTTGGACCAACAAAGGACTGGGAATGTCATTGTGGTAAATATAAAAGAGTAAGATATAAAGGGATTGTATGTGATAGATGTGGTGTAGAAGTTACAAAGGCAAAAGTAAGAAGAGAAAGAATGGGTCATATTGAGCTTGCTGCACCAATAGCACATATCTGGTATTTTAAAGGTATTCCAAGTAGAATAGCATTAATGCTAGATATAACTCCAAGAAATCTTGAAAAAGTAATATATTTTGCTTCATATATAGTAACAGATAAAGGAACATCAGGATTAGAAAAATGCCAAGTATTAAATGAAAAAGAATATCATGAAGCAGAAGAAAAATATGGTAAAAAATCATTTAAAGCAGAAATGGGAGCAGAAGCAATAAGAAAATTACTAGAAGAGATAGATTTGGAAAAATTAACTGCTGAGATACAAAAAGATTTAGAAACAGCTAGTGAGCAAAGAAAAGCAAAATTAATAAAAAGATTAGATACAGTAGAATCATTTAGAAAATCAGGAAATAGACCTGAATGGATGGTAATGAATGTTGTTCCGGTAATTCCACCAGATTTAAGACCAATGGTACAATTAGATGGTGGTAGATTTGCAAAATCAGATTTGAATGATTTATATAGAAGAGTTATAAACAGAAATAATAGATTAAAAAGATTACTTGAACTTGGTGCACCAGAAATTATTGTAAGAAATGAAAAAAGAATGTTACAAGAATCTGTAGATGCTTTAATAGATAATTCAAGAAGAGGAAGACCTGTTACAGGAGCTGGAAACAGACCACTTAAATCATTATCAGATTTATTAAAAGGAAAACAAGGTAGATTTCGTCAAAATCTATTAGGAAAAAGTATTGACTATTCTGGACGTTCAGTAATTGTAGTAGGACCTGAATTAAAAATATATCAATGTGGACTTCCAAAAGAAATGGCAATAGAATTATTTAAACCATTTGTAATGAGAGAATTAGTTGGAAGACACTTAGCACATAATATAAAAAGTGCAAAAAGAATGGTAGAAAGATTAAGCCCAGAGGTATGGGGAATACTTGAAGAAGTAATTAAAGATCACCCAGTAATGTTAAATCGTGCGCCTACACTACATAGATTAGGTATTCAAGCATTTGAGCCTGTACTTGTAGAGGGTAGAGCAATAAAATTACATGCATTAGTATGTGAAGCATTTAATGCAGACTTTGATGGTGACCAAATGGCTGTGCATTTACCATTAACTCCAGAAGCACAATCAGAAGCAAGATATTTAATGCTTGCAACAAATAACTTATTAAAACCACAAGATGGTAAGCCAGTAGCTGTACCAAGACTTGATATGATTTTGGGAAGTTATTATTTAACAATGACATTAGATGGAGAATTAGGAGAAGGAAAATATTTTAAAGATCCAGATGAAGCATTAATGGCATTCCAAAATAATTGTGTTGGTATACATGCTAAAATATTTGTAAGAGTAACTAAAGAAATTAATGGTGAAATGAAATCTAAAAAAATTCCAACAAGTGTTGGTAGAATTATATTTAACCAAGGTATACCTCAAGATTTAGGATTTATAGATAGAGATGAAGATCCATTCCAATATGAAATAGATTTTCCTGTAATGAAAAAATCAATGGGAACAATTATTGAAAGAGTTATAGATAAACATGGATTAACAGAATCTGCAGAAGTAATAGATTATATTAAAGCTTTAGGATTCAAATATTCAACACTTGCAGGAATAACATTCTCTGTAGCAGATGTTGAAGTACCAGAAGCTAAAAAAGATATATTAGCAGAAGCTGAAAAACAAGTAGAAAAAGTTAGAAATCAATATAGAAGAGGTTTAATAACTGATGATGAAAGATATAAAACAGTTATTAATATATGGGATAAAGCAACAAATGATGTAAGTAAAGCAATGGAAGAAAATTTTGATGCTTTAAACCCAATATATATGATGGTTAAATCTGGAGCTCGTGGTAATATGAACCAATTAAGACAAATTGCTGGTATGCGTGGACTTATGGCTAGTACTACAGGTAAAGCTGTTGAAATACCAATTAAGTCATGTTTCCGCGAAGGATTAGATGCACTAGAATATTTCATATCATCACATGGTGCTCGTAAAGGACTTTCAGATACAGCATTAAGAACAGCTGACTCTGGATATTTAACAAGAAGACTTGTAGATGTATCACAAGATATAATAGTTAGAGAACATGATTGTGGAACAACTGAAGGTTTAATGCTTGAAGATATTAAAGATGGAAGTCAAGTGGTTGAAAAACTAGAAGAAAGACTTGAAGGAAGATTCCCATTACATGATGTTATAAATCCTATGACTGGAGAAATTATTGTTGATACAAATACAATGATAAATAAAGATATTGCAAAACAAATAGTAAATGCAGGAATTGAACAAGTAGAAGTACGTTCAGTAATTGGATGCAGAAGCAAACATGGTGTATGTCAAAAATGTTATGGTATGGGACTTGCAAGAAGAGATAAAGTATCAATTGGTGAATCAATTGGTATTATAGCTGCACAATCTATTGGTGAGCCTGGTACACAGTTAACAATGAGAACTATCCACTCAGGTGGTGTTGCAGGTGTTGCAGATATTACACAAGGTCTTCCAAGAGTTGAAGAAATTTTTGAAGCTAGAAAACCAAAAGGATTAGCAGTTATTACAGAAATTGATGGTGTAGTTAAAATTTCTGAGACTAAAAAGAAAAAAGAAATTATTGTTACATCTAAAGATGATTCTAGAACATATACTATACCATTTGGTTCTAAATTAAAAGTTAAAGATGGTGATACTGTAAAAGCAGCACAACCTCTTATAGAGGGTTCTGTAAATCCAGCTGAAATCTTAGCTATTAAAGGACCTGAAGGTGTATATGAATATGTAATTTCTGAAGTTCAAAAAGTATACAGAAACCAAGGTGTTGATATAAATGATAAACATATAGAAGTTATTGCAAGACAAATGCTTAGAAAAGTCAAAGTTGAAGAAAGTGGAGATACAGATATGTTCCCAGGTTCATTAGTTGATATGTATGACTTTGAAATGGCAAATAAAAATGCTGTTAAAGAAGGCAAACGTCCTGCAACAGGTAAAAGAGTATTACTTGGAATTACAAAAGCTTCTCTTGCTACAGATAGCTTCTTATCAGCAGCTTCTTTCCAAGAGACAACTAGAGTATTAACAGAAGCAGCTATAAAAGGTAAAGAAGATGATTTGATTGGATTAAAAGAAAATGTAATTATTGGTAAACTTATTCCTGCTGGAACTGGAATGAAGAGATATCAAGATGTTACTATAGAAGTTGATGGAGAAAGTGAAGATAATTCTGAAGAAGCTATATAATAAAAATGTAAAATAATTAAGAGGGTGCAATTTAAAGAAAGCTATTTTTAAGTAACTTCCTTTAAAAGCAACCTCTTATTTGTTATAAATTACATTATTAAAGAAAATGGTGGCAAAGTTATTTTTAAGTGAAAAGCACAGAAATTACGCCATTCTTTAAAAGCACAATATTTGTCTATAAAAGTAATGATAAAACTTTCTAAATACTTTGGAGGAGCAATAGTTATTGGCCACATATGTTTTAAAATTATGTCTTTTTCTTTTTCATTTATATTAAATAAATTTTCTGCATTTTGCAAAGCTATTTTTGGGTGATTTTTTATATGATTTTTTGGTCTAATAGTTTTTTCTTCACAATCATATAAAAACAAATCATGTAATAATCCTGCACGTGCTGCTGATATGTAATCAAGATGCAAAAATTTGCATATTTTATATGAATAATATGAAACAGATAGTGAATGTTCAAAACGAGTATAAATATAATGATGTTTATAAAGTTTTAAATCTTGAAATGTTTCATTTTTTGTTATTTCAGAAGTTATTTGTAAAAATTCGGTATAATTAGATTTCATTTTTTCACCCTTTCAGTTATTAAATATATTTTCTACCTAAAAATATTATAACATAAAAATTCGAAAAAATATTTGGTAAATATTTACAAAATTATTTCATCGTTTGCTATAATTCTTATATATTTTTCATAAATTTCTCGGCTACCCGACACACACTCGTAATCTATTCAAAATATATAAGGATTATAGCAAATTGCTTGACAAAAAGCCTATTTAGAAGTATACTAGAAGAGTATAAAAGGAGATAATTATGTCTGGAAATAATAATAGAAAATTATTTGATAATTTAGTATCAAGAACGAAAGTTTATCTAGTAATAATATTTATATTACTAGTAATATTGTCATATTTGCAGCCAAGTATGATAATACCATCAATCATAATATTTGGAATTGTTTTAACATATACATATTTAGCAAATAATAAAAGAAAAAGTGAAATATCAGAGCAATTACAAGATTTGACGTTAACTGTAGATTCTGCTGCTAAAAGCAGTTTAATAAATGCGCCATTTCCATTATTAATAGTGGAAACAGATGGAAACATTGTTTGGAGAGGTTCAAAATTTATTACAGAATTTGCAAATATAGATATTAATAATTATATTAATGATTTAATAATAGATATAAAAGATGAGATTGAAAAAAATCAAATTCAAAAAGGAAAAACTATAATTAAAAATATTGAGATAGGAAAAAAGAAATATAAAGTACAAGTAGAATTTGCCAAAACTAAGAAAAGTGAAAGAAAAAAAGTAGCAGAATATATGCTAATACTTTACTTTATAGATGAAACAGAAAAATATGAATTAAAAAAAGAGAATGAAAATAAAAAAACATGTGTAGGAATTATCATGGTAGATAATTACGAAGAAGTAATGCAAAGAGTAGATACAGAGCAAAAGGCACAATTAATAGCAAAAGTAGAAGGAATAATATATGATTGGGTAAATGAAACAAATGGTATATTAGTAAAAGAAGATAGAGATACATATGTATATATTTTTGAACAACGAAATTTAGAGAAAATAAAAGAAAGTAAATTTGCTATATTAGATTCAATAAAAGATATCGTAAGAAAAGATAAAATTCAATTAACATTAAGTATTGCAATATCAAATGAAGGAGAAACAGATAAAGAAATATATAAATCAGCAACTGCAGCAATGGACGTAATACTTGGAAGAGGTGGAGACCAGGCTGTAATAAGAGAAGATGGAAAATATCAATTTTTCGGTGGAAAAGTTGAAGAAGTTGAAAAAAGAACTAAAGTAAAAGCAAGAATAGTAGCACATGCATTAGAAGAATTAATGTCAGAATGTGAAAATGTAGTTATAATGGGACATGTAAATCCAGATATAGATGCAATGGGTGCTACAATGGGAATATATAGATTAGCAACTAGTTTAAGAAAAGATGCATATATTGTAACAAATTATGATTCTGCATCAATAAAACCTTTTATAGAAGAAGTACAAGAAGAATATAAAGATATATTAATTAATAAAGAAACTGCAATAACAAAAATTAATGCAGATACATTATTAGTAATAGTAGATACACATAAAAAGTCATATGTAGAATCACCTGAATTATTAGATAAAACTAATAAGATTGTTGTAATAGACCATCATAGAAGAGGAACAGATTTTATAGAACAAAGTATATTAACATTTCAAGAAGTATATGCATCATCAGCTTCAGAATTAGTTACAGAATTATTGCAATATACTCAAAATGAAATTGAATTACCAACAGCAGAAGCTGAAGCATTATATGCTGGAATAATGATGGATACAAAAAATTTTACATTTAAAACAGGTGTAAGGACATTTGAAGCAGCAGCATATTTACGTAGATGTGGAATTGATATAATAAAAGTAAAAAAATGGTTCCAAAGTGATTTAGAAAGTTATAATAAAATATCAAGTATAGTAAAAAAAGCCGAAGTAGTACGTGATACAATTGCAATATCAGTAAATGAGATTCAAGAAAAAGATGCAAGCCTAATTTGTGCAAAAGCAGCTGATGAATTATTAACTATAGGAAATATAACAGCATCATTTGTTTTAGGCAAAGTAGGAGATTTAGTAAGTATAAGTGGACGTTCAATTGGAGATATAAATGTTCAGATGATATTGGAAAAATTAGGTGGAGGAGGCCATATCACTTTAGCTGGAGCCCAATTAGAAAATAAAACAATAGAAGAAGCAAAACAAGAACTAATGGAAAAAATAGAAGAATATTTTTCAGAAAAAGAATAAATGGCAAAAAGAGAACCGGCACCAAATTAGCAAAACAGCCAAAACCAGCTGGCCAAGCGAGCTAGAAGGGAAAAGGCAAAAAGAGAACCGGCACCAAATTAACAAAAAGGAGTGAGATTATGAAAGTAATATTAAAAGCAGATATAAAAGGAGTAGGGAAAAAAGATGAAGTAATAAATGCATCAGATGGATATGCACGTAACTTTTTATTTCCAAAAAATTTAGCAGTAGAAGCAAATAATGATAATATGAATAAATTAAAAGCACAAAAAGATGCAAATCAATTTAGAAAAGACACTGAAAAGGAAGAAGCTAAGAAAGTTGCAGATAAACTAACCAAAATAATGGTTAGAATTGAAGTAAAAGCTGGAGAAAATGGTAAAATTTTTGGTGGAGTTTCAGCAAAAGAAATTGCAGAAAATTTAGAGAAACAGCATAAAATAATAATTGATAAGAAAAAAATTGATTTAAAAGAGACAATCAAAACATTAGGAGTGCACATTGTAGATGTAAAATTATTTGAAGGCGTTTTTGGAAAAATTAAGGTGGATGTAAAATCATTATAAAATCTATTTGTAAAAAGAGGAGTAAATATGGAACTAGGTAAAATACCACCAAATGATATAGAAGCAGAACAAGCTGTATTAGGTAGTATGTTAACAGATAAAGAAGCTGTAAATACTGCAATCGAGAGCTTAAGACCAGATGATTTTTATAGAGAAGACAATAAAGCAATATTCCAAGCGATTATGAATTTGTATAATAGATCAGAACCAGTAGATATTATTACATTAAAAGATGAATTAGAATCTATGGACAAATTTGAACAAGTTGGTGGATATGAATATTTAGCAAGTTTGCCAGATAAAGTACCTACAACAGCAAATGTTCAAAAATATGTAAAAATAGTAGAAGAAAAAGCAATTTTAAGAAAGTTAATAAGAACAGCAAATGAAATAATAGAATTAGGCTATAGTCCAACAGAAGATGTTGAAGATATAATGGATGGTGCAGAAAAAAAGATTTTTGATATAATGCAAAGTAAAAATCAAAAAGGATATACACCAATAAAAGATATATTAGTTGAGAGTTTTACTAAATTAGAAGAATTGTATAATAGAAAACAACATATAACAGGTGTTCCAACAGGTTTTTCAGAATTAGATTATAAAACTGCTGGTTTACATGGGTCAGAATTAATTTTAGTTGCAGCAAGACCTGCAATGGGAAAGTCTGCATTTGCACTAAATATTGCAGCAAATGCAGCTTTAAGAGGAAATGCTCCAGTTGCTATTTTCAGTTTAGAAATGTCAAAAGATCAATTAGTAAATAGAATTTTATGTAGTGAGGCTATGGTTGATAGTAATAAAATTAGAACAGGAAAATTAGAAGAAGATGATTGGGTAAAATTAGCAGGTGCAATTGGACCACTATCAGAATCTGAAATTTTTATTGATGATACACCTGGAATTTCCATAATGGAGATTCGTACAAAGTGTAGAAAGCTTAAAATGGAAAAGAATATTGGATTAGTTATAATAGATTATTTACAATTGGTTCAATCAAGTAATAAAAGAAATAGCAGTAGAGAACAAGAAATTTCAGAAATTAGTAGATCTTTAAAAATTTTAGCAAAAGAAATTAATGTACCTGTAATTGCATTATCACAATTATCTAGAGCTGTAGAGCAAAGACCAGATCATAGACCTATGCTTTCAGATTTGCGTGAATCTGGAGCAATAGAGCAAGATGCAGATATAGTAATGTTTTTATATAGAGATGATTATTATAATAAAGAAAGTGAAAAAAAAGATATAGCAGAAGTTATAATTGCAAAACAAAGAGGTGGCTCAACAGGAACAGTTGAATTATTGTGGATGGGAAATTATACAAAATTTGTTAATCTTGAAAAAAGATTTGATGACTAATAGGGAAAAATGTTGAAATATGGCAATATAGTAAAGAATTTGCGATGAAAAAAAGCTAAATATTATTGCAATATTTATACAGTAATGGTATAATAGAAATGTTCGCAAAAAGCGCTACGCATAATAAGGAGGTACTATTATGCAAAGTATCAAATGTTCCAAAGAGGCAATGTCTTTGGAATCGGCGATTATCTTTCTGCAGAACAAGTTAGACTTAATCGAATTTCTCGAAAAAAGGTATTGCTATGATGGAGAATTGCCATCTGCAACAATGGCAAAAGCTCAGGAAATGAGCAATATCGAGAAATTGAAACTGGTCGGCTGGTTCTGCTCGTGCTGTGATGCTCTTAAGGATGAATGTGGATTTCCATATATCCTTAAGTATCTGCAACTTTCTACGTGTGATATCGTGGAAAGAGCTGCAATCTCATGGTTGAGAAATTCACAGTGCACGCGGGCGGAGAAAGACGCCTTTGAAGAGGGTTATCGCTCTGCATACAATCAGGCTAAATAACTGATTGTGAGAGTTCACTTTTGCTATAGCAGAGTGGGCTCTCTTTTTATAAATAAGGAGTTGATTGATTATAAAAGATAAAGTAATACAAACAATACAGAAAAACAAACTTATAGAAAAAGGAGATAAAATTGTTTTAGGAGTATCAGGTGGACCTGATTCAATGGCAATGCTAAATATTTTAAATGAAATAAAAGAAGACATGAAAATTGAAATTTTTGTGGCACATATAAATCATATGATAAGAGAAGAAGCAATAGATGATGAAAAATATGTGCAAAACTATTGTGCAAAACATAATATAGAATTTTATGCAAAAAGAATAAATGTAAAAGAAATAGCAAATAATAATAAAATAGGAACAGAAGAAGCTGGTAGAAATGTAAGATATGCTTTTTTTGAAGAAATAAAAAATAAAACAAATTCTAATAAAATTGCTATTGCACATAATAAAAATGATAAAATTGAAACTATAATAATGAATCTCCTTAGAGGAAGTGGACTTTCTGGACTTAAAGGAATTGAACCAATTAGAGATAATAAATATATAAGACCTTTAATTGATTGTGAGCGTGACGAAATAGAAAATTATTGCAAAGAAAATTCATTAAATCCGAGAATTGACAAAACAAATTTAGAAAATGATTATACAAGAAATAAAATTAGAAATATTGTTATTCCATATATAAAACAGGAATTTAATCCTAATATAATTGAAACTATTAATAGATTATCTTGTGTTGCAACAGATGAAAGTGATTTTATAGAAAAACAAGCTAGAGAAATTTTCACTGATATTTTAATAGAACAAACTAAATCACAAATTGTGTTAGATCTAAATAAATTTAATACTCAACACATAGTTATAAAAAATAGATTAATATTATATGTTATAAAAGAAATTATGGGATCTACTCAAGGTATAAGTAAAATACATATTGATGATATTATTAAATTATGCAATAACAACATAGGAAATAAATTTTTGACACCTAATAAAAATATAAAAATCTTAGTAAAAAATAAAAAAATATACTTTATATCTCAGAGAAGAGTAGAAGAATATTAAAATTGTAACAAAAAGGACACAAAAAAGTCACTAAAAAACTATTGAAAAAAGCCAAAATATGTGGTATAGTTTCAAATGTATTAATAAAAAATAGGAGGACTTAAATGAAAAAAGGAATAAAAACATTAGCAATGTGGCTAATAATAGGAGTAATAGTAATTGTATTACTATCATCAATAATGGAAAATAGTAGTTCAAAAATGACATATTCTGAATTAATAACTAGTATTGAAAATCAAGAAATTGAAGAAATAAAGATTTCAGCAGATGGAAGTTTAGCTACAGTTAAATTGAAAAATTCAAAAGAAAAGGAAGTTAGTATACCAAGTTTAGATAGTTTTATGACATATGCAGAAGAACCATTAAAAGCAGGTCAATTTACATTAGAAGAAGAAAAACAATCAATATGGATTACAATATTAAGTTTAATAACTCCATTTGGATTATTAATAATATTTTTAATTTTCTGGTTTATGATGATGAGTGGAAGTGCTCAAAATGGAACTAGAAGTATGGCATTTGGAAAAAGTAAAGCAAGACTTGTAAATGCAGGCGAAAAAAATAGGGTTACATTCGATGATGTAGCAGGTGTAGATGAAGAAAAAGAAGAATTACAAGAAATTGTAGAATTTTTGAAAAATCCAAAGAAATTTACAGATATGGGAGCAAGAATTCCAAAAGGAGTATTACTTGTTGGTCAACCAGGTACAGGTAAAACTTTATTAGCAAAAGCAGTTGCTGGAGAAGCAGGAGTTCCATTCTTTATAATAAGTGGATCAGACTTTGTTGAAATGTTTGTTGGTGTTGGAGCATCAAGAGTAAGAGATTTATTTGACCAAGCTAAGAAAAATGCACCATGTATCATATTTATAGATGAGATTGACGCTGTTGGACGTCAAAGAGGAGCAGGTCTTGGTGGTGGACATGATGAAAGAGAACAAACATTAAACCAATTATTAGTTGAAATGGATGGATTTGCAGCAAATGAAGGAGTTATAGTTCTAGCTGCAACAAATAGACCAGATGTATTAGATAAAGCACTACTTAGAGCTGGAAGATTTGATAGACAAATAGTAGTAGGCTTGCCAGATGTAAAAGCAAGAGAACAAATATTAGAAGTACATTCAAGAAAGAAAAGATTAGCTGATGATGTGGATTTAAAAGTTATTGCTAAAAACACATCAGGATTTGCAGGAGCAGACTTAGAAAACATATTAAATGAAGCAGCTTTACTTGCAGCAAGAAGAAACTTAAATGAAATAGGTATGAGAGAAATTGAAGATGCAATGATAAAGGTGACAATGGGACCTGAAAAGAAAACAAAAGTAAGAAGTGAAAAAGAAAATAAATTAGTTGCATATCATGAAGCAGGTCATGCAGTAGTAAGTCATTTCTTAGAAACACAAGATCCTGTACATGAAATCTCAATAGTGCCAAGAGGAATGGCTGGAGGATATACAATGTATAGACCAACAGAAGATAAATCATTTATGTCTAAAACAGAAATGGAAGAAAATATAGTATCACTTCTTGGTGGTAGAGTTGCAGAAGCTCTTATACTAAATGATATATCAACAGGTGCAAGTAATGATATAGAAAGAGCAACAAAAATTGCAAGAAGCATGGTTACAAAATACGGTATGAGTGATAGAATTGGAGCAATAATGCTTGGTTCAAGTCAAGATGAAGTATTCTTAGGAAGAGATTTTGGTCATACAAAAGAATATTCAGAAGAAACTGCAGCAGTTATAGATGAAGAAACAAAAAGAATTGTAGATAGTGGATATAACAGAGCAAAACAAATTTTAACTGACAATGTAGATAAATTGCACAGAGTTGCAGGAATATTACTTGAAAAAGAAAAAATCAATGCAGAAGAATTTGAAGAAATCTTCAGGGATTAAGGGACGGACTTTAAAATATAAAATTAATAAAAAAATGATATAGGCATACATTGTATGTCTATTATTTACTTCTAATTAAAATATATTATAAGTGAAACAAGATATTAAATATTGTTTTAAGTGATAAGTAAAATATATGAAAAATAGTGCTTGTTTTATATAGTTAGACATAGTAATATAAATGTATAATATATTAAAGGAGTGAAAAGTTATATAATGATGGAACATGGCAAGGATAATAGAGAGAAAAAATTAAAAAAAATAAGAAAAGCAAATTGTATCTACGATATAAAATATATGAAAGAAATATTAGGAAACTCAAGACCAATTATACTTTTTACGGTATTGCAAAAATTTAGAAAAGTCTTAGATATGCAAATATTGAAAGATTATTTATATACAACCAAAAAGCAACCAATTGTATATTTATCTTTAAAAGAAGTTAAAGGTAAGACGTATGAAGAAATGTTAGAAAATATGAAATTAGCAATTTTAAAGTGTAATAAAGAACACCTATATTTGTTTCAAAATGATAGAATGAGTGATTTTGAAAAATCTTTGTATAAAAATATACTATATAAAGATAGTAATATAGTAACTTTGAAAACATCTATTACATTTTTAACTAAATTGTTATATGAGTATCATAATAAATATGTCATAATATTATTAGATGAATATGATGCTTCTTTATATGATGCATATGTTAATGGATATTATGATGAAGCAGAGAGCTTTTTTACACGTTTTTATATAAATCTTTTTAAGGATAATCCTAATTTTGAAAAAGCAATAGTAACAGGAACAAGAGAAGTTGATAAGGAAAGGCAAAGAGGAGTGGATATGTTTGAGTTATATGAAATGAAGGATAAGCATCAAACATATAGAAAAATTGGAGGATATACACCATGGCAAGTTTTAAATTATTACCAGTAATACAAATAAAAAAGAAAAATAGATGCTGTGTTGAAATGTAACAAAAATGTAATAAAACATGAATTCTAGAAATATCAAGGAATTAAAAGGAACGATTATGGCAAATCCAATAATATACTTGAAAAAAAGATAAAAATATGTAAAAATGTAAGAGAATATGTTTACGGAGGAATGGTAAGAATGAAACAAATGAAGTTGATATCAATAGTAACGTTTATATGTATTATATTAATATCTTTAACAACACTAACATATGCAGTAGATGAAAGTTTTGAACTACAACTTAATTCTTTAACAAAAGAAGTAGTTTTAGGAAATACATTTGAAGTTGAAATATTATTAGATAACATAAATGTAACTAGTGGAGATCAAGGAATAGGAGCATATAATGCTAAACTTACATATGATACTGAAGTTTTAGAATTAGTTGATGTGCAACAACAAGCAGGTTGGGAAATTATGGAAAATGAAGGTAATATAGTAGCTTTAACAACTGATGGAGAAGTTGTTAAGAATAGAACACTTACAGCAAAAGCAACTTTTAAAGTGAAAGAAGATGCACAATTAGGAGATACTGAAATTTCGTTTGAAAGTGTAAATGGTTCATCAGGTAAAACAACTATTCAAGGAGCAGGAGTATCAACAACAGTTCAAATTGTCGAACAAAATATAAATCCTGGAGATGATGAAAATACAATAGAAGAAGGTAATACTGTAGAAAATGATAATACAGTGGGAGAAAATAGTAGTTCAAGAAATAATGTAATAAAAAATAATATGAGTATACAATCAAATGTAGATTCAACTACAACAGCAAATAAGGCTTTACCATATGCAGGATTTACAGGAATATTAATAATTATAATAGCAATATTAATAGTAGTAGCGATTATATTCTATTTAAAATATAGAAGTTTATATAAAATATAATGAAAAATGATTACTAGAAAGTAGCAAAAATATATTGCTATTTTCTTTTTTTTGATATAGAATAAGGTCACAAAAGAAAATAAAAAGTAGAGGAATAACAATGAAAAATTACTATGAAATACTAGAAGTAAATAAAAAAGCTTCAAAAGAAGTAATAGAAAAAGCATATAAAGTATTAGTAAAAAAATATCATCCAGACCTGTATAGTGGTCAAAAAAAAGAA
>CALXQP010000059.1 GCA_944390695.1 uncultured Clostridia bacterium
GCCTCTCTCACTCCGGCCAAATCCTGAAATATATTACTTTGACAAAGGCTGAGCCTGGTACGAAGACCCTGGCATGGTTCAGCCATGGAGAAGTAATATATTTCAGGATTTTCCGTGAGCATTCCTCCATTTTTTAGATAACATTTTCTATTTTTTTACTCCAATCAAACGCAGGGATTTTGGAAGTAGGAGTTGTCGATTAGGGAAAGGTTGGTGGTGAGGACTTTGGGAAAATGCCGAAAATTAAGTATTTTTCTTCGCAGCTTTAACTAATCCCACAAATAATGGTGCTGGTCTATTTGGTCTCGATTTTAGTTCTGGGTGGAATTGTCCTGCAATAAAATATGGATGATTCTTATATTCAACAATTTCAACCAATTTCCCATCAGGAGATGTACCTGAACATATAAGCCCAGCTTCTTCTAATTTTTCTTTATAATCATTATTATATTCATATCTATGTCTATGTCTTTCTGAAATTTTTGATTCACCATAAAGTTCTTTAGCTAAACTACCTTCTTTTAAAATACATGGATAAGCACCTAATCTCATTGTTCCACCTTTTTTATCAATTCCGATTTGTTCTTCCATTATATGAATTACTGGATTTTGTGTTGTTTCACTAAATTCTGCTGAATTTGCATCTTTTAATCCTAATACATTTCTTGCAAATTCTACTACTGCCATTTGCATTCCAAGACAGATTCCCAAAAATGGAATATTATTTTCTCTTGCATATTTTATTGTTTCTATTTTTCCTTCTATTCCTCTATTTCCAAATCCACCTGGAACAATTATTCCTTGCAATCCAGCTAGTTTTTCTTTTACAGTATCTGGATTTATTTCTTCACAATCAATTAATTTTATATTTACTTTAACATTGTTTGCAAATCCTGCATGATGTAAACTTTCTATAACAGATAAGTATGAATCTTCTAATTTTATATATTTACCAACTATTGCTATATTTACAGATTCATCACCTATGCTTCTTACATTTTCTATCATTTTTTGCCATTCTGTATTATCTGGCACATATCTATCTAATTTTAGGTGATTACATACTTCTCTTGCCAAACCTTCTTCTTCAAGCATTAATGGTACTGCATATAAATTATCTGCAGTTTTGTTTTGTATAACACTTGTTTTTCTAACATTACAAAATAATGCTAATTTTTCTCTTATTGTATCTGGTATATCTTGTTCTGTTCTGCAAACTAATATATTAGGCATTATTCCATGACTTTGTAATTCTTTTACAGAATGTTGTGTTGGTTTTGATTTTATTTCATTTGAACCAGATATGTATGGAAGTAATGTTACATGTATATAAATAACATCTTCTGGATTTTTTTCTAAACCTACTTGACGTATTGCTTCTATTATTGATAATCCTTCTATATCTCCAACAGTTCCTCCAACTTCTGTTATAACTATATCTGTGTCTGTATCTTCAAAACTATAGATTTTTTCTTTTATGTCATTTGTTATATGTGGTATAACTTGAACTGTTTTACCTAAATAATCTCCTCTTCTTTCTTTTTCTAAAACATTTTGATAAATTTTTCCCATTGTTATACTTGAATTTTTAGTCAAGTTTTCATCTATAAATCTCTCATAATGTCCTAAATCTAAATCTGTTTCAGCTCCATCATCTGTTACAAATACCTCTCCATGTTCATATGGACTCATTGTTCCTGGATCAACATTTATATATGGGTCAAATTTTTGAATTGTTACTTTATATCCTCTGTTTTTTAATAATCTTCCTAATGAAGCTGCAGTTATTCCTTTTCCTAATCCTGATACTACTCCTCCTGTTACAAATACATATTTTGTGTTCATATATTATTCCTCCTATTTATTACCGATTTGCTATTTGAGCGTAGCTTTGTTCTTGTATATGAAAAGTGATTTTTTCTACAAGAACAAATAAAAAATAGATTAAAACAAAAACTGCAAATTCGGTTTTTTTTTAATCTATTTCAACTATATAATATAATAACACTTTTTTTAACAAATTTCAAGTTTTTCATTAAAATATATTTTTGTAATCATCTTAAACTCATTTAAAGCATCATCTTTTAAATTAAAAGAATATAGTTTTTTAGCCGGAGCCATAACAATATATTTTATAGCATTAACTGTACTTTCGCTCATTTGAATAGCTCCTTTATCTTGTCTAGCACAAGATTCACATTTAAAGCCATTATCTTTAAAACTAAAATATTTCAAATTTTCTTTTTGTTTACAATTTGTACATTCTGTAATTCTTGGAGTAAAACCCAAAAAACATAATAGTTTCATTTTAAACACATTTAGTATAAATTCAGGATTTTTATCTGTTTCAGAAATCATATATAATGTGTTTAAAAATAATTGTAATATTTTGTAAGAATTTTGATTTTCTTCTGTAACATCTCTTACAATTTTAGTAATCATAATAGCATAATTTAATTTATCTAAATCTGTTCTTAATTTATAAAACACTTCAATTGTTTCACATGAATTTATATTATATGTATTTGCACCTTTATACATTAGATATTCTCCAAAGCATAAAAGTTGCGTACCTGCAAGTAAAGCACTTTTTTGCCTTCTAGCTCCTTTTGCTACACAAGATATTTTCCCAAGACCTGGTGTTAGCATAGTAAGCATTTTATCATAATCTCCCAGATTATTTTCAGATATTATTATTCCACTTGTTTTGATTGTCCCCATTTTGCTCCTCCATTTGTTGTTTCATATAATGCTCTATAGG
This sequence comes from uncultured Clostridia bacterium, assembly GCA_944390695.1. Classification (GTDB taxonomy): domain Bacteria; phylum Bacillota; class Clostridia; order TANB77; family CAG-508; genus CAG-269. Next base: position 2,762 of record CALXQP010000059.1, read on the forward strand.
TTGTTCCACTTGTATTTGTTGAAGTTTAGAATCTAGTTGTTCTTCTATATTTTGTATTTGTTTTAATTCTAAAAATGTATTTACATCACCTGTATTTTTAAAGGTATTCCATGCAATTTTCTTAATCATAAGCTCACTTCCTCTAATCATATGTTTCGCAATTTCTGCAAAATTTATACACTTTTCATTAAGTTTAAAATATTAATTTTTAAACTTATAAAATCTGTATATAATATTATTGTAACTTAAATTTTTTAATAATTGAAGCATCATCTTGCCAATCTTCTTTGACCTTTACCCATGTTTTTAAATTAACTTTTGTACCAAAATTTCTTTCCATATCAATTCTTGCCGCTTGCCCTATGGCTTTAAGCATTTTTCCATCTTTTCCTATAATAATTCCTTTATGTGAATTTCTTAAACAATAAATTGTAGCTTCAATATCATATAAATTTTCGCCTTTTTGATTTTTTCTAAACTTCATTTTATCAATTTCTACATATATTCCATGTGGTACTTCATCTTTTAAAAATTTTAAAGCTTTTTCTCTAATTATTTCTTCTGCAAGTTGTCTTAATGTTTGGTCTGTATATTCTTCTACACTATAATATGCAGGCCCTGGTTTTAGGTTCTTTTCTATTTCATCTAAAATTATATTTTTATATTTTTCTTTTAAAGAAGATATAGGTATTACAGCTTCGAAATTATACTCTTTTTGGTAGATATCTATTAAATGTAATAATTCTTCTTTTTTAACTAAATCAATTTTATTAATTATTAAAATTGTCTTCTTTTTTGATTCTCTTATTTTTTCAAGAATTTTCATATCACCTTTGCCAATATCTTTACTTGTAGCCTCTATTACAAATAATATTAAATCAATTTCATTTATAACTCCAAATGAAGTTTCTACCATTGTTTCATTTAATTTCGTTTTTGGTTTATGAATTCCTGGTGTATCAATAAAAATTATTTGCGAATTTTCTCTATTTGCAATACCTTTTATTGCAGTTCTTGTTGTTTGAACTTTGTCTGCTGTTGCAGCAACTTTTTCTCCAACTAATAAATTAACTAAAGTAGATTTACCTACATTAGTTCTACCTAAAATTGCTACAAATCCTGATTTAAATTCTGCCATATTTTTTTCCTTTCTTAATTTAATTGCAATTATTCCTCTTCTTTAACATCATATTCTAATAAATTAATTGTTTTTATAATTATTTTTGATGCATCTTCTTTTTCATCTTCTAATTTTGCAACTCTAACTACTTTTTTATTTTTAAGACTTATTTCTGTATCTAATATATTAACAAGCATTCTTGTATCTTTGTCCATCCCTAATGGTAAAGTTTTATTTTGATTATCATAATACACACAATTTGAAAATGCTACAGCATTTATACCTTTTGAAAAATTCATTTTATATAGATTTATTTTTCCATTTTCAGTACCTAATAATGCATTTTCAATTTCTTTTTCAGCATTCAAATTAAATACATTAAATTCATTTGTATCTATATTTTGTTCTTCTGGCATCCATCTATAACCAGTAATATCTTGTGTTAATTTGTTTTTCTCTAAAGCTTGTTCAATAATTTCTATAGCATTATTTAATGCAGCTTTATATTCGACTGTTTTTAAAGATTTAGAAACTCTTAATATTGCATATTTATTTTTTGGCTGTTCACGATGAGATTTATTTGCTAATTTTGTTATTTTTCTAGTATCTTCTACTAGTCCTCCAAATATATCTATTACTTCTTCTTCTGAAATTTCTGAATCATTTTTTAAATCTGTTTTTATTTGTTTATTCCACATTTCTAATTCTTTTGCAGTAAATGAACCAACTTTTAATTTATTTATTATTTCTAATTGATTTGTTGTAGTTAAATATATGTTATCTAATTCTTCTTTTGAATATATTGTTCTTTGTATATCATCAATTGCTGTTCCAAATTCTTCAAAATCTTCTTCATAATCAAATATTTTAGAATGTGGTTTTACATTTGTTATTACTTCTTCTTCTCCTTCTTCTAATTGCTTTACTTCATCTTTATTGCTATATTTCCAAAATTCAAATATACTCTTTTTATGACTGTCTATTTCTTCTATATATGACATTGCATTTTGAATTTTTTTAGTCAAATTCAAATTTTTCAATTTTAAAGCATTTATATCCATTTTTATATTTCTTAAACTTGTTTCTTTTTCACTTGTACTTTTTCCCTTTTGCAATAATTCATCTAATGTATATTGAGCTTTAAGTTTTTGCTCAATATTTTCTTCTTTTACTTCCTGCTTTTCTGTTTCTTGTTCTTTTATATTATCTTTTCCTTTTGATTTAGTTTTTTTATTTCCATATTTGAAAAAATATTTTACTTTTCCGAAAAACGTTTTTTTACATTCTAAAAAAGTTGATATTTGCTTTTCTTTACTTAAATATTCTACTTCTAGTTCTTCTGATTGTTTTTTTAATTTATCTAACTTTTCTTGTGAAATTTTACAATCTTTTAAGGCTGTTTGTTCTATTTTCAACAATTTTTTATATTCTTTATTTACCCAATCACTTAATTCATCATATTCAATTAATTCATTATCATAATAAAACTCTAGACTTCCTTCTTTATCTATTTGAGTTTCAAATTTATAATAATTAGGTAATTCTGTTTGTAATATAAATAATGCTTTTACTAATTTAAAAAATTTAGTTGCTTCTATTTTATTTGAAAGTTTTACTTTATATTCTGACTTTATTTTTCCATATACTTCTGTTTCTCCAACAATTTGTAAGCTTGTCTTCTCATTTTTATCTTCAACTTCGTAAATTGATGGCCAATCTTTAGTAAATAACCATAAATAATTTTCTAAACTTTGTATTTCTGTTTTGTTTAATAATTCTCTGCTATAATCTAAATTACTAATTGGAACAAATACTCTTCCAGCTTTTTTCTTTTCAATTTGCTTTTTTAAAACATAAAAAAATGTTGAATAATCTTTATCTTCTGTTGGTACTATCATAAAATATTTGTCAGTTTCTTCTGAATAATATATTTGCCACAAATAATTTCCTGGATATCTAACTTTAAATGGAATTTTTTTGTTTATTTGTTGTTGCTCTTGTTCTATTTTTTCTATATCACTAATTTTTATTTCTTTTAACATTCTTAGAAAAGTTTCATATTTTTCTTTATTTTCTTCACTTTTTGAATCTAAATAATCTGCTAATGGACTGGCATTTAAGTACTTATCTTTTATATCATCTAATCTATTTGTTGGTGATAATAATATTTGTATTTCTTTTGGTGATACATATCTATATTGTCTATATTTTTTTTCGTCAAAACCTACATTTGGCTTAAATTGCAAGTCTTCTACTAATTTCAAAGTTTTTGGTATATCTTCTAAATTTAATCCTATATATTCTAATTTTTTATTTATCTCTTGAGTCTTAATCTTTTTTTCCAAAATATTTTCTCCTCTCAATCCTTTTCTTCTTTATATATTTTACTATGCCTAATGAAAAATATCAAGATTTTTTCTTCCTATTTCTAAATTTTATTTTTTTAATTTTTTGAATTTTTTTCGAATATATATTGACAAAAATGTAAAAACTTATTATAATATGTTCTGTTCATATTAATGTTTATGGCGAAGTAGCTCAGTTGGCTAGAGCATCCGGTTCATACCCGGCAGGTCGGCGGTTCGAATCCACCCTTCGCTACCAACAATGTTTCTGTTCGAACTAATAGAACAGAATAGATGTGAAAATCAATCAGAAATGAAGTGAACCCAAATTATTAGACAAAAAAGTTTAATAAGGAGGGTTCATTTTATAAAATTAAAATAGTACCATTCTTAGTACTATTTTCTTAATTATAATGGCTTTTACATGATGCTATAATGATATTCTCTCCTTGCTGTTTATATACTATTCTATTTTCATTATCTATTCTTCTACTCCACCAACCCGACAAATTTTCTTTTAATGATTCTGGTTTTCCTATTCCATTATAGCTATCTCTTTGAATATCTTTTATTAAAGTATTTATTCTCTTTAATGTCTTTTTATCTTGTGACTGCCAATACAAATATTCTTGCCATGCCCTTTCTTCCCACAGTATCTTCATTTTATTCCTCCTCAATTAGTTCATGTTCTTCTAATTTTGCTTTTCCTGTGTCAATATCATTAATAACTTGTTCTAAATGTTTTATATTACTTTCTGTATAAAATGAATCTATTGCTACATCAAAAGGTATTCTTTTCTCTCTTGTCATCTTCTTTACAAAAATATTTAATGCCGTTGTCATTGTCATTCCCAATTCATCACATACTTTTTCCATTTCTTTCTTTGTTTCTTCATCTATTCTAAAATTTATTAATGTTTGTGCCATATTAATCACCTCTTTCATAATTAATTATAATACTTTATAAAGTTATTGTCAATACATTGTCTTTATTATTATATGAAATGGAGGTCAATATTATTCAAAAACACACTACATTTCTGCAATGTGTTTTAATATTTTATACTGTTAATACTTTCTGGAATGGCTATTTTTTTATCTTCTGCAATTTCTACTAGTACATCCACAATTTGAAGAAGAAACTTCTTGTGTATTTAATATATTTCCATTCATCCTAGCAACCACTTGACCATTACTATTTAAAATAGTAAGAGTTTCATCACAATTATTCCTACAATTACAATCTGAGTTGCAATTTGAGTTACAATTACTTTCTATAGGAATTATAGAATTTCTACCACGTCTTCTTCCACAGCAATTACAACAATTATTATCGTCATCATCATCTGAGTTACAGCTCAAACATCCACTATTTCTAAAAAATCCTGATCGTCTAAAAATACAGTCTAAAAACGCTACAATGAAAGCAAGTATTCCAAGTGCTATAGCAACTATAACTAGTGTGACACTATTAAATATTGCTGCTATTACAAGAAATGCTGCAAAAAAAGCGAACCCAACTAATATTGGGCAATTTATTATTCTTTGCAAAACAATTGCAAATATTATTGTAGCAAATACTACAGCAAAAAATATAAATAAAGTCATAATTATATCTCCTTTTATGTTTTTGTATATTATATGATTTTACTTATATTCTTGCTACACTTATATAATTTAAGTTTCAGTACTTTTTTCGAAACTTAAATTATATAAATAAAATACTAGTATAATACTTTTAATAAGTATAATCCATTAGGAGGCAAAGTTTTTCCTGCATTCTCTCTTTTTCCATCATTTATAATTTGTGGAATCCTTTCTAGTTCAATTTTGCCTAGCCCCACATCTACTAGTGTTCCAGCAATAATTCTAACCATGTTATATAAAAATCCATTACCTGTAAGTTCTATAAAAATTTTATCATTTTCAGTATATAATTTAGTTTCATATATTGTTCTTACACTGCTTTTACTACTTGTTCCACTTGCTTTAAAAGCTTTAAAATCATGTTCACCTTCAAAATATTTAATACCTTGTTTCATTTTTTCTACATCTAGTCTTTGTGGTATATGTGTTTCCAAATTTCTATAAATTGCCGTCCCTTCTGGAGAATTATTTATTATATATCTATAAGTTTTCTTTTTACAATTTAATCTGCTATGAAATCTTTCATCAACTTCTTCTGCTTTTTTTATTACAATTGACTTTTTTAATTTCGAATTTATTGCTATTGCAAATTTATCTATTGGTATTTGTGAATTTGTTTTAAAATTAGCAACTTGGCCAAGTGCATGTACTCCTGCATCAGTTCTGCCAGAAGCATTTAACTCAACATCTTCACCTGTTAAATTTTTTATTGCCTGTTCTATTGTCCCTTGAATATTTAATTTATTTGGTTGTTTCTGCCACCCATTAAAATCTTTTCCATCATATTCAATTGTTAATTTTATATTTCTCATATTTGATTTTATCCTTTCATTCTAAAAACACTTACTAGGCTGGAAAAGAATCGTCTTGCAACCTTTTCCCTCTTAAATTTTAAGAGGCAAACTTGTAATTTAGCAAATTTGCCCCTTTATCTTTATTTTTTATTTTTTTTAAACATATTTTTTAATTTTTCCTTTATGCTTTGTTTATTTTGCTCATTTTTAGATTCATTAAATCTTTTTGTAACAATATTACTAATTAATATTTTTTTAAGAACATCTTCTCTTACATCTGCAATTAATGTACCATCTTTTGCTATTGATACTTTTCCTGTTTCTTCTGATACTATTATTGCTAAACTATCTGATTCTTTTGATATTCCTATTCCTGCTCTATGTCGTGTTCCTAATTCTTTTGCAATATCTTGGTCACTTGCAAGAGGTAACATACATGCTGCTGCTGCAATTTTGTTTTTACTTATTACAACTGCTCCATCATGTAATGGTGTATTTGGAACAAATATGTTTACTAACAACTGTGGTGACACTTCTGCATCCATAGGAATTCCTGTTGCTATTATATCTTTTATTTGTATATCTCTTTCTATTACTATTAATGCTCCTGTTTTATTTTTTGCTAATTCATATACTGCTATAACAATTTTATATATATCTTCTTTTGTTTTGGTAATTATATCTTTATCAAATCCAAAAAATTTAGAAAACCTATTTGTTCCTCCCAATTGCTCTAATGCTCTCCTTATTTCTGGTTGGAATATTATTATTATAAGTATTACTCCCCAATCCATTACTGTTGATAATATATAATTTAGTATATTCAAATTAAATAATCTACTTAATGCTGTTGCTATTATTAATAATGCTATTCCTTTTACTAATTGCCATGCTCTTGAATCTTTTACTATTCTTAATAATTCATATGCTAAAAATATTACTATAACTATATCTAATATTAATGTTACTAATTTTATTGGATATTCTTGCCATAGCCTTATGTATGATAATATATTTTGATCCCAAAAACTATTTAACATATTTCCTATGTTATTCATCTTACGCATCTCCTTTTTATATTATTATACACTTGCTATTACATAATATATACATGTTGCAAATGATGCAAATACCATTATAGTTAATAAACATGTTGCCATTATTTTTGTAAGTAATTTTCTTTTATCTATTTTAACTTTTACTTTTTCTTCATTATTATTTTTTTTCATTTTTAATCTCATTCCTCCTAATTTGACATTTTATAATACATTATATATTATAACATATTTTTTTATTTTTGCAATACAGAAACTTAAAATGAATTTTTTAAATCACAAATATCTCAAGCAATTTTTGTCTTGCTATTTCTAATTTTTGCTCATCATTAGCACAAATATATGCAAGAAAATCATTTTCCTCTACAATATCTCCAACTTTTTTATTCAAAATAATTCCTACATTAGGTTCAATTTTATCTTCTTTTTTCAATCTACCAGCACCTAAGAAACATGCTAATTTTCCAATCTCTTCTGCATTAATATCTCTAACTTTACCAGTCTTTTTAGTTTCAACTGCTACAATAAATTTAGCCTTTTCAAATTTAGAAGTATCATCTAAAAAAGAAACATCTCCACCTTGATTTTGAACCATTTCTTTTAATTTGTTAAAACCATCTCCATTATTAATTTTTTCTAACATTTTCAATTTGTTTTCTTCAATATTATCTCCAAGGCCTGCTAGTTGAATCATATTAGCACCAAGTTCTAAAACAACTTCTTTCAAATCTTCAGGCATATCACCTTTTAAGAAATTAATTGCTTCAATTACTTCTAGTGAATTACCAACAGAATAGCCAAGAGGTTCATCCATTGGAGTTAAAACACATCTTACTTCTCTATTAGCCAAATTTCCTATTCTTACCATTTGTTCCACTAGTTTTTGTGCATCTTCTTTATTTTTCATAAATGCACCTTTTCCAACAGTTACATCTAAAACAATTTTATTTGCACCACTTGCAATCTTTTTACTCATTATACTTGATGCTATAAGTGGAATATTCTCAACACATGAAATAGAATCTCTTAATGCATATATCTTTTTATCTGCTGGAGCTAAATTCATTGTTTGGCCAATCATACTTATTCCTATTTTTTCTACATTAGAAATAAATTCTTCTATTCCAATATTTGTTCTATATCCTGGTATTGATTCCATCTTATCTACAGTACCACCTGTAAATCCAAGACCTCTTCCAGACATTTTTGCAACTGGTATACCTATAGATGCTATTATAGGTAATAAAATTATAGAAACTTTATCTCCAACACCTCCTGTACTATGTTTATCTACAACATTTGTGCCAAAACGAGACAAATCTAAAACATCTCCAGAATATGCCATTTCTAATGTTAGATCTGTTGTTTCTCTATCACTCATTCCATTTATATATATTGCCATTATTAATGCAGCTGCTTGGTAATCTTGTATATTTCCTCTTGTATATTCTTGTACAAAAAAACTTATTTCTTCTTTTGTTAATTCTTTTTTATCTCTTTTTTTAGCTATTATTTCTAAAATATTCATTTGTGTCCTCCTCAAAAATATTAAACAAAATTTTTCGTAAAACTTCTTCTATGTATTGGGCATAAACCATTTTCTCTTATTGCTGCAATATGAGCTGCAGTTCCATAACCTTTATGTTTTTCAAAGCCATATTCGGGGTAAACTTTATCCCATTCTCGCATAATTCTATCTCTTGTAACTTTTGCAATAATTGATGCAGCTGCTATTGAATAACATTTTGCATCACCTTTTATTATTGATTCATAAGGTATTCCTAATGTATCTATATGTTCTAATGCATCTACTATAATTAAATCTGGTTTAACAGTTAATTCTTGTAAAGACATTGTTAGCCCTTTTTTTGTTGCATTTAAAATATTTATTTCATCAATTTCATCTTGACCTATTATTGCAACTCCATAACTTATTGCTTCATTTATAATTTGATCATATAATTTTTCTCTTTTCTTTTCAGATACTTTTTTAGAATCATTTACTCCTTCTATCATTGAATCTTCTGGCATTATTACACTTGCTATTACTACAGGCCCTGCTAATGGACCTCTTCCTGCTTCATCTATTCCACATATATTTTTAAAACCTTTTAAATGTAATTCATTTTCTTGTTTTTTTAATAATTTTAGCCTTTCTTCTTCTTTTTCCTTCATTAATTGCTTTGTTCCCCCTTGTTATATGCTTCTTCTAACTGTGTTAATGTATATTTTCCCTCATAACCTTTTGTATTTATTACTTCTATATTTACATTTTCAAAATCATATTTAATAATAAAATGTCCATAATTTTCTGTATTTAATCTTTCAATTTTCATTTCTTTTAATGTTTGTTCATCTAAATAATAAGAATTTTCATCTATTACTATTTCTTCTGGTAATTGAGAAATTTCATTTTTTATTTGTTCATCTACTTCAGCAACTGGTATTCCCTCTAAATTTGCTTTTTTTATTTCCTCTATTTTTACATTATCTTCTTCTTTATTTTTATCAAGATTCACACTTTGAAAGCAAAATTCTTCTAATCCTTTTTTGGCTTCAGCCTGTATTAATAACATATCTGTTCTTAAATCTTTTAAATTTTTATCTTCCATTAATTTATTAGCATAATTTACTCCAATTGATGCAATAACTAAAATTATAGCCACTATAATTATTAATATTATCATTGATATTCCACTCTGTTTTTCCATTATATCTCCTCCATGAATATATTATATATTTAGCTAACTTTATTTTCAAGTAAATAATCTAATTTTTTTACAGCTTTTTCACAGTTTCTTCACAAAAATGTTGTATCTTATTAAATAGTTAGTAATTGTAATTTTTATATAATAGTAAACTATAACTTTTCTATTATATAAATAAGCACTATATGTGTTATGAAAGGAAAGAGGTATTATGGAAGAAAATGAGAACAAATTTGAAGTTATATCAAGTAAAACTTCAAAAGCAAATTTTAAACAACAATCAAATGGATTTGGAAAAACAATTTTACTACCATTTTTTAGTGGAATAATAGGATGTTCTTTAGTAATTGGAACATGTTTTGGTATTCCATCAATTAAAGAAAAATTATTAAATGAAACTAATAATTCAACAGTTCAAACATCAACTGCTGGTGGAACAACAACAAATTTAGTTTCACTTTCTAATTATTCAAATACTGCTGTTTTTGCAGCAAATAAAATATTACCATCAATTGTAGGTATTGAAGTAACATATACTACAACATCTAATTCATTTTTCGGATTTGGAGCACCTACAACATCACAAGCTACAGCAACTGGGTCTGGTATAATTATTAGTGAAGATGGATATATAGTTACAAATAATCATGTTGTTGATACTAGTTCAACAAATTCATATTCTTATTACAATATATCAGATGCAACATCTGTAAAAGTAAAATTATATGGTTCTACTGAAACAATTGATGCAAAAATAGTAGGAAAAGATTCTCAAACAGATTTAGCTGTTTTAAAGATTGACAAAACAGGTTTAACACCTGCTGAATTTGCAGATTCTGATGAAGCTGTTGTTGGTGAATTTGTAATGGCTGTTGGTAGTCCTCTTGGATTAGATACAACTGTTACTTCTGGAATAATTAGTGCTGTTAATAGAGAAGTTGTTTCTGATGGAACTAAATATATTTGTATTCAAACAGATGCTGCTATAAATTCAGGAAATAGTGGTGGCGCTCTTGTAAATAGTGAAGGTCAAGTTATAGGTATAAATACACTAAAACTTTCTGGTTCTGGAGTTGAGGGTATTGGATTTGCAATTCCAATAAATTCTACTCATGATATTATTGATGAATTAATTGAACATAATAAAGTTTTAAGACCTTATATAGGTATAACTGGTAGAGACTTAGATGATGCTACTATAGAAAGATACAATTTAGCTACTCTAGGAATATATATTCAAAGTGTCCAAAACTTCTCTCCTGCTGAAAAAGCTGGATTACAAGCTGGAGATATAATTATTCAAGCTAATGGTCAAGATATTAAAACAATGGATGAATTAAATGAAATTAAAAATTCTCTTAAAATTGGAGATAAAATAACATTAAAAGTAAACAGAAATGGTGAAGAAAAAGAATTTACTGTAACTCTTGAAGAAACTCCTTAAGTTGCTAATATTTCACCAACAGTTCACACAATGAACAAAATTCATTAGTATACTATATGCATAGTCAGTAGAAACTGATTAATAAACATCCCCTTTTATTTTCAAAAACGGCCTAGTATCACTAGACCGTTTTTTTTTTACATTACAACTATATCTCTTTCAGCTGTATTATTTTCATTTCCATAAGCATATATAATATATAATGCATTATCTTTTCCCATAAAATATTCTGTAACATTATTTATATTATAAATATCACTTGTATAATCTCTTTTGTAAATTGTATAACCTAATTTTTCAAATTCTTCAACATTTTCTTGAACTTTTTTTATTTCATCTTTAATTTTTTGATTTGCATCTTTTTTTGTAATATTTTTCATTTCTAACATATCATCTATTGTACATTTTTTCTTATTAGTTAAATCATAATTATAAGTTTGTATTATATCTCTTTGTGGATTAGATCCTTCTTTTAATGTTGATCTTACAACTAGTGATAATATATTATTTTGTATATATGCACTATAATCTACTGTATATATAATATTATTTCCTTGAGTATTTAATACACTTCTTGCCTTTTTCTCAAATATATCTTTTATTTGTGTATTAAATTCATTTATTGTTTCATTATTTATATTTATATATGGAATATTTACTTTTAAATCATAATCATTTATTTGTGTTTCATTACTTTGATAACCTATATATATAATTTCTTTATCTTCTTCTAATTTAGTAATTTTATAACTATTATTTTCCGCATAATTCACCTTATTTTGGAAGATTTCATTAAATTCTGCTTTATGCTCACTTATTTGCTCATCTGTTAATTTTTTTAGTTCTTGTATTCCTTCTCCAGGTAAATTTTCCTCTTCTCCCATAGTTTGTAATACTATAGTTGCTATAATAGCTATTACACATATGGATAATATTCCTATATAAAATATTTTTAATTTTTTTTCATTATCAGTCTTATTTTGATTTTCCAATATTCCCTTCATTACATCATCTCTTTCTAAAAACTTTTATATTTTTAGTGTTTATCATTTTTTATTAATCAATCCACTACTAAGATATTTCCCCTTTTAATTCCAAAATTTCTTCAACTATATCTTTATTTTCTTCTAGGACAATTGCATATATTAAAAAATCATCCCATAATATTATAGATTCTTTATCAGCTTTATCTAACATACTAAAATCACTAATAAATCTTTTCATTCCCAATATTTCATCTGTAAGTTTATCACCTTTAGAAGTTCTCCTTAAAGAATTATTGCTATTTGTATATCTTTTAATATAAGCTCCATAAAATATTGGTCCTCCAAAAACTCCTGCCAAACAAGCCATTACTAAAAATCCTTGTATTGATGTATTAAATATATAATCAAAATTTTCACTTTCAATTAATTCATATATATCCATACCTTCTGTAAATCCCATTTTTTCAAATTCATCTACTGATTTGATAAAACTTTCTCCAATATATTTTAACCCTAAACAAGATAAAATAAATAATATTATTAAAATAATTTTTTTAATTGCAAGACCTTTTGCTGAATCTTGAGTTTTTATATATCCTTGTTCTTTAGCTTCTTTTATAGATAAATCTTTCCAATCATCAATTTGTCTTTTGCTTAATTTACCATTTTGTAATATATAAAATAATCTCTTTTCACTAGGTGTTAAATTTTGCATATTATCAGATATTATTTTTATATTTTCACCTTCTATTAAAATATTTTGATTTAATTTTAGCTTCATTATAGTTGCCGCTAAATCTTTTTCTTCTTCTATTCTTAAATTTTGCATTAAACTGATTGTTGTTGGTGATATTCCTTTAAATATATCTCTATAATATATTATATTTTCTTTTGAATCATATTTCCTATTTTGAATTTCTTGTGTGATATCTGCTGTTTTTCGTGCTAATAAGCACATTGTGACAGGTGATGTTATTAAAATTAACATTAATCCCCACAATATTAACATTATAATTATTACAAATACAAATTTAATAAATATATCAAGACTTGGACCTTGGGCTATTAGATTTATAAATGCTTGACTATAATTTATAATTATTCTAGTATTACTAAATTTAGTCAAAATTTCAAATACTAGCAAAAAAATCAAATAATATTTTATATTTTTTTTCTTTAATATTTTTTTCATATGTTCCTCTTTTATTTTTTCAATATTTCTTTAATTATATGTTTTTTTCAATTTTAATTATACTATTCCATTATTATTCTGTCAATAAATACAATATTTAAAGTTTCAGCATTTTCCCAAATCTCTTCTTATGCTTCCAAAACTATACTCTAACTTCTAAATCCTTGCTACTCATTACATAAAAATGAAAATGACAAAAAATTTTATATTTTATTCCTTTTTCATATATTTCAATTTTGTTGCCATTCCTCCTCTTATATGTCTTTCAGCTTTATTTTCATTGAGTATTTCTCTTACTTCTTTAGCTAATCTCGGATTTATCTTTATAAGTCTTTCCGTAATGTCTTTATGTACCGTTGTTACTTTTCGTAACGGTAGAATTTTGATTTTTTATATCATCAAAATTTGTAATTACCATAGGGCTACTTCCAATTTCATTTAGTAATTTTAATCTTACTTCTATATTTCCTTCACTACCTACTTCAATAACATCTATTATTGTTTTAAGCATTGAATTTGTAATTGTTTCATTATTTAAAATGTCATCAACTGTACTTATTGTCTTTGTAAGTTCTTTTTCTAATACATCTTTTTCTTTTATTTCAGAAGTGATTAACTTTAATTCCCTTTCTAATCTTGCTATATCTTCATTTAATGGATTTGTGTATTGTTTTAGTTCCTGCATATTGATTACTTCATTTTGGAACATCTCCATATATTTTTGTTTTTTAACTGTTACTTTTTCTATTTCTTTGAGTAAACTTTCTTCTCTTCTTTCTTTGTTTTCCCTTAAAGCTGTTATTTTTTAAAATTCTGTCAACAATTTTCATCCCAGTAAAATTCCTGCCATACAAGCCGAGATATAAGAAGAAAAAGTACCGCAGACAAGAGCCTTTATACCCAGCCTTGCAAGGTCTTTTCGCCTTGATGGCGCTAGTTCGCCTATTCCGCCTATTTGAATTGCAACCGAGCCGAAGTTCGCAAAACCGCATAGTGCAAAACTCGCTATGACTTCAGCCTTGTGCGTTATAATCCCCTGCAGGCTCACTAAATCCGTGTATGCAAGAAACTCATTTAAAACAAGCTTTTCGCCCATTAAAGCCCCTACACTTGAGGCGTCCGCAAAAGGA
>CALXQP010000060.1 GCA_944390695.1 uncultured Clostridia bacterium
AAATATATTAATACGACAAAGGCTTAGCTTGGTACGAAGACTATGGCATGGTTCAGCCATGGAGAAGTAATATATTTCAAGATTTCGCCTTGACTGAGAGATGAAAAGTCGAGATAGCAAATTCGAAAAAATACTGAAACTTAAATATAATACAAGTTGCAAATTCTAGAATTTCGAATATTATACTCTAGTTATTGTATAGAAATTTGTTTTTAGCAAATAATATACAAAACAAAAGAATTCATACTTTATAAAAAGGAGTTTTTAATGAAATCATTATGTATAAAAACAAATAATGAAGAAATTCTAAAATACTTGCAAGATGAATTTTCAAATTTCAATATGTTAAACACATATTACTCCAAAAATGAATTTAAACATTATAAAAATCTGATAATACACTATACAGGAGTTGACACAGAACTTTTTTATACAAAACTTTCAACCATTTTATCATATTTAGTAATTGATTATTATGAAAATAATATTATAAAAAATATATTAATAAACAATTATTTTTATTTTGAAAATGCAGAATTAAATCAAATATTAAAATTATGTGAAGAAAATATTTGTGATGATGAATTCTCATTCACAAATAGACAACTTTTTTTATTTGATATATTTTATGAATATATCACAACACACAATTCAATTGTGCTTACAGGTTTTGTAAACTTTAGGTTAGGAAAATATAAATCACTCCTTGAAGAATTAGTCGACCTTTCTGTAAATGAATTCATTATTGAAAGAGAATATATTGAATTTATATCACTTTTAAGAATATATATAAATTCACAAAAATCATCAGAACTCACAATTCATGCAATATCTTCAGGTGATGATATTTTATTATTAGATGAAAATATGCAAATAATTGATGTAAATAAAAATGCAATAAAAGCAAAATATTTATCTGATGTCACTTTTTCCAATAATGACTATGTTTTAAACACATTATTAAATTTATTACCCCAAAAAATATATTTACATCTTGCCTCACCATCTAGTAATTTAGATTTTATAAATACACTTCATCTTATTTTTGAAAATCGCATTGAAATCTGTCATGATTGCAATATTTGCAATTTGTATAGAAAAATATATGCTAAGAAAAACAATAATTAAGCCTCAAAAATTATTTATAAATAATTCTTGAGGCTATTTTTAAATCTTTACTTTATATTATATTTTAATTATATTATTAAAATTTATTTTTTAGAATTTTAATTATTTTTAAACCTTTACATCTTCTTTAATATTTTTATTATCTTCTTTCATCCAATCTTTTCCATCGACAACTCTTGCAACCATCATAGAAGACACAGTATCTCCAACTACATTTAACATAGTTGCTGGTGGATCTATAATTGTAGCAATAATTGTCAATATTGGCAAAGCTGCTACTGGATATCCCATCATTGTTATAATTAACATTTCAGAAATTGTTCCTCCACCTATTGGAACTGCTGTTATAAGTAAATTAGCAAGTAATGCAATACCTAAAACCCCTATAATATCGCCAAATGTTGCCAAACTTGTTCCAAATAAGCAAACTAAAAACATAATTTTAAACATAGACCCTATTATAGAACCATCTTTGTGAAAACTAGTTCCTAAAGGAATTGTGGTCTCTGCAATATCATCTGGCACTCCCATTTTCTTGCTACATTCAATATTTACAGGAATTGACGCAGCACTTGAACATGTAGCTAATGAAGTTGCTGTTGATGGTAAAACATTTTTCCAAAATACTTTTACTCCCTTTTTTCCTGCTGCTATAAATGCATATAATGTGTAGAAAATGAAATAAAAAGCTAATGCTACTACTGTATATATAACAAAAGTTTTTAAATATCCTACTACAATAGTCTCTCCAAAACTTCCTACTAATGACGCAAAATAACATCCTAACCCTATTGGAGCATAATACATTATTATTTTTACTACATTATTAATTACAATATTTGCTGCAATTAAAAAATCAGTTACAGGCTTTGCCTTTTCTCCTGACATGTTAATTGCAAATCCGAAAATGACTGAAGCTATTAATAATGCTACAATATTCTCTTTTGATAGCAATTTGT
Organism: uncultured Clostridia bacterium; assembly: GCA_944390695.1. Taxonomy (GTDB): domain Bacteria; phylum Bacillota; class Clostridia; order TANB77; family CAG-508; genus CAG-269. The sequence continues at coordinate 2,088 of CALXQP010000060.1, forward strand.
AAAAATCATCTACAGTTAATAAATCAACTGTTCTATCCATTATTGTAACATCTTCTGCCTCCTCCTCTACTTCTGCAGTTTCTTCTAATGATGCTCTAATTTTCTCTCCATCTTCTGGCTCAACTAGTTTGACAAAATATACACTTGCAAACCCTACAAGTACTGCAATAATTGATGTACACAAAAATACACAAATTATTGTTACCATGATTTTTCCTAATCTTTTGGGAGTTTTCATTTTCGCTATTGATGTTGTAATTGTTAAAAATATTAGTGGTACTACTATAACTAGTAAAAGATTTAAAAATATGTCTCCTAAGGGACTAAGTATAGTTGCTTTTTCTTGGAATATAATTCCTACGATTGCACCAACAATTATAGCAACTAAAAGAATAATTGTTGATTTGTAATTTGATAAAAATTTTTTCATAATACTACCTCATTTCAATAAAGGCAACTGAAAATATAATTATATCCTCAGAATTTGTGTTTATTATATATCATTATATTTTATTTTGCAAGCATTATTTTTATGCCATTTATATAATATTCTTAATTCAAGCAAATTTTTTAAGTTTCGGTATTTTTCAAGTTTTTCCCCTCCAAACCTTGCATAGCTATGACTCTCACTCCAAAATCCTTGCGTTTGATTGGAGTAAAAAAATAGAAAAAGTTATCTAAACAGTTGAGGGATGTTCACGGAAAATCCTGAAATATATTACTCCTCCATGGCTGAACCATGCCAGGGTCTTCGTACCAGGCTCAGCCTTTGTCAAAGTAATATATTTCAGGATTTGGCCTGAGTGAAAGAGGCGCAGCTGTTTAGATTACATTTTCTTTTTTTATTTATTTTGCAGCAATAATTTTGGAATGAGAGTCATAGCTATGCAAGGTTTGGAGGGGAAAACTTGAAAAATACCAAAACTTAAAGCATTATATATTGAATTTTCTATGTAAATATATTATAATATATATGTTATGGGGATGTAATGGTTTCGACATGATATTTGAAGTATAGATAGCGAGTAGTGGATTCTCGTTTGCCACTAAAAAAACGAGAAAATAAATATAAACGCTGATAATAGAGAATTAGCACTTGCTGCCTAGTTGCAGCAACATCTGTTAAGATATCCCCACATATTTTAATAAGATGTCATTTAGTGGGAAACAAAGCTGTTTGTTCTACGAAAACAGTAGGTATTTAGTAGATATATTTAATAATTGTTTGTTTATTAATGATTATTAAATGAATATTAATAATAAACTGCACTCGGAGAAGTCTATATGAATAGTATTGTGGACAGGGGTTCGACTCCCCTCATCTCCACCAATGACGTATCTGTTCGAACTAACAGATAGAAAAAATCATTCAAGTAGTTGGATGATTTTTTTCTTTGCCCAAAAAACATCATCCAATATTCTAAAAAGAAAGGATGGTGCTTG
>CALXQP010000061.1 GCA_944390695.1 uncultured Clostridia bacterium
AGATTACATTTTCTTTTTTTACGTAATGAGCAGCAGGGATTTTGGAATGAGAGTTATAGCTAGATAAAGCTGGTGGGAGAAGCTCGAAAAAATACTAAAACTTAAATAAATTTAATATTTTATTGAAATATTAAATAAATACATGTATAATGTAGAAAAAGAAAGGAGGAGTATAACATTTGTTATACGAAATTTATGTATAGAGGTAAAGATAAAATAGAATATGCAATTTATTATGCAACAAAAGCTCATAAAGGGCAAGAAAGAAAAATTGAACATGTAGACATGATATTTCATCCATTTACAGTTGGAATGATATTACAAAGAGCAGGTTGTGATGAAGACATTGTTGTAGCAGGAATATTACATGATGTAGTAGAAGATACTCCTGCAACATTTGATGATATTGAAAGAGATTTCGGAAAAAAAGTCAGAGATTATGTTTATGACTCGTCAGAACCAGATAAATCATTAGAATGGGAACAAAGAAAAGAACATACAATAGAGCAAATAAAAAATGCTCCTCTAGGTTCTAAACTTATTGTAGCTTGTGATAAAATAAGTAATTTAGAAGATTTATCAGATTGTATTGAATTATATGGTGAAGAAAAATCATGGAGTTCATTAAAAAGAAATAAAGATTTGCAAAAGTGGTATTACACCAGTGTTTACGAAAGTTGCATAAATGGGGTAGATAAAAATCATCCTATATTTAAAAGATATAAAAATATATTAGAACACTTATTTAATTATTAAGAACAATAGCGGACTTTAATATGTTTATAACATTTCAAAGCCCGCGTTATTGTTCGCGCGCAAATTTTGCGCATTAAAATTGTGTGCATCCGTTTAAGCGCAGCTCTGTTCTTGTATAGTATTTTACATTTACATATTCTTTATCTTTTAACGAACTTATAATTTTAGATACTAATTTCTTAAATATCATAAACATTGTATTCTATATCATTTAGTATCAGAATTTTGTTAAATAAGAAAATTCCTATTTCATCATACTTAAACTTATTTATTTGTTTCTTTAAGTTTTTATACAACTCATCAAAATTTTCAATATCTATTGGATATTGCTCTGGATATATAATTAATATATATTTATCATATGTAATATTCTTTTCTAGCAATTTCCTATTATATTCTTCATATTTATATAATTTTTTATCTATTGACTTTTTCATGCTTTGACATTTCGTTATTTCATTTTCCCAATATACATATGAATAATCTACGCACTTATCTTTTTTATTTAATGTATATTGATAATATATTAATTCAGTAGAGAAATTATATTTTTTCTTTTTAAATAATTCTATATAAATATGATTTTCATCGCTTTCCATAAAATTTACATATTTTATAAACTCTTCTAGTTTTAATGTTTGTCTATCAGTATTCATTAAATAACAATTTACTCCATCTTTATCTTCTGTATAAAACCAAGCATTATTTCCTATTCTTATATGTTTAATATAATCTTTAGCTTGTAACACATCTTTTATCATATCTTCCTTATTCCTGTAATGAACGTTGATGGTCTGACTATTTAATTTTCCAAGATGTTTATATGCTTCATATAACCAATTATCTTTTTCTAATAATTTAGCTATAGATCTTTTAAGTATAGCTTTATCTTTCTCATCATCTTGCATAAAATAAGTAGTAAGTTCAACTGCAAATTTCAGTCCATTACATTCTATATAACAATCTGGAATATCTAATTTATTTTCTAAATAGCTAAATTTATTACCATATACAGAATTGAAATATTTTTCATTATAGTATTTTTCTATATTCTTTTGTTTTACCAAATTATTGCTCATAGTATTTCCTAATCTTCTATTTTTTATTTTTCTTCTAATAACCAGTCTATTACATTTTTATGAATTATACCATTTTGTGAAAAATCAAATTTATCCATCGTTAAAACATATTTAGGATAGTTATCCTCTATATTTCTAAATGCTCCAAATTCTCTTTCAATAACAGTTTCATCTGCTAAAATGTAAGCCACTTGAATATATATCTTTTCTTTAAATCTTGTCGCTATAAAGTCTATTTCTCCATTTTCTAAATTTCCGATTTTAACATCATATCCTCTAGATAGTAATTCATTGTATACAATATTTTCCAAATATGCTCCTAGTTGTGGTCTTTTTCCAACATTCATTATTTGACCAAAACCTAAATCTGTTAAATAATATTTGTATTTACCATTTAATATTCTTTTTCCTCTAACATCATATCTATCAACCTTATTTATCATCATAGCCTTTGTCATATATTCTAAATAATTATATAGAGTTATTTTTGAAACTTCTCTATCATCTTTATTTGCAAAATAATTTGATAAACTTTCTGCTGAAAAATTTTGTGATGGTGTTGTAACTATATATTCTACTATTTTATTAAATAGATCTAAATCTTTTATATTAAATCTTGCTATAATATCTTTTATTAATATAGAATTATAGATGTCTGATAAATATACTCTTGTCTGTATTTCATCTGTCAGCATAAATCTTTGTGGCATTCCTCCCCAAGTCATATAGTCATTAAATGCTTCTTCTATATCTTTTTTATCTGTTATATTTTTAAGCTCACATACTTCTTTAAATGTGAATGGATATGTTCTAAAACTTACATATCTTCCTGCTATATGTGTAGCAAGTTCTCCAGATAGTAAATCACTATTAGAACCTGTAATAAATATTGATACATTTTTAGATGCCTTAAATGAATTTATTGCTTTTTCCCAGTGTTCAACATTTTGAATTTCATCAAAGAATAAGTAATATTTATTTTTACTTACTATTTTTTCTTTAACATAATTGTGTAAATCCATATCATCTTTTATAAAAGCATAATCTTCATATTCAAAGTTTATATATATTATTTGAGATTCTGGTATTCCTCTTGCTTTTAACTCATCTATTATTTGTAATAATATAACTGACTTACCACATCTTCTAACACCCATTATGACTTTTATCAAATCTTGGTCATAGAATGGTCTAATTCTAGATAAATATTTTTCACGAATAATCATAAATTTCTCCTCTTTATTCACTTTATTTTATTCTATTATACCGTAATTATTTTCTTTTGTCAATATTTTGTTTATTGTACTAAACAAAAATTGTTATTTTTTGTATTTTGTTTAGTATACAATTTATATATTTTAAGAGTATTAATATTTAAAAAACTAGTGCTAACAACACACTCATGGTTCATTTGATTTTTTTAATGTCTTTATCTTTTTAAAATCTTTTCTAATGTTATAATTATATATATTATTCATATTTTCGTCAACTACTTTCGATTACTTTTTTTGGTAAATATTTACATTTTCTAATAATAGCCACAAAAAGCATGTATCAGAAAAAGAGAGTATCCTGAAATAGGCAGCTGCCTAAATAGGATTCTCTCTTTTATACTAAATTACAAATTTTTTAATTAAGATTATACCAACAGTAATTATTGTTAATAGACCTAATGTTAAAGTAAAATATGTTTTTCCAAGACCTGTTGTTATAGCTAAAATTACTTTTGCAAGATCAATATCATCTTCACCATCTTTTTGGTTATCAGGTGTTGAATCTCTGTCTGGTACGTCAAATTCATTATCATCTTCTGAAATTTCTGCAATATTTGTTTTTAAAGCTAAATTATCTTCACCATTTATCCATGTAAGAATAACTTCAACAGTTGCACTCTCTCCAGGTTGTAATAAAGTATTTTCAAGTTGTTTTGTAGAAATCACATTATTTCCTTCATCTGTCCACTCAGGGTTATCTGCTGGATCAAATTTTAAACCTTCTGGTACATAATCAGTAATTTCTGTTGCATATCCAGGAATATCTCCTTGATTCATAATTGTAATTCCATATCCGAATTTTACAACTACATCATTAATTTTCTTTTTATGCAAATCAACTTTTACTACTGGTTCTGGATCTTCATAACCATTATAACCTGTTTCTGTAATAGTTTCTTTTCCATCTTCTATAACTATTACTTTTGAAACAAATTTTAGTAATGCTAAATCGAAATATTCTACTTTAACATTTTCTTCATCTTGGTCATCTTCTCCTTCATTCCATTCATCTGGTGTTGAATCTTTATCTGTTACAGAATTTCCACCCTCATCTGAATCATCAGAAATTTGAGCATGATTTGTTATTATTACTGTATTTGAGCCTGGATCTTTAACTTTAAATGCTATTTTTACATCTTTATAATGTAATGTTGTTCCATCAAATGCAGGAATCAAATTATCTTCTCCATTTTCTCTTGATAAATAATCTGTTTTTACTTTTACTGCATCTTCCACATTTGTTGTTATTTCACCATTTTCGTCATACATTGTCCACATATATTCAACATTTGTGTTATCTTGTGGTAAATATTCTAAATGTTCTGGTATATCATCTGTTATTTCACTTGCATATCCTGCTATATCACCCTCATTGTATACTCTTATTGTATATATTACTACATCACCTATATGTACTGTGATTGGATCTTTTGGGTGTTCATAACTTATATTTCCATTTTCAATTTTTACTTCTGGAACTCTTGTAGTTACTTCTTTATCTTGTACTTGTGTAATAAATTTTCTTAATGCTAAATCAAATTCTTTTATATATACTTTTTCGAAATCATCATCATCTTCATTACCCGGTACATATTCATCATTTTCTTGTTCTTCTTTATATCCTGGAAGTTCTTCATCACTTGGAAGATTTTCTTCCATGTTACCTGACATTGAATCTACATCTGCAGGTACTACTACATCTTTATATTCATATTCTGCTATTTCTGCTATATTTGTAATTTTTTCATTTGGTATTGCATTATCTGAAATTCTACATTCTATTTTTATATCTTCATAATCTAATGTAGTTCCATCAAATTTATTTATTTCTTTTTCTTCTAAATATCTAGTTGTTGCAATTCTACCATCTTCTGATATTTGCCATCCATATTCAGCATTTATTTCACTATCATTTACATATTCTAAATATGGTGGTAAATAATCTTTTACTTCATTTGCAAATCCATTAATATCACCCTCATTATATACTCTTATTGTATATATTACTTTATCACCTATTTCAAGCTCTACAGGTGTTTTAGGATGATTATATATTGCTGTTGTATCTGTTCCATTTTGTAATGGTGTAACATCTACAACTGGTGCTCTTGTAAATAATCCATTACTATCTTTTAATTCTGTTCCATTTACTGATGTTATGAATTTTCTTAATGATAAATCAAAACATTCTAGTCTTATTACTTCAATATCTTGATCATCTTCTCCTTCAATCCATTCATCTGGTGTTGAATCTATATCTTCTATTTCATTTCCATCAGAATCACTATCATCTGAAATTTGTGCACGGTTTATTAATTTTCTATCTGATGTTGATGGTTCTACAACTTTGCACAAAACTTGAACATCTAAATAATCTGGATTATCATTACTTATTCCACTTTCTGGATTTAAAGCTTTTAATAAATTAGCAGTATAATTTGCATCACCTGGTTGTGAATCTAATTCTTTTCCTTGTCCTTTAGCCAAATAATTTGTTGTAATTACTTGTCTATTACTTGGATCTTCTAGATTCCATATTCCATAATATTCATTTGTTTCATCTGCCATTTCAACAAATTCTAGACCTTCTGGTAATTCATCTTTTATTACACTTGCATAACCATCAAGTTCACCTTCATTATATACTCTAATTGTATATAATACATAATCTCCTGTTTCTACTAATAATGGTAATTTTTCATCTAATTCATAATCAACTGTATCTTTTCCTGTTGCTATAGCTTCTTCTCTAGTTCTTACAGCTGTTACAACTGGTGCTCTCAAATATTTTCCATCTGCATTTTTATTATCTGTAATATATTCCCCATCTTCTATTATTGGATCTTTACTAATTGCTGCTATGAATTTTTTCAAAGATAAATCAAATACTTTTTCTTCTGGCATTAATACTAATTTTTCAAAATCATCATCATCTTGTTCACCTTGATAGAAATAATTGCTATTTGATAAATCATCTGGATTTGATGAATTTCCTTTATAATCTTCCATATTGTCTTTATTTACACTTGGTTTTGTTGCTGGCTCTGAATCTCTATCTTGACCTATGTTTACAATTTCTACATTATCTTCTGAATTATATGCTTCATTTATCCATGCTACATTTGTTAAAATTATTTGTTCTTTTTCATCAGCCTCTTGTGCTACTTTACATTTTATTTCAATAGTTTCATAATCTAAACTTCCTGTTGTATAAGCATCTAAACTTTTTGCTGGATTTTCAGCTGTATTTACTATTGTTAATTTTATTTGGTTTGGTGTTGGACTATATTCTAATGTATATGTATTTTTGTCATTTCCATTTTTATCTTTTGAAACAACTTCAAGTGAATTATTATTTGAACTTATTAATCCTGTTGGCAATTGATCTATTATTGTACTTGCATATCCTGCCTTATTACCTTCATTATAAATTCTAATTTGATATGTTACTTCATCTTTATCTTTTACAACAACTGGATTTTTTCTGTGATTATATGTTGCTGTTGTTCCTGTTTCCAAACTATCTAATACTATATTTGGTACTCTTGTATTTGTAACTTCTACATTATTTAAATGTGTTATAAATTTACGTAATGCTAAGTCAAATTCTTCTGGTTCTGACTCGAACTCTGTTGTTATTGTTTCAGGTGTTCTTGTTAATTCAACAATTGGTTGTTCTGATTCTAGTCTTATTTTATCTGTTTCTTCTATTCCTTTTAACCACAATTTCTTTTCTGTTGTTTCTTGTGTTATATCAATTTTAATATTTACTTTTTGAACAGCATTTCTTGGTATTGTTATATAAAATCCTTCTTCTCTTCCTACTAAATCTTTTATGTCAGTAGTTCCTAAAGAATTCCCCTCACTATCTGTATATGTATAATTAATATCTGTTCCATTATCATTTGTAACTTTTATTGCAATTTCATATAATGATGAATTATTTCCATCAATTACTATTGGGCCAATTACATAATTTGAACCAACTCTTTTAGCTTGCAACTTATATTTTCCATCTCCATTTGGAACCATATTTGATGTATCTACTTCTGCTCCTCCTGTTAATGTATAATTATTTTCTTCTGTGTATAAATGTGCATTTGCTGCTGCTTCATCTATTAAATAATTATATAATATTGTTGCTTGATCATTTCTAGTTTCTCCCTCTGCTGTTACTGCATGTGTTATCATAGATAATTCTTCATAACTTTGTCCATTATCTGTTGAAATATTTAACCAATCTGTTTGAGCTTTTTGATTAAATACTGCTTCATTTTGATTATCCATTGCATAATTTGTATAATACCATATTGCCGCTTTTTGTGCAGCTTTAATATCTGCATCTGTTGCAAAATCTTCTTTTTGATAACCAAACATTTGAGCATTAGTTGAAACCAAATCATTATAATCCACACTTCCTGTTTGCTGATAGAAATATGCATCATCTTCAGCACTATATTTGAAACCTATTCTAGCAAGAAATTCTTCTTTATCAGTTTCTCCTTCTATATATGCATTATCTAATATCCAAAGTAATTCTCTGTAATATCCTCCTGTTTGATTATCTGGATTTAATAATGCTTTTACTACATCATCTGCATCATTTCCATTATCTACTATTTTATTTAATAACATTTCTCTATCTTTTTGCAAATTATATGATAAATTATATTCTACTATTGTATTATTATTTTGATTCCATGAATCCCCATAATTTGCTTTTATACAATATAGATTTCTTTGGGCTGCACTTATATCACTTGTATTATTTGAATCATAATTTGTCAAATTCCATATATATGCACTTGATACAGGTTCTCCTCCAACATTTGGTGAAGTTGGATCTTTTATTGCATACCCTATTCCATTCAAATCTGCTTTTGTTAGATTAACATATATTTTCTCATCTGTATTTGCATAACTTATAATACAACTTAGCAAAAACATTGATACTAATATTGCCACAACAAATATACTAATTATTTTCTTTTTCATTTATTTCATCCTTTCCGTTTTAGAATGTTATACATTATTTATTATACTTCTTTTATAAAATAAAATCAACATTTTTTATGTTTAAATTTCGAGATTTTTCTCAAAAATTGTACTGCCTTCCAAAGCTCAAACTCTCACTCCAAAATTTCTGTATTTGTTGGAGTAAAAAAATTGAAACTTAAATTTTATACTTAAATCTCTGCACCTTTATTATTATATGAATATTTTTAATTTTGCAACATATATTTTATTAATTCAATTTTTGAGGAGGCTAATTGTGAAAATACACAAAATTATAACTTGTCTAATCATTTTTTTATTTATATTTACAAGTAATTATTTAGTATTTGCAGATGATGAAGATTTAGAAATTTTCAACAATATTTCTTCTGTTATAAATGCCTCTTCTCAAATTGATGAAGAGCCAAAAATAAATTCCAGAGCAGCAATTGTTTATGACAGAAATTCTGGTTTAATTTTATTTGGCAAAAACGAAAATGAAAAAAGAAAAATGGCATCAACCACAAAAATTTTAACAGCAATAATCGTACTAGAAAAAGCAAAATTAGATGATATAGTTACAGTATCTCAAAAAGCCGCAGGTACCGGAGGCTCACGCCTTGGTCTACACAAAAATGACAAAATATCTGTCCTTAATTTATTATATGGTTTATTATTATGTTCAGGAAATGATGCTGCTGTTGCACTTGCAGAACATGTAGGTGGAGATCTCCCTGGTTTTGCAGAAATGATGAATGAAAAATGTAAGTCACTTGGATTAAATTCATCTCATTTTGTAACACCTCATGGATTAGATGATGAAGAACATTATACAACTGCATATGAACTTGCAATTATTACAAATTATGCATTAAATAATCAAACTTTTAGAAATATAGTTGGCACCAAAACTCACACAATTTCTATTAATGGCTATTCTAAAACTATTTCTAATACAAATGAACTTCTTGGTAATTTAGATGGAGTTTATGGTGTGAAAACTGGTTTTACTAATGGTGCTAATCGTTGTTTAGTAACAGCTGTTAAACGTGGTAATATGGATTTAATTTGCATTGTTCTTGGAGCTGATACAAAAAAAGATAGAACAAAAGATAGTGTTTCTTTAATTGAATATGTTTTTAAGAATTTTGAAATGGTCAATATTAAAGAAAAAATTATAACAGAATTTGAAAATTGGAAATTGTGTAATTCATCATCTTTTCTAATTTCTAAAGGTGTTTCAAATTCTATTGATATTAATTTGGATGAAATTCCTTTTGATTATGTTCCAATAAATAAGAACCAAATTAATAATATCAGCATATATATATATTGTAATAAAAATTTTGAAGCTCCAGTTTTATCAGGTTCAAATATTGGTTATTTAACACTTAGTATTTCTGATAAAACAATTCTTACTTTGAACATCAAAGCCACTAATACCATTTCCAAAAAAGAAACCAATAATTTCTTTTCAGAAATGCTCAAAGATTACATTTTTTACTTAGAATCGATATTTTTTAAATAATATCTATTGACAAAACCAAATTATTTTGTTATGATGATAAAGCTTAGTGAATTGTGCAGGTATAATTTAGTGGTAAAATGCAACCTTGCCAAGGTTGATTCGCGGGTCCGATTCCCGCTACCTGCTCCAAGCTTTAATATTTGGCGACGTAGCCAAGCGGTAAGGCACGAGTCTGCAAAACTCTGATTCATCGGTTCGATTCCGATCGTCGCCTCCAATTTGAATAGGTTTAGACGGTTATTACTTAAAAATCAATATAACCGAAATTACCGAAAATACTGTCTTTTAAAACAGTATTTTATTTTTATATTTAACACAGAATATCATAGATTATTATAGAAAACTATAAGCATTGCAATAAAATTGCAGTAATTTTTAGTAGTATGAGGGAAAAATTATGGAAAAAAAATACAATACTTTAGAATATTATAACAAAAATGCAAAGATATATTGTGAGCAAACATTAGAAGGAAATATGCAAGAGAATTATGATAAATTTTTACAGCATTTACCTTCTAATGCATATATTTTAGATTTTGGATGCGGTTCAGGAAGAGATAGTAAATATTTTATAGAAAAGGGATATAAAGTTAAAGCAATAGATGGTTCAATAGAAATGTGTAAGTTAGCTAGCAAATATATCAATCAAGAAGTAATATGTATGAATTTTG
>CALXQP010000062.1 GCA_944390695.1 uncultured Clostridia bacterium
ATTTATGATTTACAAGATTCGCCTTACATTGGTAGATATATCCCCGAACTTTCGGACAAGCAGTATCGAGAACGAATTTGTGAAAAATATAGAATTATTTATTATGTTTCAGAAACGAATAATACAATTTATGTTAGATACATATTTTGCTCAAGGCAAAATCCTAATTCATTTTTTAAAATTCATGAAAAAGAACTATTTAATTTTTTAAATCATTTATTTAGTTAAATTCTTTTTGGATAGATTCCAAACCCATACCATGGTCTGTATAATATGCGCTAAGTCCAGCAGCTTCAATTTCTTCAATAGAAGCATTTTTAGTTAATTGATGAACAATAGCCCCTATCATTTCTAAATGAGCTAATTCGTAGGTTCCATAAAGATAGCATTTAATTAAGAATTTATATTTTTTTCAAATTAATCAATAATGAGAATTTGAAACAGATAAATTTAATTTTCAATTTTTCTTCCTACTACAGCAAATCTGCCATCTTTAACATGATAAGAACAAGTAGATAATGTAATTAGTTGGTCACCATATTTTGCTGTAGCATTAATATCATATAAAGATTCCTTTTTGGCATTATTTACAAATTCATTATATTCTTTTTCATTTTCAGCATTTACAAAAAAGTAATATTTAAATACATTTTTTTCAGATTTATAATATACTCTTGATTTAAAAACAGCAATAATCTCATATTCTGAATCATCTTTTTGTGTTGTAAAGCGGATTCTGGGATGTTCTTTATAAAAAGATTGTTTAGAATATTTTAGTAATTCCTGAAACATTGTACCATTATTGAGGTTATGGCCATATATTAACAAATTACTACTTGGAATTTCCCAGTTATAATCTTTTGTCAAAAAAATAGAGCCATTTTTTGATTTTTCTTTTTTATAATTATGCTTCATGTAATATTCATTATCAGTTCCTTGTAATACGGGATAATTAATTTTGGTATTAGGTATTTCAAGCCAACCAACAATGTCAGAATTTTGCTGTTTAAGTTCTTTTACTTTAATCATTCGTTCTGTTTCTTTTGGTAAAATTTCTTCAGAAGTTTCAATTTTAGTTTGATTAATTTGCTTTTCTGAAATATCACTTTTTATGTTGGTATCAAAATCATTTAATAAATTACTTTCATCAAGTGCTTGTTTTTTTTGTGAAAAATAGTTAATGATATACAAACTTGATAAAAAAATTAATAAACTTAAAATAAAATATATAAAAAAATAAACTTTTTTAGTGACACTTTTCATATTATCTCCATAATAATTATATAAGGATAGACTATAGAGACTATCCTTTTAATTGAAAATTTTTTTATTTGTTCTTCTTTTTCATAGAAACAATTGATATTGTTGATAATAATATAGTTAATATTGCGATTCCTAAATAATTTTCTACACCAGTTTTTGGAGTTTCATCTTTTTCTTGATGTTCTATTTCTGGTTGTGTTTCTGGTACTGTTGTTTCTGGTTTTGCAGATGTTTTAGTATAAACTGTTGTATCTGTTGTTATTGGATTATCAAAATTAAAAGCAGTTGTAAATTTCTCATCTGTAAAGAATCCATCTATTACTTGATTTTCATCTAATTTGATATGAGATTTTAATAGATCTGCTGAAATTTTTGTGCCTGAATCTACAGTAATTTTATTAGTAATGTTATTAGTAAATATAGTTACTATAAGTTTCTTAATATCTGTATTTGCTGTTGCTTTGTCAGGTACAGTATTTTCAGATATTACATTATTATTAGAATCTGTTAAAACAACCTTATTTCCGGCTAAAACAACTTTATTTGTTGTTGTAGAACTATTAGTTACAGTAAATTCTGTAAGATGTCCATTTGAAGCAGGTCTAATTACATTTTCATTTGACTCAGTTGTTAATATACCATTCATAACTAAACTTGGATTATTAGTAGCTGCTGCACCTTTATCTATTTCTATACCATTGTTTTCGTTTGTACCATTTTTACCTAAATGCAATTTCTTAACTTCGACATTACCACCATTTGCAAGAACAGCACCATATTTAAATCCAGTTATTGAGACATTATCTAAAGTTACACTTGCTCCATCATAAGATTGTACACCATATTTAGGACCATTTTTTAAATTAATATTTTTTAATGTAAGTTTAGCATCAGAAAGTTGGGCAGTAAACATTGTTTGATTTCCTGTTGTTGATGTCCATTCATTAGAGCCAACTACATTATGACCATTACCGTCAATTGTTAATTCTTTAGCAATAACAATAGGTTTTGTTACTGTAATATCATTTTGCAATGTTATTGTTGCACCTGGATCTGCACTAGATATTTCATTATTTAAAGTTTCTTCATCATTTACCATTGTTGCGGCTTTGCTATAATTTGGGACTAATAATGCAAAAACAAGTGTTGCTACAAAGAATAAAATGAATTTTAATGTTTTATTCATTTTTTTCACCTCCATCAAAACATAGTGTAACCTTTTTAATTAAAAATATTTTTAAAAAATTTTCCAATATTATTATTTTTTTGCATATATATTAAAGAGGTGTATTTATGAAACTTGATGAATATAAAAGTGATTCTACTGTAATTATAATTGAAGATAGAGATATTGGCACAAAAGAGCAAAATAAAGAAATAATAGATATATTGTTAAATTTAACCATAAAAAAATTTTCAAAATATTCTGAAAATGATTTGTAATTTTATTTGACATATAAATTTATATATTAAATAAAGTTTCAAAAGGAGGAAGAATTTTGGAATATATAGATAGAGGATATTCTGATGAAAAAACATTAGATGTGATTCGGGGAATATGCAATTTATTTAAGAAAATCAAGAGCAGACGTGGAAGCAGAAGCAAAAGGAGAAGGTGAAACTCTTGCTAGACATGAACATATATTATTGGAACTCGCAAATAAAAAAGACTTAAAAATAGGAAAAATATATAAAGAAATTGTAAGTGGAGAAACTATTGAGACAAGACCGGAAATGCAAAAACTATTAGCTGATGTAAGACAAGGAAAGTGGAAAGGTGTACTTGTTGTTGAAGTAGAAAGATTAGCTCGTGGTGAAACAATAGATCAGGGAATTGTTGCAAAAGCTTTTAGAATTTCTAACACAAAAATTTTAACACCTATGAAAACTTATGATCCTAATAATGAATTTGATGAAGAATATTTTGAGTTTGGATTATTCATGTCAAGAAGAGAATATAAAGTCATTAATAGAAGATTACAAAGAGGAAGAATGATATCTGTAAGTGAAGGAAAATATGTAGGAAGTATAGCTCCATTTGGATATGATAGAATTAAAATAAAAGGAGATAAAGGATATACACTAAAAGAAAATAAAGAAGAATCAAATATAGTAAAAATAATATATGATTTATATGCATATAATGATTTATCATTAAATGAAATAACTAGAAAATTAAATGAAATGGGTTTTAAGCCAAGAAAAAATGATAAATGGTCAATTTCATCAGTAAAAGAGATATTAGCAAACCCAGTTTATATTGGAAAAATAAAATGGAATTCAAGAAAAGAAGTTAAAATATATAAAAATGAAAAAATTATAAAAACTAGACCTAGAAATAATGATTATATATTAGTAAATGGTTTACACAAAAACATAATAAGTGAGAAAACCTGGAATATAGTAAATATCAAAAGGAGTGTTAATCTAGCACCAGTAACACATAACAATGTTATTCAAAATCCATTATGTGGTTTAATTATATGTGGTAAATGTGGTAAAAAAATGTTAAGAAGAGCTTATACCAATCAAGAGCCTATTTTATATTGCCCAAACCCTGAATGTAATAATATTAGTACAAAATTAAAATTAGTAGAAGAAAAGCTATTAGAAGGATTAAAAAAATGGTTAGAGCCGAGTGAATTTGACTATACGAAATATTTGGAAAAAACAAGTTGTAATAAAATAGATATGATTAAAAAAATGATTGAATTTTTAGAATTAGAAGCTAAAAAAGAAAATGATAAATTATTAAAAATATTTGATTTACTAGAAAAAGAGATTTATACAGTAGAAATATTTAATTCGAGAAAGAAATTGATATTAGAAAATTTAGAAAAAATTAATAATTCTATTGAAAATTATAAAGTAGAATTGGAAAAAGAAGAAAAGAATTATGAAAAAAGAGAAATAAGGATTCCTAAATTAGAAAATTTTTTAGATATATATGATTTACTAAAAATGCCAGAGGAAAAAAATGAATTTTTAAAGATACTTATAACTCGGAGCTTCATATTTGAAAACAGAAAAAGCAATAAAAAAAGATTCTGATCCTACGAAATTTGAATTACATATATATCCTAAAATATCTAAAATTGTATAAGTACATCAAAATTATAGATTTTTACAGTCAATAGCTAAGATTCTAATCTTTAGCTATTGACATCATAATGGTGCTAATTCTTCTGTACCAATGTCATTAAGAATAGCCTTTGACTTTTGATCTGGCATACCAAATCTTTGAGACAAATATCTAAGAGAAGCAGCAAGTTCTCCATCAGGACCGCCATATTGAGATATTATAACTTTTGCAAGACGAGGATCAGTGCATTTTATATTAACAGGATATTCTAGCATTTTATTATAAGTCCACATTTAAAAATTCCCCCTTTCCCAAGGCCATGGTTCTTCAATCCATCTCCATTTATTACATGGAAAATGAATAGTTAAAGGTCCATAAACTTTTTGATATTTATCAGTTAATTCTCTAAATTCTTTGCAATATTTTCTGTGCAAACATAGAGCTTTTTGATCATCATTATGTGTATCTAAATATAAACCTAATTCTATAATAGAAAAATTTAAAGCTTTAATTCTTTCCATCATTTCTTCTCTAGTTTGGTTGTATTCTCCACATTCAAGTGTATTCATATTAACATTATTTGAGAATGATGTATTATATGGAGTAATTGGAGGATTATTTGTCATACAATTACAGTTTCTATTTTGATTATCTATCATTTATTACACCCCTCTCCAACTTTATTTGTTGCTTCTAAAAATTCATTAACTCTCATAGATTGGCAAGGCATATAAGGACTAACCAATTCTGGGAATATTGTACCCATTTTTAGACCAACTTCTGGTTTAAATGTTTTATCCATAAATTGCAATGGAACATAACTTTGTGCAAGCATTGGATTTTCAGGAAAAACACTCATTTCATATTCTTCATCAAATCCGCAACTACACATATCTGTTTCAATTTCTTCGCAATCACATGGGCAAACATTGTCACATTTATCTTCAATTAGATTGTTATTTGCATTAGTATTAAAAGAATTATTATTCATGCAAAAACATTTTTTATATCTGTGTCTAAACATATAAATCTCCTTTCATTAAAATTTATATTACATAATATGTCGAAATCTCAGAAGTGTGAATACACAATAATAATATGTGATTTAATAAAACATCTCCTATATGTTACTATCAGCATAATATGTACTTTTCACAAATTACGAGTGTGACCAGAGTAGTGTTACAAATTCTTAAACAAAAGGCGTAAAGGGTCCTGTCTTCGGGTATTGTTGCGTCTTTTGTGTTAGAATTTGTTAACGTTACGTCGGGTAGCCGAGGAATTTGTGAAAAGTACATATTATGCTGATAGTAACTCATAGGAGTTATTATTAAATATTAGGAGTAAAAATTTGCAAATTAAATTAAAATGGTCTTTAAATGGACACAAAAGTATGATATACTTATAACGAAAAATGGAAGAATTTCATAATATTGTATAATTCTAAAGATAAAAATGATTATAAATATACTAGAAATGTATGTTTAAAATTAATCTTGAGAAAGGATGGAAATAAGGAAATGCCATATATAGAATTTAAAAGTGTATGTAAAGAATATAAAATGGGGGAAGTAACAATAAAAGCATTAGAAAATACAAACTTTCAGATAGAAAAAGGAGAATTAGTTGTAATAGTTGGTCCATCAGGAGCAGGAAAAACAACGACTTTAAATATATTAGGAGGAATGGATAAAGCAACATCAGGAGAAGTAATTGTAGATGGAAAAGAAGTTACAAAATTGAAAAATAAAGAACTTATAAAATATAGAAGAGAAGATATTGGTTTTGTATTTCAGTTCTATAATTTAGTACAAAATTTAACAGCAAAAGAAAATGTAGAACTTGCAACACAGATTTGTAAAAAATCATTAGATCCAGCAGAAGTATTAGAAAAGGTAGGATTAAAGGAAAGAATGAATAATTTTCCATCTCAGTTATCAGGTGGAGAGCAACAAAGAGTTGCAATAGCAAGGGCAATTGCTAAAAATCCTAAATTATTATTATGTGATGAACCGACAGGAGCATTAGATTATAAAACAGGAAAGCAAATATTAAAATTATTGCAAGATACAGCAAGAAAAGAGAATATGACTGTACTAATAATTACTCATAATACAGCCTTAGCACCTATGGCAGACAAAATTATTAATTTCAAAAATGGGACTGCACAAAAAATTGAAATAAATCAAAATCCTAAGCCAGTAGAAGAAATTGAGTGGTAAAAGGGAAAAAAGAGAACCGGCACTAAATTAGCAAAATGGACGAAATTGGCTAGCCAAGCGGAAAAGAGGCAAAAAGGCAAAAAGAGAACCGGCACCAAATTAACAAGGAGGAAAAAAATGAAAAAAGCCTTAATAAAAGATAGTTTTAAGGAAATAAAAAATACATATAAAAGATTTATATCAATATTATTGATGGCTTTTTTAGGAGTGGGTTTTTTTGCAGGAATAAGAGCTGCATCTCCAGATATGGTAGAAACAATAGATAAATATTACAAAGATCAGGAAGTATATGATATACAAATATTATCAACATTAGGATTAACGAGTAAGGATATAGAAGCACTTGCAGGAGTAGAAGAAGTAGGAAAAGTTTATGGAAGTTATGAAACAGATGGAAAAATAGAAATAGAAAATAAAGAAATTATTGTAAAATTAATAACAGTAGGAGAAATGAATAAACCAATATTAATACAAGGAAAATTGCCGGAAAATGAAAATGAGTGTGTAGTTGAAGAAACATTTTTGAAAGCAAATAATAAAGTAATTGGTGATGTTATAGATATAGAAGTAGAAGAAATTACAAATGACAATGGTGACAAAAAAGCATATTTAAAAAATAGTCAGATGAAAATAGTAGGAACAGTAAGAAGTCCACTTTATATTTCAAGAGATAGAGGAACGAGCTCATTAGGTGCAGGAAAAGTAGATTATTATGTATATATTCCTGAAAGTAATATAAATGCAAACGAAATTTATACAAATATATATATACAAACCAAAAAAGGTAAAGAATATACCACATCAACAAGCAAATATGAAGATTATATTGAAGAAGTAGTAGATAATATTGAAGCAATAAAAGAAGAAAGAGAAAATGCTAGAAAAGCAGAATTAGTAGATATAGCAAATAAAAAAATACAAGATGCAGAAAACGAATTAAATACACAAAAACAAGATGCAGAAACTCAAATTGCAGATGCAGAAAAAAAATTACAAGATGCTAGAAAAGAAATAAATGATGGAGAAGCGGAAATAAATGCAAATAAGAAAAAAGCTGATACTGAATTTGCAAATGCACAAAAACAAATTGATGATGCAAGAGCCCAACTACAAATAAAAGAGCAAGAATTACTTGAAAAAGAAAAACAAACAAATGAATATTATGCACAAATAGGAATGGATAATCCATTTGCACAAGAAATTCAGAATGGAAAAGCACAAATAGAACAAGCAAGAATTCAATTAGATGAGCAAGAAAAAACTTTAAATAATACCAAAAAATCAACTTATAAACAAATAGAAGATGCACGAAAAGAACTAGAAAAAGGTAAACAAGAGATTGCAGATGGAGAAAAAGAATTAGAAGAAAACAAAAATGAGTTTAATCAAAAAATTCAAGATGCAGAAAATGAATTACAAGATGCGAGAGAAAAAGTTAATGATATTGAAAATCCAGAATGGTATATATTAGATAGAAATGCAAATGCAGGTTATGCAGGATTTATTCAAGACACAAAAAGTGTAGCTAATATAGGAAGAGTTTTTCCAGTTGTATTTTTCATTGTAGCAGCATTAATTTCATTAACATCAATGACTAGAATGGTAGAAGAAAATAGAATGCAAATTGGAACTTTAAAAGCACTTGGATATAATCAATTTCAAATAATAAGCAAATATTTATTATATTCAAGTTTAGCAAGTGTAGTTGGTGGAATTACAGGTATGGCAGTAGGATTTGTAAGTTTGCCACCAATAGTGTGGATGTTATACAAAATGATGTATCAAATTACGGATAAAATTGTTCTAAGTTTTAATTGGGAAATTGGTGGAATAGGATTAATATTAATAAGCATATGTATAATAGGAGCTACTCTTTATTCTGCTATAAAAGAACTAAAAAGTGAGCCTGCAATATTAATGAGACCTAAAGCACCTAAAAGTGGAAATAGAGTATTGCTTGAAAAAATACCATTTATCTGGAAACATTTGAATTTTAGCCAAAAAGTAACCATTAGAAATATATTTAGATATAAGAAAAGATTTTTAATGACAATAATTGGAATAATGGGATGTACAGCTTTAATAGTTACAGGTTTTGGAATAAAAGATTCAATAAAAGTAATTTTGCCAAATCAATTTGAAAAAGTATTTAATTATGATTGGCAAATAAATATAAAAAGTGAATTAACTGCAGATGAAATTCAAAATTGTGTAACAGATATAGCTAATAGAGAAGAAATTGAAAAAGTTATTGAAACAAATATGGAGTCATATAAGATTACAAATGGAGAAAAAGAAGAAGATATTCAAATAATAGTCCCAAAAGAAAATTTTGATGGACTTATAAATATAAATGATATAAAAACAAAAAAACAATTAGAATTTAAAGATGATCAAATTTATTTAACTGATAAAGTCGCAGAATTGCTCGGAGTAAAGCTAGGAGACAAAATAATTTTAAGAGATAGTGACAATAATACTTATGAGATGCAAGTAAATTACATAGTAGAAAATTATGTTTCACATTATATGTATATGACAAAATCAACATATGAAAAAATATTTAATAAGAACTATGTTACAAATGTATTATTAACAAAAAATACGGAACTTTCAGAAGATAAAGAAGATGAAATTGCAACAGAATTAATGAATAAAAATGAAGTTACAGGAATAAGTAGAGTTTCTACTATTATGAAAACTTTAGATGATACTTTAAAATCACTAGATTATGTTGTTTTAATACTTATTGTAGCTGCAGGAATGCTTGCATTTGTAGTATTATATAATTTGTCAAATATTAATATAAGTGAAAGAATTCGTGAATTAGCAACAATAAAAGTTTTAGGCTTTTATGATAATGAAGTATATAATTATATAGGTAGAGAAACAATATTATTAACAATTATAGGTATAGCACTAGGTCTAGTTGGAGGATATTTCTTAAATTATTATATAATTGGAACTTGTGAGATAAATATGTTAAGATTTAGCAAAATAGTACATCCATTGAGCTATTTATATGCTATACTAATTACAACAGCATTTACAATTATTGTAGGTATTTTTACATATTTTGCATTGAAAAAAATTAATATGACAGAAAGCTTAAAAAGTGTAGAATAAAATTAAATACAAAAAATATTTTATAAAAGAAAGGATGGTTTTTATGTTAAAACATGTTAATGAAGAAAATTTTGAAAGTGAGGTTTTAAAACAAAAAGGTCTAGTTTTAGTTGATTTTTTCGCAACTTGGTGTGGACCTTGTAGGATGTTAGGTCCTGTACTTGAAAAAATATCAAATTCAAGAGCAGAATTTGATATTGCAAAAATAGATATTGATCAAGCACAAAAATTAGCTTATAAATATAATATTGAAGTTGTACCAACTATGATTATTTTTAAAGATGGTAATCCTGTAAATAGAATGGAAGGATTCTTAAGTGAAAATGAAATAATGAATGAAATGTCAAAATATATGGCTTAAATTATAAATGAACATAAAATAAATATAAGGAGAAAATAATATGAAAGGTTATAGATTAAATCCTGATAAGGAATATGTTAATAAAATTATTGAAGGCATTTATAGAAAAGATGGGCACTGCCCTTGTAGAGTTAAAGTAGATGAAACTACAATGTGCCCATGTGATGAATTTATTGAAAAAGGTATATGTAAATGTAATTTATTTGTTAAAGATAATTAATAAAAAAAGCAGTAATTTAATAAAATGAACTAAAATAAGAGGGTGATGATAAAATGAAAGCAAAAGAAGAAGTAACAAATTGGGTAAAAGTAGTTTTAATTGGAGTAATAACTTATTGGTGTCTTAACAATATTAATACAATAGGAATGATTTTAGGGAAAATAATAAATATATTGTTACCATTTATAATAGGTGGAGTGATAGCATTTATATTAAATATCCCAATGAGATTTTTAGAAAGAAAATTGAGTAAAAAAATAAAAAGAAAGAAACTTGTTAGAATAATTTCATTAATAATATCAATAATAATAATATTTATAATATTAGCATTAATAATAAATTTAATTTTGCCGGAATTAATAAATATTGTTAAATTATTAATAGATCAATTGCCAAATTATACAGAAAATATAAAAAATGCATTAGGAAATATTTCTATAGATAATATTATAACAAATTTTAATATTAACCAAGAAGAACTTAATAAAGAAATAGTAAATATATTATCAGGTGTTTTGTCATCATCTATGTCTTTTGTAGAAAATATATTTAGTGCCATATCAACAACAATTATTGCAATTATATTTGCTATATATGTATTATTAAGTAAAGAAAAATTACAAAAACAAGCAACCAAAATATTATTTGCTTATATAAGTAAAGAAAAGGTAAGAAAAATTTTAGGAATAGCAAGACTTACAAGAAATACATTTACAAATTTTTTAACAATTCAATGTTTAGAAGCAGTTATTTTAGGAACATTATGTATAATAGGAATGTTAATTTTACAAATTCCATATGCTGTACAAATTGGAGTCTTGATAGGTGTAACTGCATTAATACCAATTGTAGGAGCATTTATAGGAGCAGCAATAGGAGCAGTTTTAATTGCTTCAGTTGATATTATGAAAGTTATTACATTTATTATTTTTATAATAATTTTACAACAAGTAGAGGGAAATTTAATATATCCTAGAGTTGTAGGAAATTCAATAGGTTTGCCAGGAATTTGGGTACTTGTAGCTGTTAGTGTAGGTGCAAGCTTGTTTGGAATAATAGGTATGTTAGTTGCAGTACCAATATTTTCTGTATTATATACAGTTTTAAAAGTAGATGTATATAAAAAATTAAAAAAATAATATAATACTAGTTCAATTTTGCTATGTGCAAATGAGGACTAGTTCTTTTTTTTTGTTTTTTGCATATACATTATAAAAAAGAATATAAAAAGGTTGAAAAATAATTACAATTTTGGCATTGTTAAACATCATTTCAAAATTTAATTCTTTTTCAACCAGATTTGAGCATTATGAAAGGAACGAATTATATATGAGAACAAAAGGAGAAAGATGTAAATTATCAGAACTAAAAATAGGACAAGTAGCAATAGTAGAAGAATTGAAAATTGCTGATGAAAAGGTAAAAGGTCATTTACTTGATATGGGTTTAACTAGAGGTGTTAAAGTAAAAATAAAAAAAATAGCTCCAATGGGAGACCCAATAGATATAGAACTTAGAGGATATGAGTTAGCAATGAGAAAACGAGATTTGGAACAGATTCAAGTAATAATAAAATAGGGGGCGGAAAAATGAAAATAGGATTAATAGGAAATCAAAATAGTGGAAAAACCACATTATTTAATTGTTTGACAGGAATGAATTCAAAAATAGGAAATTGGCCAGGTGTAACAATAGAAAAAAAGACAGGTAAAGTAATTGGAACTAATCATGAAATAATAGATTTGCCTGGAATATATTCACTAAATCCATATAGTACAGAAGAAGAAATCTCAAGAAAATTTATATTTGAAGAAAAGCCAGATGTAATTATAAATATAGTTGATGCAACATCAATTGAAAGAAGTTTGTATTTAACTACACAGCTATTAGAATTAAATTGTAAAATAATAGTTGCATTAAATATGGTAGATAAATTAGAAGAAAAAGGAATAAAAATAGATATAAAAAAATTAGAGGAAAATTTAGGAGTGAAAATTTGTCCAATATCAGCATTAAAACGAACTGGAATAAATGAATTAATAAAAGAAATAGATAATAAAACAGAATTTAAAAGAACACAAATATGTGATAAAAATTTAGAAAAACAAGAAAATATTGATATTAGAGAAAAAATTGCAATACAAAGATATGATTTTATAGAAAAAGTTTTGAGCAAAAGCATAAAAAGAAAATATATATCAGAAAATATCTCAGATAAACTAGACAAGCTATTTTTAAACAAAATATTAGCATTTCCAATATTTATTTTAATAATGTTTTTGGTATATTATTTATCTGTTGGAGTTGTTGGAAAATATACAGTAAATTTAGTAGAATCATCAATTGAATTATTTCAAAATTTAGTATTAAAAATTTTATTAACAATTGGAACCACAGATTGGATAAATAGTTTAATTATAGATGGAATTATTACAGGTGTTGGTGCAGTACTTGAATTTATACCACAATTAATGATTCTATTTTTATGTATATCATTACTGGAAACTACTGGTTATATGTCAAGAATAGCATTATTGTTAGATAAGATATTTAGAAAGATAGGTTTAAGTGGAAAATGTTTAATTCCATTTATAATAGGTTCAGGTTGTTCTGTTCCAGGAATTATGGGAACACGAATAATAGAAAATGATGATGAAAGAAAAATGACTACAATATTAACACCTTTTATTCCATGTAGTGCAAAACTTCCAATTATAGCATTATTTTCAAGCTATTTTTTTCCTCAATCTGCAGGACTAGTTTCAGCATCTTTGTATTTTTTTGCAATTATAGTAATTATAATTAGTGCTTTATTGATGAAAAGATTTGTATTTACAAATACATCAAGTACATATATTTCAGAACTTCCTGAATATAAAATGCCAAATATATCATATGTTTTAAATGATGTAGCTGATAAAGTAATTGCTTTTCTAAAAAGAGCAGGTACAATAATATTGATTTGTTCAATTGTAATTTGGTTTTTATTATCTTTTTCATTTGAAATGAAATTTGTGGAAAAAATAGAAGATAGCATATTAGCAACAATAGGTAGCAAAATATCATTTGTGTTTAAACCCATTTTAGGTGTAGATAGCTGGGAGGCAACAGTTTCAGCAATTCAAGGTTTAATTGCAAAAGAACAAGTTGCTTCATCTATGGCAGTAATTAGTGGATTAAGTGATAATTTAGAAAATGGAAATGAGATATTTTCTGCAAATGGAACTTTTGGATTTTTTACACCTGTATCAGCATATGCATTTATGGTATTTAATTTATTTTCAGCACCATGTTTTGGTGCAATAGGAGCAATGAAACATGAGCTTGGAAGTTTTAGAAAAATGTTTGGAGCTATTACTTTTCAAACAGTATTAGCATGGATTTTAGCAACACTAGTGTATCAAATTGGAAGCGGAATTATTTAATTAACAACTATTAAAGAAATTGAAGTTTCGGTATTACTTTAAATTTTCCTCCCACGCCTTTCAGGTTACAACTCTCACTATAAAATCCCTGCTGCTCATTACGTAAAAAAAGAAAATGTAATCTCAAAAATCGAGCCTCTCTCACTCCGGCCAAATCCTGAAATATATTACTTTGACAAAGGCTGAGCCTGGTACGAAGACCCTGGCA
>CALXQP010000063.1 GCA_944390695.1 uncultured Clostridia bacterium
GGGAGGTAGTAAATATGTCTATTGAAAAACAAAGATTATATAATGAAATAGATACTTTACCAGAAGAACTTACAAATCAAGTGATAAATTTTATTGAATACTTAAAAATATCATATGTAGATACAGATGCTCCAGATAATATAATGATAAAAAGTAAAAAAGACCTAAAAGAAAAATTGCAAAAAGGAATAGATGACATAAATGCAAGTAGAGTATATTCAATAGAAGAAGTTTTTGACCAAATAGATAATATCTAAAAGAATGGAGTTTTATATGAAAAAATATATAGTTGAAGTTTCAGAAACTGCGGAAAAAGATTTAGAAAATATTTTGAAGTATTTAAGATATAATTTGTCAGGAGATATTATAGCAGATAAATATAAACTTTTATTTAAGCAAGAATTAAAAAATTTAGAAGATATAGCAGGTAGCATTCCTATTTTAAGTCAAGAATTGACAGGTTATAATAACATCAGAAAAGTTAATGTAAGAAATTATATAATATTTTATATTGTTGATGAAGAAAATTCAAAGGCATTCGTGCTAAGAATTGGTCATGCTTTTATGGATTGGGAAAAATACTTAAAAGATGAATAATTAATAAATAGCCCTTATTTGTTAATTATTTTGTGATTCGAAAAACATAGAAATTATAGGAGAATGAACTATGAAAGAAGAGATTATTTTTGTAACACATAATACAGGGAAAATAAAATCAGCAGAAAAATATTTTAAAAATTTAAAATTTACTACATTTAATTATGAATTAAATGAACCAAGAAGTGATGATATAAAAGAAATAGCAACTGCAAAAGTAAAAGAAGCTTTTGAAATAGTAAAAAGACCTTGTATAGCTTTAGATACAGATTTTAGGATTGAAGCGTTAAATGGATTCCCTAGAGCTTTTGTGAATTTTTCATTAGATACAATAGGAATAAATGGGATTTTAAAACTAATGGAAGGAAAAGAAAACAGAAAATGTGCATTTAATGAATGTTTAGCTTATCATGATGGGAAAGATATTCATTATTTCTATGGAAAACATCCTGGAAATTTATCAGAAAAAATACAAGGATTAGACAGAGCAGAAAAGTGGTCAGATTTATGGTATATATTTAAGCCAAAAGGATTTAATAAAACATTAGCAGAAATGGATTTAGAAGAAAGAGAAAATAGAAGAAAAATTGATGGTTCAGTACAAGCAATGCAGGAATTTGCAAAATGGTATGAAAAACAATAATCATCTCTACAACTAAGAATTTTGATGTAAATATAAAAATATATTTTAAAATAGTATATGTATACTATTCACATGAGTAAAATACAAAAAATATTTATAAAAACACTACACAAATAAAAAATAATGTGATAAAATTATTGACAATAAAGGAAAAATCAAAAGGAGGAATTAAGCATGTCAGGACATAGCAAATGGCATAACATACAAGCGAAAAAAGGAAAAGCAGATGCAGCAAGAGGAAAAATATTCACTAAATTAGGAAGAGAATTATTAATAGCAGTAAAAGAAGGTGGACCAGATCCAGCTGGAAACTCAAAATTAAAAGACGTAATAGCAAAATGTAAGGCGGCAAACATGCCAAATGATACAATAAATAATGCAATAAAAAAAGCATCAGGAGAGGGAAATACAGCCAATTATGAAGAAGTTGTATATGAAGGATATGGGCCAAATGGAGTAGCAGTAATAGTAAATGCAAATACTGATAATAGAAATAGAACAGCAGCAGATGTAAGACATGTATTTGATAAAGCAGGAGGAAATTTAGGAACAACAGGTTGTGTATCATACATGTTTAACAAAAAAGGAATGATAGTAATAGAAAAATCAACAACAACTATGGATGAAGAGGAATTAATGATGTTAGCATTAGATGCAGGTGCAGAAGATTTCAATTCATCAGAAGAAGTATATGAAATAACAACAGAGCCATCAAACTTTTCGGAAGTAAGAGAAAAGCTTGAAGAAGCAGGATTAACATTCCTAGAAGCAGAAGTTCAGATGATACCAACAACAACTGTTGCATTAGACCAAGATGGTCAAGAAAAAATGGAAAGATTAATAGATAGATTAGAAGAACTAGATGATGTTATGGATATATATCATAACTGGGAAGAATAAAAATAAAAATACAGGAAAATCATATCAAAATGAGAATCCTGTATTTTATTTGGTGAATGAATTATAAATCAAAACAAATAGGAGATTATACATGTTACAAATAAAAAATATTTATAAACAATATAAAACAGGAGATTTAATACAAAAAGCTTTAGATGATGTGAGCCTAAATTTAAGAGATAATGAATTTGTTGCAATTCTGGGACCAAGTGGATCAGGAAAAACAACACTTTTAAATATTATAGGTGGATTAGACCGTTATGATAAAGGTGATTTAATAATAAATGGAATTTCTACAAAAAAATATAAAGATAGGGATTGGGATTCATATCGTAATCATACAATTGGCTTTGTATTTCAAAGCTATAATTTAATACCACATCAAACAATTTTAGCAAATGTAGAATTAGCATTAACCATATCAGGAGTTTCAAAAAGTAAACGTAGAGAAAAAGCGATAAAAGCTCTTGAACAGGTGGGTCTTGCAAATCAAATTCATAAAAAGCCAAATCAATTGTCTGGTGGACAAATGCAAAGGGTTGCCATTGCAAGAGCATTAGTAAATGACCCAGATATCGTACTTGCTGACGAACCAACTGGTGCATTAGATAGTGATACTAGTATTCAAGTTATGGAATTATTAAAAGAAGTTGCAAAAGATCGTTTAGTAGTAATGGTAACACATAATCCAGAACTTGCAGAAGATTATGCTACTCGAATTGTAAACATTAAAGATGGAAAAATTCTCTCAGATACAAATCCTTATATAATAGAAAATGAGAAACATGCAAAACCAGTGTATAAAAATCTAGGGAAAACAACAATGTCTTTTTTAACCTCATTATCACTTAGTTTTAATAACTTAAAAACTAAAAAAGGGAGAACAATTTTAACATCTTTTGCTGGTTCAATTGGTATAATTGGTATAGCACTAATATTATCATTATCAAATGGTGTTAATATATATATTAAATCTGTAGAAGAAGATACATTATCAGAATATCCTTTGCAAATACAAAGTTCAGGAGTTGATATGAGTTCATTGCTTATGGGGTCAAATAATGATAATGGTGATAATCAAGAAAGTGGAGATATTAATGTTAGCAAAAGAATAACAAGTATGTTTTCTACGATAGGATCTAATGATTTAGTATCTCTAAAACAATATTTAGAAAGTGATGAGTGTAATATTGGCGAATATGCAAAAACTATTGAATATTCATATAATGTTAGACCAAGAATCTATAGTTCAGATACAGAAAACTTAAGACAGATTAATCCTGATATTACTTTTTCAAGTTTAGGAATGGGTTCAGGGGCATCAAAAAATAGTATGATGTCTAGTATGATGAGTACAGATGTATTTTTTTCAATGCCAAAAGATACAAATTTATATGAAAGCCAATATGATGTGAAAGCTGGAAAATGGCCTACAAATTATAATGAATGTGTTTTAGTTTTGACATCACAAGGAAATATTAGTGACTTTCTACTATATACTCTAGGGTTAAGAGATTATAGCGAACTAGACAATTTTGTTACTCAATTTTCGAATGGTGAAGAAGTAATTACTCCTGATAATTTAGGCTCATATTCATATGATGATATTTTGGGAACTACATTTAAACTAATTAATAGTAGTGATTGTTATGAATATGATGAAGAATATAAGATTTGGCGTGATAAAACTAATAATACAGAATATATGAAAAATCTTGTAACAAATGGAGAAGATTTAAAAATAGTTGGAATTGTACAACCAAAAGAAGGTGCAACAAGTACTATGCTACCAAGTGGAATTTGCTATACAGCATCTTTAACAGATTATGTCATTAAAAATGCACAAAATAGTAAAATTGTACAAAAACAATTGGCAAATCCAGAAATTAATGTATTTACTGGAAAAAGATTTGATGATACTGGAGAAGAAAATTCTTTTGATATGAATTCTTTAATTGATATAGATACAAATGCAATAAAATCAGCTTTTAAAATAGATCAATCAAAAATAAATGTAGATTTTGGTAATCTAAATAATATATTAGAACAAAATTCTTTACCACCTTTAAATATAAATGATATTTTAAGTAATATTAAATTTTCTATTTCAAGCCAAGATATACAAGTAATAATAAGTGATTTATTGAATGGTTATAAAAAACATGTACAAGATAAACCAGAAGCGAATATAGAACAAATATGTAATCAATTATCTGAATATCTACAATCAAAGGAAGTTAGTGAATTAATAAATAAAAAAATTCAAGAAATTATTCTGGAAAATGGTAGCTTGACTATTACAAGTGAACAAATACAAGAGATTATGAAAGAAAGTTTAGCTGGATATGAAAAATATGTAGAAGATAATGAATTAGTAAGTATAGAAGATTTAAACAAATATCTTTTGGAATATCTTGGTTCAGAAGAGGCAAAAAATATTATTACTAATAATATATCACAAATAATAACATCTCAAAATTTGGATGAACAAATATCAGCAATAATGGAAGATTATATACAAAATATTATGGGATTAATTAGTAATAATTTACAAAAGCAAATGGAATCAAGTATTAAAACTTTAAGTATGTCAATAACAAAGGCAATTAGTATAGATGAAAATGCTTTTACAAGTGCATTTAAAATGAAAATGGATGAAGAAGAATTATCTGAATTATTTAATTCTCTTATGACCAAAGAAAGTGATACTTATGAGAATAATTTAAAAAGTTTAAATTATGCTAATTTTGACGAGCCAAGTGGAATTGCTATTTATCCAAAAGATTTTGAAGGAAACAAGTCAATTACTAATTTATTGAATGATTATAATTCTCGTATGCAAGATAATGGAGAAGAGGATAAAGTAATTTCATTTGCTGATATGGTAGGAACATTGATGAGTTCTGTAACAACTATTGTTGATACAATCAGTTATGTACTAATAGCATTTGTTGCTATATCATTAGTAGTTTCTTCTATTATGATTGGTGTTATTACATATATTAGTGTATTAGAACGAAAAAAGGAAATTGGAATTTTAAGAGCAATGGGTGCATCTAAACATAATGTATCACAAGTTTTTAATGCAGAAACTATTATTGTTGGTAGCTTTGCAGGAATAATGGGAGTAGGTATTACTTTATTAGCAATAATTCCAATAAATCGAATTATAGCTTCAATAGCAAATGGAGTAAATGTTAAAGCTTCATTACCTTTTGTGGCAGGAATTGTTCTAATTATATTAAGTGTGGTTTTAACTTTAATTGGTGGAATTATTCCTTCTAGAAAAGCTGCAAAAGAAGATCCTGTATTGGCATTAAGAAGTGAATAGGAATATGAATATTTATAGACTTGAAAATACTGAAACTTAATGTCGAAATATGTTGACAGTTTTTTTTAGGTATAGTAAAATAACATTATAGGATTAAAATTCAAAAAAATATCCTAAAAATAAAAAAGAAAAGGGGTAATTAGATGAAGAAGAAAATTTTATTAGTAGTATTATTAATAATTATACTATTAGGTGCAGGGGCTGCATATGCATATTTTGCAACAGATGCATTCAAATCAGGAAAAGAGTTGTTTTTCTCATATATCTTAGAAAATAATATATTTGAAAAATTAGAAGAAAAGAAATTAAGTGAATATGAAGAAAAACTAGAAAATACACCATATACTAACAAAGGAAAAATCACATTAAATATGACAGGTGTTCCAGAGGAATCAATTGAGACATTAAATAATAGTGAAATAACATTTGAGGGAAAAACTGATGCAAAAAATGAATTATCAGAACAAGAAATTACATTAGATTTTGCTATGGGAATAAATATTCCTATATTGTTCAAACAACAAGGTGAAACACTTGGAATACAAACAGATTTATTAAATAGTAAATATATAGGAATTAGAAATGAAAATTTAAAAGAATTAGCAACTAAATTTGGACTTGATGAAACTACAATTCCAGATAAAATAGAGGCACAAGAACTTGGAATAACAGAAGAGCAAATGAAAATTCTAAAAGACAGATATATCAAAATATTACAAGATAATTTAACAGATGATATGTTTACTAAAGGAAAAGAAGGTAATCAAAAAACAATAATAGTAACAATACCAGAAGATAAATTAGTAAATATATTTAAATTATTATTACAAACTTTAAGAAATGATGATATAATAATTCCTATTCTTGAAAAATTTGATTATGGAACTACATTTCAAGAATCAATAGATGAATTAATATCAAGTTTTGAAACAGTAGAAATAAATCCAGCAAATAAAATGGAAATTAAATTATTTGTTGAATCAAAAAATTTAAAGAAATGTGAAACTAAATATTTCGAAAATGAAGTAGTAATAATGAATATTGTAATGGAAAATACAGAAAGCCAATCTACAATAAAAATGTATGTAGAAGATGAATTATTAGAAGAATTAGTTCTTTCTAAAAAAACAGAAGGAAATGATGTAACTTATTCTGTATTGCTAAAAATCTATGATGAAACAATTGTAGAATTAGAAGCAGATATACAATATAAGAATTTATTGGTACTAGACAATGTTGAAGAAATTGTTTCTTTAAGATTATTGGCTGAAGATCCAAATTCATTTTCTGCAGATTCAAAAACAGAGATGAATATTGAATATAGTAATCAAAAAACATTTGATGCAAATGTACAAATTGATGGATTTAATGAAGAAAATGCAATAATTTTGAATGATGCAACAGATGAAGAATTACAAAATTTATTAATTTCTATATATCAACAATTAGGATTAATGTAAAATTTAGTTCTAAATATAAATTGAGAGCATATATTATAATATATGCTCTTATTTGTTTCTGCATATAAAATTGGAGGAAGAGGTCAAAATGACAGGAGAAGAAATTGTACTAGAATATTTGCCTATAGGGATTAGAAGAGAAGTGAATTTTCAATTATTAAATTCAATTGAAGAAATTAGACTTAGAGCTAATAAGCCATTAAATTTAAAAATAGGACAAGAAAATAAAACAATTAATTATATAGTAAGCCAGCAAGAGGTATTACAGGCTTTTGAAAGAATATGTGAAAATTCGGTATATTCATATAGAAAGCAAATATGTGATGGTTATATAACAATAAGAGGTGGCAATAGAGTTGGAATTGTAGGTAGTGCAGTAATTGATAATGGACAAGTAATAAATATAAATTATATTTCAAGCTTAAATTTTAGAATAGCAAGACAGAAAATAGGCTGTAGCAATAAAATAATTGAAGATATAATTGATTTATCTAATAACACTATACATAATACATTGATAATTTCTCCACCTGGTTGTGGAAAAACAACACTTTTGAGAGATATTATTAGAAATATAAGTAATGGAATTAATGTTATTGGATTTACAGGTAAAACTGTGGGAGTTGTTGATGAAAGAGGAGAGATAGCTGCTATGTATAAAGGAATAGCTCAAAATGATGTAGGTATTAGAACTGATGTTATAGATAATATGCCTAAACCAGAAGCTATGAGAATGCTTGTACGTTCAATGGCTCCTGATGTAATTGCATGTGATGAAATTGGAAGTATACAAGATGTAAATGCAATAGATTATGCTATGTGTTCTGGTGTAAAGGGAATTTTTACAGCACATGGAAAAAGTATAGAAGAGATTAATAGAAATTCGGAAATTTCGAGATTATTAAATAAAAATATATTTGAAAGAATAGTTTTACTAAATCCAGAAAAGAGAGGTGATGCACATTGTATTTATCAATAATGCAGGGGACTAAATTTATATTATTATTTTGCATATTTGGTCTTTCTGCTGCAATAGGTCTTTCTATTTCGAAATCTTATGAAAATAGAGTAATTGAATTAAAAGAATTTAAAAACATATTAAATATTATGAAAACAAAAATAAAATTTACATATGAACCATTAGCAGAAATTTTTTCTCAAATAGCTAAAAATAATCAAACAAATATTGAAAAAATTTTTGCTCAAATGGCAAGTAGAATGGATTATTGCCAAGTAAGTGAGGCTTGGGAAAGATCTATACAAGAAGCAGATATTAGTATAACTCAAGAAGATAAAAATATATTAAAAAGTTTAGGAAAATTATTAGGTCAAACTGATGTAGATGGACAAATTAGTGAGATTGAAGTTACAGATAATTTTTTAGATATGCAGATTGAAAAAGCAGAAGAAGAAAAAAAGAAAAATCAAAAAATGTATAAAACTTTAGGTGTTGTTATTGGACTAGTTTTTGTTATCATTTTATATTAGTAAAATGAGAAAGGAAAAGGGTATGGATATTAATCTATTATTTAAGATTGCGGCAATAGGAATATTAGTAGCTGTTTTACATCAAGTTTTGGTAAGAGCAGGTAGAGAAGATCAAGCTATGATGACTACTCTTGCTGGACTTGTAATTGTATTATCTATGGTAATACAAGAAATAAGTTCTTTGTTTCAAACTGTTAGAACATTGTTTAATTTATAGGGAGTTATTATGGAAGAATTAATAAAAATAATTGGAATTGGTCTAATTGCTTTAGTTATTGCAATAATATTAAAACAATATAGACCAGAATATGCTATATATGTTTCTATAATAGCAGGTGTACTTATATTAGTTCTAGCATTGGACAAACTTTCAGGAATAATAAATTTATTAAAAACAATTTCTGATAAAACATATATTAATAAACAATTTTTGGGAATATTATTAAAAATTACAGGAATAGCAATAATTACAGAGTTTGCCGTAAATGTTTGTTCAGATGCAGGAGAAAAGGCAATTGCAAGTAAAATTGAAATTGGCAGTAAAGTGATTATTGTTGCAATGTCAATTCCAATAATATCTAGCTTATTAGAACTTATTATAGAAATTTTGCCATAAAATTTATATTGGAAGGATTAATATGAAAAAAATAATTTTGATATTTATCCTAGTACTATTTTTATTAAGTAATAAAGTATATGCAAAAACAGAAGAAGAAATAATGGAGTCTACACAAGAAGAATTTAACATAAGTGGATTTTTACAAGAATCTAAAAAATATACTAATGATTTTTTAGGAGATACAGATTTAACAGATATGTTAGATCAAGCAATACAGGGAAAAGTAGATAATCAATCAATATATGAAAAAGTTTTAAAATTACTAGGAAAAGAAGTTAATTCAAGTTTAAAAATATTAATAAGTATTTTAGTTATAATCATAATACATGGAATATTAAAATCAATTACAGATAATTTAGATAATAGTAATATATCACAAATAATTTATTTTGTTCAATATATATTAATAGTTACACTTACAATGTCAAATTTTACAGATATTATAAAACTTGTTAGAGATACTGCAAATGATTTAGTTGGATTTATAAATTTGCTAATACCTTTATTATTAACTTTAATGATGTATACAGGAAATATAGCAACAAGTACAATGATCCAGCCAATAATATTATTTGTAAGTAATTTTATAGGTAATATTATATCTCAAATATTAATACCAATAGTTTTAATAATAGTAGTATTTTCTATTATATCTAAAATATCTGAAAGAGTACAAGTAGAAAAAATATCAAAATTCTTGAAATCAGGTGTTACTTGGTTTTTGGGGATTGTTTTAACAATATTTGTAGGTGTAGTCTCTTTAGAAGGAACTTTGAGTAGTAGTGTAGATGGAATAACTGCTAAAACTGCAAAAGCAGTTACATCAAATATAATACCTGTTGTTGGAAAAGTACTTGGAGATGTAGTAGATAGTGTACTTGGTTGTGGAGTGATTTTAAAAAATGCAGTAGGAATTATAGGTGTAATTGTAATAATTAGTATTTGTATAATACCAATTATTAAGATTGCAACACTTAGTATTGCATATTCACTTGCTTCAGCTATTATACAGCCAATTGCTGATGACAAAATAGTTAAATTATTAGATGAAATGGGTGGAGTATTTAAATTGTTACTTGGAATTTTATGTGCATTATCAGTTATACTTATTATTGGTGTTACTATGGTTGTGAAAATATCAAATAGTGGGATGATGTATAGATGATAGATTTTATGAGTTCATGGGCAGAACAAATAGTTTTAGCTGTTATTATTGCAACAATTATTGAATTGATTTTGCCGAAAAATAAAAATAAAAAATACATACAAATGGTAATAGGTATATATATATTATTTAATATAATTTCTCCTATTATCAAGAATAAAGAAGCCTTTTCTGTGGAAAAATATAATATTGAAAAATATTCTAGTGATTCTGGTTATGTAGTTGACCAATCTTCAATGGATAAAAGATTGGAAAAAATATATCTTGAAGAATTAGAAAATACTGTTAAAGCCAAATTTAAAGATTATACAATTCTAAAATGTGATATTGATGCAGTTTTAGATACTACTAAAAAGAATGCTGGAATTCATTCTATTACAGTTAAAACAAAAGAGGAAATTGAAGAAAATAAAATTAAAGAAATAAAAAAAGAGATTGCAGAAGAGTTTGAAATTAAAGAAGATATAATCAATATAAATGTGTGAAAGGCAATAGGTTTATAGGTAAAACCTTTATTAAAAAACCTAAATATTAGTACACAAGGAGGAGCTATGTTAAAAGAATTTTTTAAAAAAAGTGAAGATGGAAATGATAAAAAAAGACAAATAGAAAATATTGTTGTATTTATTGTGATTTTAATAATAACAGTATTAATTATTAATAATATGTGGTCAAAAGATGAAAGTGAAGAAGATGAAGAATTACAAGATCAAACTAAAGTTTTAGCTCAAAAAGATGTATCAAGTCAAGATGATTTGGAAAAAAAGCTTGAAGATATTTTAGAAAGTATTAATGGTGTTGGTAAAGTTAAAGTTTTAATAAAATATTCTGAAAGTAGTACTGTTGTTGCAATGTATAATGAGACTACTTCAGAAAGTGTTAGTAATGAAAATGGTGAAAATGGCATAAATAAGGAAGTTACAGAAAAAGAGAATAAAAAAGAAATTGTTTATACAGATGAAGATGGACAAAATAAACCAATCACAGAAAAAGTTGTAATGCCTATAATAGAAGGGGCGATTATAACTGCTCAAGGTGCAGAAAATGCAAATATTAAATCATCAATTGTAAGTGCAGTAGAAGCGGTTACTGGATTGGCAGTACATAAAATTCAAGTATTTGAAATGCGGTTCAAAATAATTTAATAATTGGAAAGTTATATTTTCCTATTATATAAAAAACTAAAATCGCTAGCTAAATATAAGGAGGTGAGTAAATTGAAAATAAAAAAAGGTTCAATAGCAATATATGTTTTTGCTTTAATGCTTGTTACTGCAGGATATTGGAATTATATTTCAAAAGAATCTCAAACAATAGAGACTGTTAGTATGAGTCAAAATAATGAAAATCAACAAAATGAACAAAATAATGAGCAATCTGATGAACACCTTGGAGATGCAGCTTTGGTTAGTAATAATGAATTAATAAATGAGGAAAATCAAAAAACACAAGAAAATTTGCAACAAAAAGATACAGAAAATCAGGAATCTAATCAACAAACTTCAGAACAGGATTCATATTTTGAAGAATCTAAACTTTCTAGAGATACAATGTATTCACAAACTTTGGAGACTTATCAGGGAATTTTGAATAATTCTAATGTGTCTGAAGAACAAAAGTCTGTTGTTACACAACAAATTGCAGAACTTAATAAAGAAAAAAATGCTATTATGATTTGCGAGAATTTGATTTCTGCTAAAGGATTTGATAAATGTGTGGTTTTTGTGAATGTTGATAGTATAAGTGTTATTATTGGACGTGATGAACTTAAAGCTGATGAAATTGCTCAAATTCAAAATATTATTTCACGAGAAATGGGGGCAGAAGTTCAAAATATACATATTATGACAAAGTAACACAATTAAACCATAGTCTGGGTCTTCGTCGGGGGTCTTTGACTTATTTCATAGCAATATCTCAATTTAATGTAAGAACCTAGCACATAAGTTGATATATTACTATTCCATGTCAAAACCATAGTCTGGGTCTTCGTCGGGGGTCTTTGACTTATTTCATAGTAATGTATCAATTTAATATAATAACCTAGCACATAAGTTGATATATTACTATTCCATGTCAAAACCATAATCTGGGTCTTCGTCGGGGGTCTTTGACTTATTTCATAGTAATATATCAACTTATGTGCTAGGTTCTTATATTAAATTGGTATTGTGAAGAAAATGTAAAATTTGAGAATATTGCTTGTAATTACTAAATTTGTGTGATATACTAACTTCGAAATGAATTTTAGGAGGTAAAATTATGGAATTAAAAGGATCAAAAACAGAACAAAATTTGATGACAGCTTTTGCTGGAGAATCACAAGCAAGAAACAAATATACATATTTTGCAAGCAAAGCAAAAAAAGAAGGATATGAACAAATAGCTGCAATATTTCAAGAAACAGCTGATAATGAAAAAGAACATGCTAAAATGTGGTTTAAATTATTAAATGGAGGAGACATTGGAGATACAGCATCTAATTTAAAAGCTGCAGCTGATGGAGAAAATTATGAATGGACAGATATGTATGCTGAATTTGCTAAAACAGCTAAAGAAGAAGGATTTAATCATATAGCATTTTTATTTGAAGAAGTTGCAAAAATTGAAAAAGAACATGAAGAAAGATATTTAAAATTACTTTCAAATGTAAAAGAAGGAAAAGTATTTGAAGCAGGAGAGGTTAAAATTTGGAAATGCAGAAATTGTGGACATATTGTTGTAGGAACAAAAGCTCCAGATGTTTGTCCAGTTTGCAGCCATCCAAAAGCATATTTTGAGATTAAAGCAGAAAATTATTAATATTAAAGTGTGAAGAGGTGACAAAAGATATGAAATATAAATGTATGGCATGTGGATATATCTATGATGATGAAGCTGAAGAAGTTAAATTTGAAGATTTACCAGAAGATTGGGTTTGCCCACTTTGCGGAGTTGGAAAAGATATGTTCGAAAAAGTAGAAGAATAATAAGTAATTATCTCCCGGCTAAGCCGGAAGCTTACAAACAGGAGGAAAAAAGCAGTTTTATAAGAACTGCTTTTTTTGTGCTAAACACATTAATATCTCCATTTCATGCTAATTTTACCTTGAGATTCTTTCTTTTTTGGTGAAATAAAACTTATTCTATATTCTTGTTTCCAAATAGGTGGTATAAAAAATCCATTTCCTTTTGTTTTATATGCAGGTGAAAGTGGTGCAGCATAAGGAACTCCAAAAGATGTTAGACTACATATCATTGTTATATATAAAAATAATCCTATACCTATTCCCAAAAATCCAGTTGTAACTCCTAATGCAATAAACCAAAATCTAAATATTCTAACATGAAAACCAAATGAGAAATCTGGAATTGCAAAAGATGCAATTGCTGTAATTGCAACTATAATTATAAGTGTAGGGCTAACAATACCAGCATTAACTGCAGCATCTCCTAGAATTAATGCTCCTACTATACTTATTGTAGATCCAATAACTGATGGAACACGTAGGCCTGCCTCACGAATAAGTTCAAATGAAATTTCCATAAGTAATAATTCAAATATTATAGGAAAAGGAACATTTTCTCTTGCAGATAATATTGAAAATAATAGTTCAGTTGGCAGTAATTCTTGATGAAAACTAGTTATTGCCATATAAATTCCGGGTAATAATAATGTGATAAAAGTTGCTATAATACGAATTCCACGTAGGAAGTTAGCAAACATAGGCCTTAAATTTGTATCTTCTGGAGAAAATAAGAAATCTTCTATTGTTGCAGGCATAATTAAAGCATATGGATTTCCATTAATTAAAACAACAACTCTACCTTGGAATAGATATTTTGCACATTTATCTGGACGTTCAGTAGAAAGAACTTCTGGAATATCAAAACTTGCATCATCTTCAATTAATTGTTCTAATTGGCCAGAAGATAATATTGAATCTACATCTAAATTATTTAATCTATATTTTACTTCTGCAACAAGATCTCCATTTGCAATATTTTGAATATAACATACTCCACATGTAGTTTTACTTAGATTACCAACTGAGATATTTTCAATTACAAGATTTTCATTATTAACTATACGTCTAAGTAAAGATGTATTTGTTCTAAAATTTTCAACAAATCCTTCTTGTGGGCCTCTAATCACAGCTTCATTTTCAGGTGCACTAATACTACGTTGTTTATAATTTTTTACATCAATATCAAATGCAATATTTAATGTATCAATAAATAATAAACAATTTCCTGAATTAATTCCAGAATAAACATCTTGAAATTTTTCTACTTTTTTTACACTGTTTTGTGGTAATAAGCAATTATCAATATATTCTGATAAATTTTCTTCAAATGGTTTATTATATCTATGATTTCCTAACATTAGTGGCTCTAAAACGAAATCATTTATAGAAATTGAGTCAGACATTCCATCTATATAAATAATAAAACATTTATGATTTTGATTATATGCAAACATATTGAATTCTCTTATTATAATATCTTTATTTAATAATGTATTATATTTACTTTTCAAAAAATCTAAATTTTCGTTTATATTAGAAAATATATTAATTTGTTTTTCTTCTGGAGAACTAGGAGTTGATGGATTATTATTCATTATTGAAAAATGATATTCATCTTTTTTATGCCTATTATTTTCATTATATTTAGTTAAATTATAAAAAAAATTCTTTATATCCATATTGTTATTATTTACAGAAATAAGAAAAATATTCATATGTTTTACTTATATTGGTATTCATATCATATATAGTCATAAATTGAAACAAAGAACATAAACTTAAGTAAAATGATGTGTTAGGAGGAGATTTATGTTTATATATAATTTTAAAGTAAATGGAGGCCTTGTACTAAAGATAATAATTGTAGTTTTATCATTATTTATGCTGATTGTTTTTGGAATAAGTGTATATAAGATATTTTTTACAAGTGGAAAATTTATTGTAAATGACAAGATTGAGAGTAAAGATGTAACAGAGATTATGCCAGAAAATTATACAAATATATTACAAGCAGTTCATGATGATTTGAATTCATATATAGGGATGAAAATTAAATTTACAGGATATATTTATAGAGTTTTTGATTTTAATGACAAACAATTTGTTCTAGCAAGAGATATGATTATAAATGAGGAAAATACACAATCTGTTGTTGTTGGTTTTTTGAGTGAATATAAAGATGCAAATAATTTTAAAGATGGTGTATGGGTTGAATTAGTTGGGACAATAGAAAAAGGTATGTATCATAATGAAGAAATTCCAATAATTAAAGTAACAGAGGTAAAAGAAGCAGATAGACCAGATAATATATTTGTAATGCCACCAAATGATACATATATACCTACAAGTGGTTTATTATAAAAATTAGATGTATATATAATATTTTAATATCTAAAAATTAAAATTATTGAGCTTTTAGAGTATATAAAATTAAAATATTTTAATTTATATGTAAAAAACTATTGATTTATGCAAAAAGACAATATATAATATACTCAGGCAAAAATATACTACTATTGCCAAAGACTGAATGTCAGAGGCAAATCAAGAAAGGGGTAGTTTTATGGGACGAAGAGAACGGTTTTTCCACGAAATCATGTCTCTAAATCCTGAAGTGACTGGTTCATGCCATCAGGTTGTAGTACACTTCCCAGATGGCAGAGCAACAAATTTCGTGGTAGATTGTGGCCAATATCAAGAAGAGGCTTACAATTATCGGAACAAAGAAAAATTTCCATTCGACCCTGAGAAAATCGAGTTTGTATTGATTACTCATAATCATGCAGACCATATGGGAAGACTTTCTCAGTTAGTAAAGGAGGGCTTTAAAGGGAAAATCTATGTGACTACCGAAACTGAAAAGTTGATAATTACTGCTTTGAGGGATGCCTTTAAGATTATGAAAGAAGATACTAAAAAGCATAACGAAAAAATGCTTTATTCTGAAAATGATCTTGAGGAGACGATTAGCAGGATTACACCCTGTGATTTTAATGAGACCAATTACATTGACAGAAATATAAAAGTAATTTTTCTCATGAATGGTCACATGCTGGGTGCGAGCATGATTCGTGTTCAAATCAGTTATCCTGGAGAAGAAGATATGTGTATCAGCTTTACAGGAGACTACAAGCCAAACAATATTTTCTTCGAAGTAGAGGAAATTCCGCAGTGGATTTATGATGAGCCAACAGAGATCGTTGTGGAATCGACTTATGGATATATGAACTCCACAGAGGTCAAATATCACATGGAAGATGATATTGAAAATGCAACAAAAGCTGGAAAAACTATACTGATGCCTGTTTTTGCACAAGAAAGGGCACAAGGAATGCTCTTTATGCTGAAGTGTATGCAAAGTACAGGAAAAATCAGTAAAAGAATTCCGATAAGGCTTGATGGGAGTCTTGCTCAGGAGTATACTAAGTTGTATATGGCTTCTGAATTGCTGAAAAAATTCAACAAAAATGATTTCTTGCCTGAAAATTTTGAGTTTATCTCAAAAGAAAACAGAGAAATGATTTTGGCAAATGAAGATCAGCAAATCATTCTTACAACTTCTGGAATGATGGATCATGGACCTGCTCAGATATATCTGGAAAGATATGTTGAAAGAAGAGATGTCCTGATTTATGTTCCTGGTTATACTGCTCCAGATACCTTGGGGTATAAGTTACAACATCCAAACAGTAAAAACCAAGTTGTCATTAATGGTAAGGAATATTACATTAATGCACAAGTGCTTACAACAAATGAGGCTTCTGGCCATGCGAAAGCTGATGAATTAATAGCTTTACTGCAGAGGTTTAAAAATCCGATTCTGATTTTTGTCAACCATGGACGAAAAGATGTGCTGCAATTATTTGCGCAAAGAGTGGAAAAAGAAGTCACAGCTGCTAAGCGTGTGGAAATTCTCGGAGAACACACTTTTGTTTGCAACCATTACGGCTATGTAAAACACATGGGTTCTAAGCTTTTCAAAGCTATGACTAAAAACGAAAAGCTTAGAAAGAAGGAAAAAAAGAAAAAGTGCTTTGTGAAAAAGCCAAGAAGCATGCAGAAATCATACCATAACTATTCTTCGAGATTCTAATATATGAATCTTGAGTAAATGTCCAGCTGTGAAAGGCTGGGCATTTTTTATTGTATAGCCAAAATCTTCGATTTTTCCTATACAAAAATAAAAGGCACTAACTTAAATTAGTGCCAGTGTGAAAATTTTAAATTTTCACTTTTCTTGTACTATAATAGAATAGAAAATATTATCTCAAAAATTGAACCTCTTTCGGTGTCTGCCATAACCCTTATATATTTTTCATAAATTCCTCGGCTACCCGACGTAACGTTAACCAATTCTAATGCAAAAGGCACAACTATACCCGAAAACAGGACCCTTTATGCCTTTTGCTTAAGAATTTGTAACACTACTCTGGTCACACTCGTAATTTATGAAAAATATATAAGGGTTATGGCAGACACCGAAAGAGGTTCAATTTTTGAGATAATATTTTCTTTTTTACGTAATGAGCAGTAAGGATTTTGGAGTGATAGTTGTAGGTTTGGAAAGATGACTGGGTGGTTTCGAAAAATACTGAAACTTAAGTAGCAAAAAACTTGAAAAAAATAGTAAATAGTGATATATTAATATAGTATAATGAAAGGAATGGTATAAAATGGGAATGTTGAGCAAAATATTTAAAAGTTACAGTGAAAAAGAAGTAAAAAGAATAATGCCAATAATAGAAAAAATAAATGGATTAGAAGCAGAAATTTCAAAACTAACAGATGAAGAATTAAAAAATAAAACAAATATATTTAAAAAAGAATTAGAAAATGGAAAGACATTAGATGACATCTTGCCAGAAGCTTTTGCAGTTGTTAGAGAAGCATCAAAAAGAGTATTAGGAATGAGACATTTTGATGTACAATTAATAGGTGGAATAATCTTACACCAAGGAAGAATTGCAGAAATGAAAACAGGTGAAGGAAAAACACTTGTAGCAACACTTCCAGTATATTTGAATGCACTAGAAGGAAAAGGAGTTCATGTAATAACAGTAAATGATTATTTAGCAAAAAGAGATAGTGAATGGATGGGAAAATTATATAAATTCTTAGGACTATCAGTAGGACTAGTTATAGCTGGAATGAATCCAAAAGAGAAAAAAGAAGCATATTCATGTGATATAACATATGGAACAAATAATGAATATGGATTTGATTATTTAAGAGATAATATGGTAATTTACAAAGATCAACTAGTACAGAGAGGATTACATTATGCAATAGTAGACGAAATTGATAGTATCTTAATAGATGAAGCAAGAACACCGCTTATAATATCAGGTAGAGCTAATCAATCATCAGATATGTACAAAAAAGCAAATGATTTTGTAAAAAGATTAAAAGCAAAGATTATAGTTGAAGAAGATGTAAAAAACCAAGAACAAGCAGAAGATAATGAAAAATATGATTATATAGTAGATTTAAAAGCAAAATCTGCATCATTAACTCAAAAAGGTATACAAAAAGCAGAAGAAGAATTTAGAATAGAAAATTTTAATGATATAGAAAATTCTACATTAGTACATCATGTAAATCAGGCATTAAGAGCACATGGAGTAATGAAAAAAGATATTGATTATATAGTAAAAGATGGAGAAGTTTTAATAGTAGATGAATTTACAGGTCGTATAATGTATGGAAGAAGATATAATAATGGATTACATCAAGCTATAGAAGCAAAAGAAGGAGTAAAAATCGCTGATGAATCAAAAACACTTGCAACAATAACATTCCAAAACTATTTTAGAATGTATGACAAATTATCAGGAATGACAGGTACTGCAATGACAGAAGAAGCCGAATTTGAAGAAATTTATAATTTGGATGTAATAGCAATTCCTACAAATAAACCAATGATAAGACAAGATCAAAATGATGTAATATATAAAAATGAAAATGCGAAATTTAATGCAATAATAAAAAGCATTAAAGAAAGTCATGAAAAAGGTCA
This sequence comes from uncultured Clostridia bacterium, assembly GCA_944390695.1. Lineage (GTDB taxonomy): Bacteria > Bacillota > Clostridia > TANB77 > CAG-508 > CAG-269. The sequence goes on from CALXQP010000063.1 coordinate 19,228, forward strand.
ACCAGTATTAGTTGGTACAGTATCAATTGAAAAATCTGAAAAATTAAGTAAAATATTGCATAGAGAAGGAATCAAACATGAAGTATTAAATGCTAAATTTCATGAAAAAGAAGCTGAAATAATAGCACAAGCTGGTAAATTTGGAGCAGTAACAATTGCAACAAACATGGCAGGACGTGGTACTGATATTATGCTTGGAGGAAATAGTGAGTATTTAGCAAAACAAGAAATGAAGAAAAATAAAATTCCAGAAGAATTAATTGAACAATCAAATACATATTATGAAACAGATGATGAAGAAATCTTAAAAGCTAGAGAAACTTTCAAAAATTTAGAGAAAAAATTTGATGAAGAAATAAAAGAAGAAAAAGAAAAAGTTATTTCAGCAGGTGGGTTAAAAATAATTGGTACAGAAAGACATGAATCAAGAAGAATTGATAATCAGTTAAGAGGACGTAGTGGACGTCAAGGAGACCCAGGAGAATCAAAATTTTATATAAGTTTAGATGATGATCTAATGAAAATTTTTGGTGGAGACATGATAACTAAAGTATATAATACAATAGGTATGGACGAAAATGTCCCAATTGAAAATAAATTAATAAGTAATGCTGTAGAATCAGCGCAAAAAAGAGTTGAAGGACGTAATTTTAGTATTAGAAAAAATGTATTAAAATATGATGATGTTATGAATGCTCAAAGAGAGATTATTTATAAACAAAGAAGACAAGTTCTTGATGGCGAAAATATGTATAATAATATTATAAATATGATTAGTTCTTTAGCAGAAGAAACAGTATTAACTTATGCTGGAGAAGATGAAATTAATGTAGAATCTCTAGATGTAGATATTAAAAATACTTTTGGAATTGATATATCAAATTTCATAAAAGAAAATTCAAAACATCCTGACCTTATAATTAAGCATTTGCAAGAAGAAGCGCTTAAAAAATATGAAGAAAAGGAAAAAGAAGTTGGAACAGATGATTTAAGAGAACTAGAAAGAGTTGTTATGCTTAAAGTAGTTGATCAAAAATGGATGGACCATATAGATAGTATGGATGAATTAAAAGATGGTATAGGTCTTCGTGCATATGGTCAGCAAGATCCTGTTGTAAAATATAGAATTGAAGGTATGGACATGTTTGATGAAATGGTTCTAGATATTAAGCATGATGTTGTTAAATTACTTATGAACCTTCGTAAACAAGAAGAAGTAAAAAGAGAAGAAGCAGCTAAAATTACTGGTGCAGCATTGCAAGCAATTAATGGATTAGATAGTGACCAACAACGTGTAAAATCAGAAATAAATAGAACTGTTGTAAATCAAGGACCTAAAGTTGGCAGAAATGATCCTTGCCCATGCGGAAGTGGGAAGAAATACAAAAACTGTTGTGGTAAAAATGCTTAGAACCCTTGAAAAATAAGGATTTATAAAAACTCGAAAATTGAAAATTTTGTCCACGGTGGAC
>CALXQP010000064.1 GCA_944390695.1 uncultured Clostridia bacterium
ATGTTGCTTCCATATCTAAACAATTTTCATTTTTAAAAGATTTGAAATTTTTAAAACTAAATCTTATTAACATTTTTAAATCCTCCTTTACTTTATATATTATATGCTAAAATTAAAAAAATATCAATATTTTTGAGATATTTTCTCAAAATCATTGATATTTATTTAAAAATACTATTAAATTCTAATGGTACTATATTTTCATATAGTAATGTAAACTGTGAATTAATTTGTCTATAATCATGATAATGTCCAAAATACCATTTCTTAAACTCACATTTTTCTGAAATTTTTTGCAGATAATCTGTTAAACTATCTTTTTTATAAGATGAATTTAACAATGTTTGTATGCTTGTAGGACAGCAATGAGTAATAATATAGTTAACTTTGTAATTTACTTTTTCTAGATTTTTTATTCCGTTTTCCATTTCTTCTTTAGTTGGTAATTCTAAATCCCACCACGAAAAATCTCTTATTCTGAAATATGATCCTCTTTTTCGATATTCATATATTTTTTCTTCTTCATCTAGGTTTAATATTCCATCCTGTATATCATGTGATCTAGCACCACCAAATGCAAAAAACTTTTTATTATCTATATCAAATATTTCTCCACGCATTAAATGAAATACCGAATTTTTTATTTTATGTATTTTCCCACCATTCCATTCTTCAATAGGATAATTATATAATCTTGTAAAATTTTCATGATTTCCATCTACAAATAAGGTTGTAAAGTTTTTATTATTTAACCAATCAAGTACTTCTTTTTCTCGTTGGCTTTCTTCTTCAAATGTCCATACTCCTCCAAAGTCACCACATATAATTACATAGTCATCTTTGGTCATCTCTTTTTGTATTGGAAATTTATTTTCTTCAAACCTAGAAAAATCTGAATGTGTATCACCTGTAATATATATCATATTTTTTCTCCTATATAATATAATTTTGCTCTATATCTTGCTTATATTTATTATTATATATTTCTTTATCATAATAGCCCCTATATTTACAAGAAGGACACCAATATGTTCCATCTTCATCTATTCTTTCTTAAAAATATTGCTATATATGATTTCCTATTTTTTGATTTCTATCTATACTAAAATATATATTTTTTTATTTTCACCCATAATTTTCCTCCTTACACTACCCCAATAAATTCTTCATCTAATATTTTCTTGCGTTCTTTCCAATCAGGCATAAATATTGTAATAAAATTATAGAAATTCTTACTATGATTTTGATACTTAAAATGAGATAATTCATGTAAGACAACATATTCAACACAACACATTGGAGTTTTTATTAAACTCAAATTAAATATGACTTTATTACATGCTGGTATGCAGCTTCCCCATCTTGTTTTCATGCATCTTATCTCTATTTCAGAGATTTTTATACCATATTTTTTTAATATATCTTGATATTTTATCACTAGCTCTTCTAATACATTCCAGGCATACTGTTTTAACCATTTTTCATAAACCTTTTTAATATAACTTTTATTGCCTATATATTTTTCTTTTATATAAATTTCAATATATTCATCATTTATAACAACATTATTATAATTATCTGAAAGAATTTTCATTTTATATTGCTTTCCCAATAAATAAACTATTTCTCCATCTTCAAAAGTTATATTTTCTTTTTGCTCTGCAAAAGTATCATAAAAGTCTTGTTGTTTTTTTATCCAATTAGCCTTTTTCCTAACAAAGTCTTTTGCTATATCTAATGACATTTTCATTGGTATTGATAAAGTTACTTTTTTATCTATGTTCACTTTTAAATTAATATTTTTCACATTTTTTCTTTGAACATAAAAATATATCTTTTCTCCATTAGATTCAATAAAATCCTTTTCCATGTTTTATCCTTCCTAGATAACTAATCTTTCATTACTGCTATATTTATAATCTTCTCTATTAGTTTGTCTAATTTTTCAAGATTCAAATTGATAATTTTTATTTGTTTTAAATACCTTATAACATAAATCAAACTACTTATCAAGCTTTTTGTTATTTAGGTTGGGGATTTTTTTCGTCAATTTTATGTTTTGAAATTAAAAATATGTTAAAATATATGTATAAATAGGAGGTTTACTATGATTATTGAATATAATTCACAATATGATGAGCAAATAAAAGATTTATTAGTTGACTTACAAAATTATTTAATAGATATTGACGACTGGCATACACAAGTCATGCTTCCTGAATATAGGGAAAACAATTTCAAAATAGACATATATAAAGTGAAACATCAAGATGGTAAAATTTATTTGTCTATCGAAAATAACATGGTTGTTGGAGTAATTATAGGAATAGTAGAAGAAAAAGATGAGATTGATAAACTGACAAATGACTGTGCTAAAACTGGTTCTGTAATCGAATTAATTGTTAAAAATAGTATTCGTGGCAATGGTATTGGAAAATCTTTGCTAGAAAAAATAGAAGAATATTTCAAAAGTATCGGTTGTAAAAGAATTAATATTGAAGTATTTGGTCCAAATCAAAAAGGATTAAACTTTTATAAAAAAAATGACTATATAATTAGAGATATGATTGTTTCTAAAAGAATTTAATATGAAAGAATGTAGTTCTACAATAAATTATAAAAAAACCTTGCCATAATATCATAAAAATGAGAAATGGCAAAGTATCTTATTGTTTTGCTCCATTTTAAAAAATTTCATGATTTAGTTCTAAAAAATTTCCTTATAGTATTGACATTTTTGGAAATAATGTATATAATATATTAGTAGTTTACATCGCGGAGTGGAGCAGTTGGCAGCTCGTTGGGCTCATAACCCAAAGGTCGTAAGTTCGAGTCTTACCTCCGCAACCAATTATACCAGCATTTTGCTGGTTTTTATTTTGCCAAAAATAAGGTTTTATGCAGGCTGTATCAGCTCCTGCAATATGTAAATAACTTTGAGAGATTTTTTGTACTTGAAAAAAATTGAGTTTTTTTATTTAAGTCTTTTATCAAATTTTTATATAAATATGGTAATAAAAGACTGATAATTTCAATTAACTATCAGTCCTATTATTGTAATTCTCGTTATAATTAAATATTTATATTCCCTTTAAGCAAATTGACTATTATATAATTCTGCATAAGCACCATTTTTCTCTAGCAATTCTTTATGATTTCCTTGTTCAATTATCGTTCCATCTTTCATAACCAAAATTATATCTGCATCAACAATAGTAGATAATCTATGTGCAATTATGAAACTTGTTCTATTTTGCATAAGAGTTTCCATTGCTTTTCCTATTTCTATTTCTTTTCTTGTTGCATCTGGTTTTCCATAAGCAATATTTTCTGCAACAGTTCCCTCAAAAAGCCATGTATCTTGCAGTACCATACCAAAATTACTTCTTAAATTTGCTCTTGTTAGATTTTTAGTATCTTTACCATCTAATAATATTTTTCCACCATTAACATCATAGAATCTCATAAGTAAATTAATTAATGTTGTTTTTCCTGCTCCTGTATTACCTACAATAGCAACTTTCTGTCCTTTCTTTACTTTAAAATTAATATTTTCCATTAACATCTTATTTTTTGAATAGCCAAATTTTACATTTACAAATTCCACATTACCTTCTGCATTACTTACTTCTTCAAGATTTTGAGGGTCTTTTGATATTTCTTCTTCATCTAACATTTCATAAATTCTTTCTACTGATGCTAAAGCTGATTGTAGTGAATTTATCATGTATGATGCTTCTGTTAGTGGCTCTGCTGCTTGATTTAAGTAAACAAAAAATGCTTGAAATCCACCAACTGTTAACCTTCCATCTATTAATGCTTTTCCTGCAAGTATAGCAATTACAACTTGACTTAATCTATTTATAAATCTTATTGCTGGATTTATTGCATAAGTTATAAAATCTGTATTTCTTGTGGCTTTTGCTACTTCATCAGTAATTTGTTTCATTCTTTCTATACTCTCATCTTCTTTATTAAATGATTGTATTATAATTCTTCCACTATAAGCTTCTTCTACCTGTGCTGTAAGTTTCTCTATTTTTTCCTGTCTATTTAAAGCATATTTTATAGTCTTATTTGTAAATATTTTTGTAAGTGTCATTGAAATAGCCATAAATACAATAAATATCAAAGTAAAGCCTACATTATAGTACATCATCATTATAATAGAACCTACTATTGTACCAATAGCAGTAAATAAGTTTAATAACCCTGTTTGTATAGTTTCTGACATTTTATCTAAATCATTTGTTGCTTTACTTAATATCTCTCCTGGCTTATGTCCATCAAAATAGGATAATGACAATCCATTTAATTTATTACTAATTTGCTTACGAAGTTTTAAGCTTAATCTCTCCGAAAAACTTGTCATCATAAATTTTTGTAATGTATAGAAAAAGACTGTAAGGAGAAAATCTCAAAGGGCTAGCGATTGTAGCTTATTATATAATAAAAAAGATTAGTTCTTCTAATCTTTCTAAGCAATAAATACTATTTGTTACAAACTATTAATTAAAGTATGCAAAAAGCATATCTAAAAATTATCACAAAAAAAATTCAAAAAATTATTTAATTCTGATAAAATATTTATGTTTTAAATATATTTATATAAATATTGCAATCCAAAACAGGTGCACAGATGTTCTGTTAAATATAGCAAATCTCGACAATTTGTGATATTATTTTATTATAAAAAATATAGTAATAAGGAGGAAAAAATGGAATCTAAGCCTATGAAAATCCTAATCATAGAGGATGATATTGATGATTGTAACAAATTTGTAAAATGTATTAAAAATAGAAAAGATATAGAATTAGTAGCAGTAACAGATTCAGATATAAAAGGTCTAAAATATGTAAAAGCAAAATCTCCTGAAGGCATAATCCTAGACTTAGAATTAAATAATAGTACAACTGGCAATACTGATGCTTTAGAATTTATATCAAAATTAAAAGATCTAAAACTTGAAAAACAGCCAATAGTTATAGTAACAACACATGTTAATTCAAAAAGAACATATGAAATACTTCATAGAAAAGGTGTTGATTTAATCTTATATAAAGACCATCCAAAATATTCATGTGAACATGTTTTGAATCAATTCATCACTTTAAGAGAATCTTCTATCTCAGAATATTCAGATTTTATAGAAGAATCTTTAGAAAAAGATGAGAAGAAAATGTCTAATTTAATATATAATGAATTAGATCTTATAAGTATAAATGCCAAATTAAAAGGTAGAAAATATATACATGATGCAATTTGTTACTTAATTGAAAATGAAAATTCTGATGTAAATGTTATGAGGTATTTAACAAAGAAATACAAAAAGTCAGAATCAACAATCACAAATGGTATAAAAAATGCAATTATACATGCTTGGAGAGTTACATCAATAGAAGATTTAACCATACATTATACTACAAGAGTAAATTATGAAACAGGCATTCCAACAGTTATGGAATTTTTATATTACTACAAAGATAAAGTTAAGAAATTACTTTAATATTAATTTGGCCAAAAAGGTTATATAATTGCCTTTTTGAGCCTATTTTGTTTATATACCTATATAAGCTTTTATTTCTTCAAATCTTTTTTCACCAATTCCGCTCACATTTTTTATATCTTCAATATTTAAAAATTTGCCATTCTCTTCCCTATAATTAATAATTTTTAATGCAAGAGATGGTCCAATACCTGGTAAAGTTTCAAGTTCTGTTTGTGTTGCTGTATTAATATTTACTATACTATATCTATTATAATTAGTATTTTTAGAACTATCATTTGAATGTTCTTCTTTAGAAGAATTATTTTCAGTTAAATTCGAATTACTTTCAACTTCTCCATCTCCTGAACCAGAAATTATATATTCAAATTTTTCATTTTTGTTTAAATCTCCATTATTAGGAATATTTACTTTAACCCCATCTTCTAAAATATAGGCTAAATTAATTTTATTAATATTCGCATTTTGTGTTATACCCCCTGCTGCATTTATTGCATCTGCTATTCTACTTCCTTTTTTCAAAAAAACAACACCAGGATTATTAACTTCACCTGTAACATATACACAAATTTCCGCTTCTTCTGAATTTATACTTTCCCCTTCCTCCAAATTTTCTTCAGTTTCAGCAACTTCCATACTCTCTTCTTGATCATCTATTTCTTCATCATTTAATTTTGTTTCTTCTGTAGTTTCATTTTCTTCAATATTATCTTCTTCTAAAAAACTTTCACTACTTATATCAGTATTTTGATAAAAAACATAATTATCAAGAATTTTTTGTACTATAAGATAAATAATACTTAGAATAATAACAATAATTATAATAATAAATTTCTTTTCTTTTAATTTTTTCAAAAAAATCCCTCCTTTACTTAAAGTAAATAGATTATCTATCTCCATTTATTTATATTTATAAATTTAATAACATTTTTTAATTTTAAGAAATATTAGCAAAATTCCTTGAAAAAAAACTGTAAATACTATATTATAATTACTATAATAGTAAATGATAAAATGAGGAGATTTAAACTAATGAAAATCAAAAAACAATTAATAATAATTTCAATAATGATCTTTATAATAAATATATTTATATATTCAAAACCATCTTATGCAGCAAAAGAAAATGCAGATTTTCCAATATACTCAGAAGGTGCAGTTCTAATGGAATCATCTACTGGAAAAGTATTATATGGAAAAAATGAAAATGGAAAATTATATCCAGCAAGTACTACAAAAGTATTAACAGCAATAATCGTTTTGGAAAATTTACAATTAACAGATAAACTTACAGCTAGTAAAGAAGCAGTAATGGCAATACCAGCAGGCTACTCAAATGCAGCAATTCAACCAGAAGAAGTATTAACTTGTCAAGAATTATTAGACCTATTTTTAATTCACTCTGCAAATGAGGCTGGATTCATATTTGCAGAACATATATCAGGTAGTGTAGAAAAATTTGCAGAATTAATGAATCAAAAAGCTGCACAAATAGGTTGCAAAAATACACATTTCACAAATCCTAGTGGAATACATGATCCAGAACATTATACAACAGCATATGATTTAGCACTTATTACTAGATATTGTATGAAAAACGAAACTTTCAGAAATATTGTTTCTAGAACTTCTTGTACTGTTGAACCAACAGAAAAATTTGAAAAAAGATATTTTAGAAATACAAATGATTTATTAATAGAATCAAGCCAATATTACTATAAATATGCAATTGGAGTAAAAACAGGATTTACTACTCCAGCAAAAAATTGTTTAATAGCTGCAAGCAAAAAAGATGAAATGGAATTGATTGTTGTAGCTCTTGGAGCAGAAGCAACAGAAGATGGCCGTAGTGGCAGATATGTAGATAGTATAAATTTATTTGAATATGGATTTTCTAATTATAAAATACAACAAATTGCTGAAAAAGATACTGTGATCCATGAAATGACTGTTGAAAATGGTACAAAAGATACGAAAAATTTGCAATTAGTTTTAAAAAATAGTTTGACAGGGTTAACACCTGCTGATTTAAATTTAAATAATTTGAAATATACAGTAGACTTAAAAGAAAATATATCAGCTCCAATTGCAGAAAATGATGTTCTAGGAAAAATAACTTATGAAATAGATGATAATACATATTCAGTAGATTTAGTTGCTAGCCATAGTGTAGAAGAATCTAATTTACTATTATTAATAGGACAAGCTTTACTTGCATTATTTGTTTTATTTATATTAACAAAATTGATATTTTCAAAGAAAAAATTAAAAAAGAATAATAAAAATAAAAAATCTAAAAAACATAATAAAAAAGTTGATTCAATATATAAATTTAATTAATTTTATTACCACAGAGAAATAGAAAATTTATTTCTCTGTGGATATTTTTATTTATAATCTTTGCCAATTATAATAGTAATGTCTACATTACTTGAGCTTACTGAACTTGTTGCTACATTGCTTGTATCTAAAACTTCTTTAATATTATCTGTAAATTTAGTATCTACATTTGTTTTATTTATAATTGTGGTCTTTGATGTACTTGTTGTCTCTGCTGTTTTTGTCACATCATACCCCAATTCTTTCAACTTTTTTGAAACTTCTGTTAAATTTGAACTTTTATCTGTACCATTTAATAATTCAATTTTTATTTCTGATGTATCATCTTTATCTACAATAGTCGTTAAATTATCTTTATTTTCATTTCCTGTTGTTTCTGAATTTTTTGGATCTGATGTTTCTTTATTTTCCACTTCTTGTCCATAATTATATAATTTATCAATTAATTTTTCTGTTTCATCTTCATCATGTATGAAAAACCATAATGGATATGATGGTGTTGTTGATGGCCCATATGAAGCACCTGGTAATACTGCGCTTTCAATAGAATTTATATCTATATTTATTGCATATGGCACATAATCTTTTATAACTGATATTGAAAGATTTGTGTCAACATATTCATATACAATATCTATAATTCCTTTTACTTTTAGAATATTTTTGGCTTGGATTGTTTGTTTTGCAGTTGCTATCATAAATTCTCTTTGTGTTCTCATTCTTCCATAATCATCTCCGCCATATTCTTCTGTATATGTTTTTCCACTATTATTTTTTCTAAATCTTAATAATTGCTCAGCTTGTTCTCCATTTAAAACTTGTAATCCTTCTTTTAGATTAATATGCAAATTTTGTGTTTTATCATCATAAACCATTCCACCTGGAATATGTGGTACATTAAATTCAACTCCACCAATTAAATCTACTAATTCAATTAATGCTTGATTATCTATAACCATATAATATTTTATATCTAAACTTGTTAATTCATTTACTTTTTCTAATGTTCTTTCTGGACCACCTTTTTGGTATAATGCATTTATTTTATCACTACCTGTCCCTGTTTGTGGATTTTTACCTACAAATGTATCTCTTGGTATTGATAATAAAGATGCTTTTTGATTTTTCGGGTCATATGTTCCAATTATTATTGTATCTGTTAATCTTCCTCCAATATCTGTACTTATTCCCATAAGTAATACTTGGATTGGTTCTAGGTTTTTCAATGTTTCTTCATCATGTCCTACTAATGTTGATAATAATCCTTGCATACCTCCTCCATTTTTCTGAGTTTTATATGCAACTCCACCTATTAATGCAATAAATATGATTATAAGTAATAATAATATCTTTCCTAATACTCTTGATTTTTTTTTCCCTTTTCTTTTGTTTGCAACCTTTTTTTCCATTATTTCCTCCGATTTTCAGTTTTACCATTATACTATATCAAATCTAATTATATTTTTCAATATTTATTTCATTTTTCACAAAAAATTCACAATATAATATTATTTGATTCTAGTTTTTTATACTAGTAAAATATCGAAACTAAAAATCTCTATTATGAAAAAATAGCACTTGCCTTTCCTTTTTTAGAAAAACAAATGCTTATTTTTATCTAAACTATTTTAATTATTTAAAATATAATATTTAATAATAAATTATTTTCATAGAAAAATTTTGTAATATAAGAACCGTCTATAGCATTAGAAATTGATGTATTACCTGTTATATAAACTACAAAAAATACTATTGCTAAAATAACATAAATAATTATTAATGCTTTTACAAGACCATATAAAATTCCACCAACTTCATTACATTGTTTTAATAATGGTAAAGATGTTATTGCATCAGAAATGAATGTAAGTAATAATAATACTACTCTCACAATTAAGAATATTCCAAGCAATACAGCAATATTTATAATCTTTACTGCCATAGCTCCAGCAGTTTCATATACAATCTCATTTTGTGTTTTATTTATAGCATTATCAACATAATTTCCTAAATAATCTAAAATACTTACATATTTAACTTCTTGACCTGGTTCAACTTCACTTGAAAAATGTTCTATAATTGCTTGTTCTATATTTTCATCTAATTCAGTGTTTTCAATTATTAAATTTGATACTGGTTTATATAAAATTACAGAAACAACAATTGCTGCTACAAATGCAATTAGCCCTACAGCAAGTCTTACTAGTCCTTTCTTATAACATATAAATACATTTAAAGCTATTATTGCTATTAATACTACATCTAAAATTATTCCCATTTTAATTTCTCCTTTTCTCTTGTTTTTTATTTATAAATTAATAATATGAACTTTATCTCTATAAACAATTCCTATTATTTCATCAGTCATAACAATATCATTTATTTCTGAATTAGAAATATATTTTTTTAATATTATGCCATTTTTACTAATTATATGTATTTCAGTTCCAAAATTTATCGCTATTTTATTTTCAGAAGTTTCAATAGATTTAGCAATATCTTTTGCTTTATATATTTTTTCATTTGATGTCTCAGGATTTATTATTCTAACATTTGTATCTGCAGTATATTCTCCTGTTGACATTTCTTCAAGCAAAGAAATTCTATTTTTTAAATCAATTGTCATAAAAGCTATTTTTCTATTATCTAATTTTATAAGTTCTGTATTTTTATTATCTTGCAACATATCTATACTATCATTATACATACAAATTAGCTTATTTTTTTCCTGATATTCAATATTCATAATTAATTTATCTACAGGAGCTTCATATTTATATTGTATTGCTTTATTTGCATCTTCTTGTGCTAATTCTATAGAAACTATTTGTATACTTGATTTTATAATTACTCCAGATAAATCAATTTCCGCAATTGCTAAAAATTTGCTATCTTGTGACATACTTACATCTGCAACTATTGATGTTACTAAATTTGTTTTAAAAATTTCTTTTCCTTCTTTATCAAATACATCAACAATTGATTTATAATTTGTATTTGAAATAACTATAGAAGTATATCCACTTTCACTTACATTAATTTGTTTTATATTTCCTTCTATTTCTTCATCAAATAATTTTTCTCTTCCAGATATTAAACAAAATTTTTGTCCATTGTCTTCACATATTGCTAAATATCTTCCTGCTGATGCAAATATTGCTTTATTAATATCTATTTCAATTTCATCTACTTTTGTACCTATTTTATTATAAAATTCTAATGTTTTTTTTCTTAGTACACATATATATTTGTCATATGCATATATTTGTGTATTTTCATCACCATCTAATTCTATACTTTGAGTATCTTCTTGCAGAACTTCTCTTTTTAAAACATTTTCATCACACCACTGTCTAAATTCAAAATTGAAAAAGTATATACAAATAAGTGCAATAATTGCAATTATAATTAATAAAACTATAATAAATAATATAAGTTTCAGCACTTTACCTTTTCTTTGATTCTGTAGCTCTTCTGCCCAAAAATCTTTCATTATTTTACTCTTCCTTTTTACATTTTCTTTTGATATTTGCCATTATTATATCATAATACACTTTTTTTGCAATATTTTTGGCTCAATTTTGCTCAAAAAGTTCACCTTTGAACTTGAGCAATTGTAAATTTTTATATAAAAAATATTATCCAAACTAATTGTACAATTCCTATATATCCAAAAAGAGGATATATAAAATTAACTAAATTTGAAAAACCAAAATTCGAAATTATCAAGCTAGTTATACACATAAAAAGAACAAACTGTGTATAAATCACTTTATTTTTACTTACATTTTGCAAAAGTCCTGTTCCAATAGAAATAGCAGTAGTAAAAATAGAAGCTAAAATAATAAAAGCATATATATTTCGATATTTTCCAAAAAAAGTCCTAATAGCATAAACAATTGGCATCTCTAAACTAGAAATATCTACATCTACTTTCATAAGTAACATAAAAAGCATAATAGATGCAATAATTAATACTATTCCACTAATAATAGAAATATATTTAATATTTTTTTCATTAGTAATATTACTTCCAATAGAAATTAAAACAGGAATAATTAATATCATATTATAACTACAATATGTAATAGAACTTAATAACCATCCACTTTTCATTATAGATATATCTGTGTTTAAGTCAATAGTTATCAAATTAATTCCACCTATTATAAATATAAATATAATTAAAATAGGAACCACAAGTTCACTAGCCTTTAATACTCCTTTTTCACTAGAAAAAAACACAAAAGCAGATAATAGAGCCAAAATTAAACTACCAAAAATTCTATTAATTCCTATTTCTTGTTCAAAATATGCTCCAAAACCTGCTATCATTATATAAAAAGTCACTAATAGTAATATATTTAAAATTATATTTATTACTTTTGTGACTTTTTCATTTTTTATAAAAATTCCTAAAAAATCATTATAATTTTTAATTTTATTTTTATATATTATTTTTAATGTTTTAAATATTCCAACACTTATTAGGAGACATGTAATTATTATCCCGACTAATCCAATAACTCCATATGAGTAAAAAAATGAATAAATTTCCTGTCCAGATGCAAATCCAGCTCCTATAAATGCCCCTATAATTACTAATACAATTGTAAATATTTCTTTCATATTAACCTCTTGTACCAGTATATTCATTTGTTTTTAAATTATGTTAGATTTTTCTTTGTCTTAAGTACCAAACAACTATTCCTGCACCTATAACAAACATAGGAACAACAAATATTATTGTTTTAATAATAACATCTTCTTGGTCTGTAACTTCATATGTTTCACTTTCAGATGTTTTTCTAATTACAATAGTATCATCTCTTTCTGTAAGATGAGATATTGAATTTAATATAATATCTTCATTATTATATAATGCAACTGCATATGTGTAATATGGTGGATTTATCATAAAAGACATACCTGTTGCAAAAATTTCATTTGAATATACTATTAATTGTGAAGTTTTATCATCAGAAATCTTTTTATCTACTAATGCTCCCATTATAATAGTTTCTTCTGCACCATCTGCATCTGTTCTCTTAGATGATTCTATATTTTCTAAATCTGTTCTTACAAAAGCTTTATCACTTGTTGTTAATATTGTTTCATATGTTACACCTAATTCAGATAATTTCTCATCATCTGCGAATTGAATTTTACCTGCATCTATTAAACATGCATTTAAAGTCATATCTAATTTACGTAAGAAACTTGCATTAACATCTGCAATTATCATCTCTGGAGAATCTACTAGCATTTTACTTGAATCTTGTTCAAATGCAACTCCATAATCAATTGTAACACCATATTGAGCTAATATTTGATCTAAATTTGGCATATCAATATTTATAATGTTTTGAGATGTTAACATCATTATTTTTCCGCCATTATTTATATAATCTAATATTTTATCTCTTTCAAGATCTGTTAAATCTTGTTTTAATGTTGTAATAATTAAACAATCACAATCATCAGGAACATTACCTGTAGTTAATATATCTAAAAATTCTACTTCATTTGATTCTTCTTTTAATTTTCCAATAGTTGTTGCCATTGCTTGTTCTGTTGGATAAAATGTCTTTCCTGTAAGTATATAAATTTTTGGCTTTTCATCAATTGTCATTTCAACCATAGAATTTGTAAGAACTTCTTCTGTTTTATCTATTTGCTCTCCTGTAGTATAGTCATATGTGTATAAATCATCCATAGCTATAGTTTTTTCTTTATCTCCTATTTTAATTACTATTAAACTATCTGTAGGAAGTATATTATATTTTGTTTGTAAATCAGTTCTTGCAGATAAATCATCTATTCTTTCAGTTTTAATTTTACTATTAATTCTTGTATATTTATCAACATATTCTGTTATATATGAATATTCACTCATATTAAGTAATTGAACTGTAATTTCTTCATCTAAATCTTTAATTCTACTTTTTGTAGCTTCAGATAAAGAATATAGTTTTTTCTCAGTAAAGTCCAAATCTGATACTTTTATTTTATCAACTCCCCAGTTTATTAATATATATGCAGCTATTACTAGGGCTACTAAAATAACAGTAGTTGTTCCTTTTATAAGCCATTTATTTGTTATTGTTTTCCAAAATTTTTTCACGTCTTCACTCTCCTATCTATTTTACCAATTTTCTTCTTTGCATCAATATTATAGTAAATGCTATAAACATTGCTGTAAATGATAATGGCCCTACAACTTCATTTAATGAAATTACCCCAGTTGGGAATTTTTGATAAAAACTCATTAAAGATATATCTGGAATACCTATGTCTAAATCTACTATAAATAATGACATTATTAAAAATGCTATTGTTATAATTCCTGCAATTATTTGATTTTCAGTTATACTTGAAGCAAACATTCCAAATGATATTGCTGCACCACTAATTAATAAAAATCCTAACATACTTACTAAAACTACAACAATATTTGGACTTGCAAAATAACATATTATTCCAAAATACATAAGTGAAGCAATTAAAGCAATTGCTATTACTGCCATTGCAGCAAAAAACTTTCCAAACACAACACCTGCCATTCCTGTTGGAGATGTTAACAATAACTGTTCAGTTCCATTTTTTCTTTCTTCTGCAAACATTCTCATTGTTAAAATTGGAATTATTATCATTAATCCATAAAATGCAGCATAAAAATACAAAGATCCTAAATCTATACTTCTATAATTTACTGTTGTTAAATAGAAAAATACACTACATACAAATAGAAATATTCCAACTACTACATATCCTATTGGAGATAAAAAGTAGCTTTTAAACTCTTTTTTGAATATTGTCCACATTATTTTTGTCCCCCTTTTTCTTTATTTCCACTCTCTTCATTTTTATCATTATTTTCTTTATTCTCTTCTTCATTTTTATTTTCTTTTGTAGTAGTTTCACTTTCTTCTTCATCTTGTTCTATTTTTTCATCTTGTCCTATTTCTTTTTGTTCTTTTCCTTGCTCTTCTTGTTTAACATCTTGCTCTTCTATTTCTTGTTCACCATCTTGTTCTTGGCTAATTTCCTCTTGTTCTTCAATTTCTTCTCTATCATCTTCTGCTTTTATTAATTCCATAAAAGCATCTTCAAGTGTTGCATCTGCTTTTTTCATTTCAAATATTGTTATTCCTTCTTTTGCAAAAGTATCGAAAATATTTTTTCTCAAATCTACACCTTCTGCAGATGTAATCATATATTTTTTAGTTTTATCTTCATTTTCAGAGATCAATTTCAATTCTTGCACATCTGTTAATGTATCTTTTATTTTTTCCATTTTGTTTTCTAAATCTTCAACAGTTACATATATTGAATTATTTTTAACAACTTTATTTTCTAAATTTTCTGGAGTATCTATTGCCACAATTTGGCCTTTATTTATTATTATAACTCTATTACAAATTTGACTTACTTCAGACAATATATGAGAACTTAAAATAATTGTATGTTCTTTTCCCAACTCTTTAATTAGACTTCTTATTTCCGTAACTTGTTTTGGATCTAAACCAACAGTTGGCTCATCTAAAATAATTACTTTAGGATTACTTACTAAAGCACCTGCCATACTCACTCTTTGTTTATATCCTCTTGAAAGATTTTTAATTAATTTATTCTCTACATCAACTAACCCTGTATCTTCCATTGCCTTTTGTACTTTTTGCTTTTTTTCTTTAGAAGGAACCTTTTTTTTTTTTTTTTTATATGTTATGAACTCTTTTACTGTTAAATCATTATATAATGGCACACCTTCTGGCATATAGCCAATTTGTCTTTTTGCTTTTTTAGGTCTTTTAGAAATATCATATCCATCTATTATTATCTTACCAGATGATGGCTCTATAAAACCTGTTATCATATTCATTGTTGTACTTTTACCAGCACCATTTGGACCTAAAAAACCTACAATCTCACCTTCTTCAATTTCGAAATTGATATTGTTTACGGCTACAAAAGTTCCGTATTTTTTTGTAACATTTTCAACCTGAATCACTAATTTTTCCTCCTCATTATATGTTCTTAGCACATATTACCATTTTCTTTTTCGTTTGTAAAGTTTTTTCACTCAAATTTCACAAATTCCTACGGATAATAAACTTTTTCTAATTTCTTCTTTCCCATTTTGGCTTTCAAACTGCATGAAAAAAATTTCAAATATACAGAATTACAACTTTTCATATAATAAGAAAATATAGTTTTCCCATTATATAAAACACCATATAATCATATTTTTTCCTATATATTCATATTTATTACAAAAGCTTGACAATTTCTAAAAACAAATATTAAAATGGAGGTTCTTAATGCAATATATTTATCCTTTTATAATCTCATTTATATTTATATTTTTAGCAGAATTAGGTGATAAAACACAAATTTTAGTCTTATCATTTTCTGCGAAAAACAAAGTATCACACATTTTACTAGGAGTTGCCCTAGGGACCTTATTTAGTCATGGTTTAGCAATTACATTTGGAAGCAAAATTGGCTGTATTAATAATACAAATTTCATTTATTATTTAAAATTACTAACATATATCACTTTTCTAATTTTTGGAATAATAGGAATTTTGAAACAAAAAAAATTATCATATGAAACTGAAAATTCGCAAAACAATTCAAAATCTAAATTAATCAAATTTTTAAATTATATAACAAAAAACTCTATATTACTTGTTGCATTTACAATTGCAATTGGAGAACTAGGAGACAAAACATTTCTATCATCAATTGGTCTTGGAATCCAATACCCAATTTTCAAACTCCCTCTCATATTAGGCTCTATCTGTGGAATGCTAGCTAGTAATACTCTTGCCATATTTTTTGGTAAATTAATTGGAACAAAAATTTCTCCTAGCACAATAGAAACACTCTCTAATTTAATATTTATCTCATTTGGAATTATAGGAATCCTAGGATATCTTATATAAAAATGACAAAAAGAGAACCGGCACCAAATTAGCAAAATGGCGCAAACTGGCCAGGCGAGCGGACCAGAGCAAAAAAGGCAAAAAGAGAACCGGCACCAAATTGCCTGGGCCGGCACCAAATTGTCTATTCTATTCCAAGGTACTCATTATAGGTAATTTCTCTATCAATAAGTTTATCAGACTTAATATCTATAATTCTATTAGCAACAGTTTGAGTAAGTTGATGGTCATGAGAAGTAAATAAAATATTACCTTTAAATTTAGTCATACCATCATTAACTGCTGTAATGCTTTCCATATCTAGATGATTTGTAGGCTCATCGAAAATCAAGAAATTTGCACCTGAAAGCATCATTTTAGCAAGAACACATCTTACTTTTTCGCCTCCAGAAATTACTCTAGCAGATTTTAGTGATTCATCTCCAGAAAATAGCATTCTACCCAAAAATCCTCTAACATAAGTCTCATCAGGATCTTTAGAATATTTTCTAAGCCATTCTGTCAAATTCTCATCAGTATCAAACAAATAATTATTATCTTTTGGGAAATAACTTTGGGTTATTGTAGTACCCCAAATTAATTCACCTTCATCAGGTTCTAATTCTCCTGCAATTATTTGGAACAATACGGTTTTAGCATTTTCATTATCTGCTAAAAATGCAATTTTATCACCTGTTTTAACAGTAAAAGATATATTATCTAATATTTTTTCACCATTAATTGTTTTAGAAATATTTTTAACTTGTAATATTTCTTTTCCTGGCTCTCTATCTGGCTTAAAATCTACATATGGATATTTTCTATTTGATGGCTTTATTTCATCTAGTTCGATTTTCTCCAATGTTTTCTTTCTTGAAGTTGCTTGTTTTGATTTTGAAGCATTAGCACTAAATCTTGCAATAAACTCTTGCAATTCTTTTATTTTCTCTTCTTTCTTTTTATTTTGTTCTTTCATTTGTTTTAATGCTAATTGACTTGACTCATACCAGAAATCGTAGTTACCTGGATATACTTTAATTTTTCCAAAATCTACATCTGCAATATGTGTACATACTTTATTCAAAAAATATCTATCATGTGATACTACAATTACAGTATTTTCGAAATTTATTAAAAATTCTTGTAACCAATCTATGCTTTTTAAATCTAAGTCATTAGTTGGCTCATCTAATAATAGTACATCTGGATTTCCAAATAAACTTTGAGCTAATAATACTTTTACTTTTTCCCTTGGCTCAATTTCACTCATTAATTTATAATGATTTTCTGGAATAATTCCTAAATCATTTAATAACATCGCCGCATCAGACTCAGCATTCCATCCATCTAAATCTGCAAACCTTTCTTCTAATTTTGCAGCTTTCATTCCATCTTCTTCAGAAAAATCAGGTTTCATATATATTGCATCTTTTTCTTTCATAATGTCATATAATTCCTTATTTCCCATCATTACTGTATCTAATACTGTATATTCTTCAAATGCAAAGTGATCTTGTTTTAATACAGATATTCTCTCTCCTTTATCGATAGATACATCTCCTTTGCTTGGTTCTATTTCTCCTGATAATACTTTCAAAAATGTTGATTTTCCCGCTCCATTTGCACCTATTATTCCATAACAATTTCCTTTTCCAAATTTTATATTTACATCTTCAAATAATACTCTCTTTCCAAACCTAACAGTTACTCCATTTGCTGTTAACATGTTAAAACCTCCTTTTCACTGATATACTATACCACATTTTAACATATTTTTCAAGCCAAGGTTTGTTTAAGTTTCTAGATTGTTAGAGGCTTTTTTCCAAAATTAATATAAAGAAGTATTTTTGTCAGTGAACTAATTTTACTTTTAACAAATAATTTTACTATTTCGTATATTTTTGTATTAATTTATAATTTTTGTACATATTATAATATCCATTTATATTATGTTGTACATCATCTATTCTAACTCTAAACATATCATCTCTTGTATAAAATGAATTTAATATTCTATCAGGAGTATCAAAATACATTGCTGTTTCTGGATAGAATAATCCATTTAATTGAAAATCTGCTCTATAATAAATAGCATTTATTAAATCATCTACTTTGAAATTATCAATAGATATATTATTTTCACTAGCTCTATCATAAATCTCAAGTCCAGTTGTTAATAATTCCAAATTTGTTGGATTACAATCATCTGAATTTACTATCCCTAATAAATTATCTCTTACATTTTTTAATCCTAATTCCAAAAACTCTTTCTTTGGATTGTATTTTGTAACTTCATTTACAGCATATTCAATCCAATGATCTCTATATCCTTCATAACTATTATCATAAAAATAATCTAATGACTTTTCAGCTGCCTTTAACCATTTCTCATCTTTTGTATATCCATATAATTTAGCTAAAGCAAATGTTGCTTCACCATCATAATATACTGTTCTATATTTTTCGTGTTTATTAAAATCAGGATACTTATACACATGATAATATGAACCATCTTCATTTTGCATATCAAGCAATCCATTTCCAAGCTTTACTACTAAATCTTTATATTCATCTGTATTAAATGTTTCCATATATTCTACAAACATAAGTATTCCTATACCATTTGCTCCTAGTTTTATTTCATTATTTTTATTTTCAATTATGTATGCTGTATTATCATCTTTATATTTTACAGAGTTATCTACAACAAATTTTACTGCTAATTCAATCTTTTCTTTAAGTTCTTTATTGTTTGTTAGCTTATATACTTCTTGCATACTCCATACAGTACCTTCATGTCTTAAAATATTGTATGAATTAGATTCAGTTTTTGATATTGGATTATATCTATATATAAATTTTCCATCTTCTTTTACACAATCTATTAAATACTCTGAAGCATTTTCCATTATATTTATAAGTTCATTTTCATCTAATTCTTTTCCTATTCTTCTTTGATAATTATCATCTTCTATACCTAACTTATATATACCTTTACTATCAGATATATAACTAACACATGAAAATGAAACAAGCTCGCTTGGAACTTCTGTCAACTTTTCTTCTCCTTTATATTTGCTTGTTAAATATTTATTTAATTCATTTAAACTGATTTCTTTTTGTTTATAATCTATTATCTGATTAGAATTAACTTCTGAATCTAACAAGGCTACACTATAATTCTTATCTAATGCTATTCCTTTTCTGTAAGAATTTTCAACTACACGCAATTCATTTTCAAATTCTACATTTGTTATTGTATTTTCACTATTTACTACATCAATTTTTACCCATTCCGGATTAACTTTATATTGGACTATATTTTTATTCATTTCATCTTTTGCTTTATCTATAGCACCTTTTAATGTAGCTGCTTTAGCATTTGTAACATATGCTTTTTGTCTTCCATCTGTTACTGAAATAAATACTTTATATTCTTCTCTTTCAAAATTAAGATCATTATCATTTAATAAACTATCTTGTAATTTTGAAACATTTTTATTTAATTTTGCAACTTCAGAATCATTAAAAAGTGTTACATAACACATATAAATTAAACCAATTGCAACAAATATTATCAAAATAATCGGTAATATTATTCTTTTTTTATCCATATTACATTTCCTACTTTCAATTTTTAATTTTATTAGTTCTCATATAAATTAAATTTTATATAAATATAATAATATAAAAGATTTTAAATATCAACTAGCTAAATCTTATATCCAAATAAAGTAATTGTACTATAATATGTAATTAGTGTCAAGGAGAATCGGTTATAACAATATAGAGTACTCAAAGTATATATTTTTCAAAAAAGTATGACATATGATTGACTAACCTTCATTGAGAAAATGCCGAAACTTAAAAAATATATTGACATTGCAACATTTTAGTATTATAATAAAAGCGTTGATTATATTTGCACCATTAGCTCAGCTGGTAGAGCAACAGACTCTTAATCTGGCGGTCCTCGGTTCGATTCCGAGATGGTGCACCATATTTATAATTATTCTAATTCAAAATCTGATAATTTATAAAAAAATGAAGTTTCACAACTTCATTTTTTATTTTTCTTCTTTATATAAGATTAATATTTACATACCCATAGTAGCCTGAATTTTAGAAAGTTCTTTTTTCAAAGTAGAATAAGTTGAGCTACCTATAGACTTATCTGTACCAGCTTCATACTCTGAAATAGCCTTTTCAATATCTAAAACCGAATATTTTTGTGACTTTTTAGAAGAAGATTTATACATATAAATAGGAATATAATTAATATCATCTAAAGTAATTTTACCATTCTCTCCATCTTTAGTAATATCAATATTTAAAATAACTGAATTTCTTGTATTTTCCTTTACTTGTCCAGACATGAAATTTCCTAAAGAATAAATAACAAAACAATCTTTAGTTGTTCCATCATCTAAAGTAACAGTCTTTTTCTCCATAGGTTGTAAAACATGTGGATGACTACCAAAAATAATATCAACACCATTTGTAAAAAGTAAATTTGCCAATCTTTCTTGTTCTGAATTTTGTTTTGTTTGGTATTCTAGTCCCCAATGCATACTAGCACATATTAAATCAGGCTCTTCTTTTTTAGCTAATTCAATTTGTTCTAGAATAAAATCATCATCAATTAAATTTACACAATAAGGTTTATCTTTAGGTAAAGGAATTCCATTTGTACCATATGTGAATGATAAAAATGCAATTTTAATACCATTTACATCTTTTACCAAAATCTTATTTTGGTCTTCTTCTGCTATATTTGTTCCTACATGTGATATTCCTGCTTTATCTAAATAATTAATTGTACTAACTAATCCATTATAATTTGTATCCATAGAATGATTATTAGCTGTTGATAATACATCAATTCCAAAATCTTTTAAATTTTGTGCTAATTGTTCAGGTGTATTAAATCTTGGATAATTACTATATCCTCTTTCTTTACCTGCAAATGTTGTCTCCAAATTTCCAATAGCAATATCTGCTGAAGAAATATATTTTTTTACATCTTCAAAAACATATGAAAAATCATATGTTCCTGTAGAAGAATTATATGCATCTTTATATTGAGAATTATGGCACATAATATCTCCTATAACTGCCATTTTTATATGAGTATCTTCTTTTACAGGAATTTCTTGTTCTTCTTGTTTGCCTTCTTGCAATTCTCCTTGCTGAGATGTTTCTAGATTTTCTTTATTTTCTACAAAAAAATGCTCATATGCAAAAAGACCTGTAGCAGTTAATATTGCAATAAGTATAAAAATTACAAATATTTTTTTCATAATTAATCTCATTCCTTTCCTACAGCAAAGACTAGGTTTGAAAAGAATTAAATTTTGACATAGCCAAAATTGTAATTATTTTTCAACCTACTCCTCCTTTGCTCATAAAATATCATATTTCGACTCTTTTTGCAATAAAAAGAACCCGGATTATTAAACTTTTTAGGTTTAATAATTCAGGTTCATATTAACTTCATTTTAGAACTAGATTATTCTAATCTAAAAATTATTTATTTGTCATTTGTTTTTTAATAAATATTGCGATACCAACTATTGCAACTAATCCTACAGCAGCTACTACAATGTACCATGTCACATAATTTGTAACACCTGTACCTGGAGTAATTGTTATTCTAACTCTATCATCATCAACTTGGTGACGTCCAGCTAACTCGATAGCTGTATCATCTCCATATGTTCTGGTTTGAGTACCTGGTATATAGTTACCTGGTTTGTAGATTTTAGCTACTTGTTCTCTTGAATCTCCTCTTCCATCATCTACACTTTGAATTGTTCTAGAAATTCTACCATTTGATTGTAATATCTCAACATTTGTGTTGTAATCAAGTGGGTCATCTGCATTTGTAGCTAACAATTTACTTGCATAGAATATTGTTCTTGCTGTATTACCAGCTTGAAGTCCTTTGAACATATCTGTTACATATATTTTATATTTCTCATTTTCTAGAGTTTCATAAGTTCTATTCTTTTCTGTATCATTATAAGAAATATAACCTTTGTCTTTCAAAACTCCTCCAGTAACTTGTTTTGTATCTGTTGAATCTGATTCTCCTGGTTTGATATAATATGTTCCTTCATTTACTAATTTTTCTAGTGATACATCACTACTATCTGTATCTGTTGCTGGGTCATAAGGCATATTAGTATCATATATAAACCATTTACTATTATCAATATTAACTCCACCCATTTGAGGGTCAGCTTGACTTCCTACAGTACATTCTAGTTCTGGGTCTAGGTATAATGCAACTAATTCTACTGTCTCATTTATTAATCCTAAACCACT
This sequence comes from uncultured Clostridia bacterium, assembly GCA_944390695.1. Taxonomy (GTDB): domain Bacteria; phylum Bacillota; class Clostridia; order TANB77; family CAG-508; genus CAG-269. The sequence continues at coordinate 23,102 of CALXQP010000064.1, forward strand.
ACTATCTCCATAGTAATAATAATTTGCATTTGGTTCTTTTGTTATAAAGTTTACTGCACCTGTTGTTGCAACTTCTTCTTTATGAATAATATCTGTATAATTATGAGCATATTCATATTCTTTTTCACTAGCATTATTTACTGCAACTTGGTACCAAACTTCTAATGTAGCTCCTTGTACTAATATTGGGTCTAATTCCATAGAAATCATTTTATCTAATTTAGTACGTGCCCCATTTCTTGTAAGATTATTATTTTCATTTACATTATATATACCTAATGCTTTTGTACCATATAGTTTTTGAGATCTTGGGTCTCCATCAACTAATATACGTCCATCAGCTAATGTAAGTTTTATTCTTGCAATTGTTTTATCTATAACAATATTCTCTCTAGGGCTTTCAATAATACCAAAGTCAAATGTACTTAAACTCTTTGAATATTGGTTATAATCAGCTGCACCATCTATATTATCACTAAGTTCTGAACCTACAGCATTCATTTGTCTTTCATCATCTGTTGTATATTCTATTTGAATTTTTACTGGTCTACTATATGCAGTCATACTTGCTAAATCATGGAAGTTTTCATATTTTAATGATGGGATTGATAATCTATCTGTTAAATCATCAACTGCTATTGAAGCATCTTGGCCTTCATCTAAGCGTATATGCCATTTATCTTTAAGGTCTGCTGAAACTGTATCTTTTACAACCTCTTGTACAGAAACACTTCCAGAACCTTTCTCAGATGTTGCTATTGTAGATTTATAGTTTCTTGCATCCATTGGATCTGTTGAACCATAAAGTGTTGTTTGTTGTCCTCCATCATAATATCCATATGTGTATTTTACTATATAATCATCTACTGCTACACCATATGTACTTCCATCACCAAATGAGTAATTTCCATTATCATCAGTATATGTTCTAGCTACCATTGACTGTGGTGTTCCTGATGATGTTATTGAATATAATTCTGCTACTTCTCCTGTTTCTACATGTATTAATTCAACTTTTACATTTTTAATACCTTTTTCATCTCTGTCTTTTATACCATTACCTAATCTTTCATTATTATTTCTACTTGCACTTGTTTGTTGATCTTCCCATACTGTACCTGACATAACTTTATATTTGTCTTTTACTAATAAGAATGATGGTGCTTTATCTGTATCGTCTTCATATGTACTTGTATCTCCTGGTATTACGTTTCCTGGTGTTGAGTTTTTATCTATACCTGCATATCTATGTCCTGTTTTTCCTACATCTGCTGCAGTTTGATCTTCTGCACATCTTGTTCCTTCACCATACCATGTTGAATATGAATAAATTTCTGATATATTTTCTAATGTTGCATCTTTATTTAATAATCCTTTTATTGCGTTTTTACTTACTTTATATTCTACACTAACTATATCTGTAGTTTCTCCTGGTTTAAGTAATACTGGATATTTTATTGTACAATATGCTCTTTTATATACTGCATTTACTTTTTGGCCATTTCCATCTAATTTATAACCTTGAACTTTATCATTATTATTTGCCGTCCAAGTTTCAGTTGTAGACGATCCTGGACCTGTATACAATGTATATTCACTATCATAGTAATTAATAAATTTGTTTATTGTCATTCCTAATGTTGTTGAATGGTTTTTAGCTCTTATATTATATGTTACATATACTTGTAATTCATCTTTATCTGTCATTGCTACATATGCTACATCTGCTGGGTTTACAGGTCTACTATATCTTTGAGCATTATATTTATCTCCAAATTGTACTTTATAATCAAATACTGTATCTGGATCTTGTATTCCTCTATTGCCATAAATATATGTAAATTCTTGTCCTTGTGTTATTACTCTTACTTTTTCTATGTCTGATACTAATGCTGCATCTGGTTGCTCTCTTCTTACTAGTCCTAAGTTAACATTTTTGATTTCCCAATCTAATATTTCATTTGTTGATTTTTCACAACATGCACATATTTTGTTTGGATCTTCTCCTCTTGGAGCATAGTAATGAGTATATCCTGTACCATTATATTCATTTCCAAAAAGTTCGTCATAACCATAATTTTTTAATTTTTCTAATGCATAATCACCTGCACTAGAATCATATTCTACTAGCTCTTCATCATTAGAATGGCTATGCTCACTTGTACCTGGACAATATATTGTAATAGTATATGTTTCTCTAATCGCACTTTTACTTACTCTATAATCACTGTCACCTTTATAAGAATCAAAAGGTGAATCGCTACAATCGTCTCCATAATCATCTCCATAACGGGTTTCAGAGTCAATTTTTACCCAATCATATCTTTTAGATTCATCATATGCAGTATCTGGATCATCTGTACGATAAACTTTTTCTTTAAGAATATGTTCATATCCAATTGTTATGGTTTTATTAATTACTTTTGCTACGTGTGGACTTGTTTCTGTACAGTGCTGAGCACAGAAATCTGCTTTTACATACCAGCCTTCCTTTTCTGATATATTTAATAAGTTTTCTTGAAGATAATCTTTTGTTGAAGCTGTTGTACTAAGTTCACTAACATAATTATCATTTTTCCTGCTTGGTAGTCCACTCATAAGGACTCCTCCACCAGGTCTAAGAACTTTTCCATCTTCTACACTATGAAAATTATTATCTAAACTATCTCTTGAGCTTTCAACCTCTAAAGCTTTTGAGGTTATAGAAGAATCTGCTGCATTAATTTTCTCTTTTGGAGCAACTGTTGTATATTTTACACCATTATAAGAAAATTCTACATATGAATGATTTACTCTATCATATTTATCTTTATCTTTTATCGAGAACGGGTGGTTATATAATTCGATAGTTGTTGTCAAACTATATGAACCATCTGACCTCGTAGCTCCTGAAGCGAGTAAAGCTCCTCCACTATCATACCATCTAACTTGGATTCCTCCTAATTTTGATTCTCCACTGTCATATTTATTATTAATTGTATTATCTTTAGAATTTGCTACATCTTCCCAAACATATCCACTAATTGTTATTTTACCATCAATAACTGTTTTTCCTGGTTCAGGTTCTGGCTCCTCTGGTTCTGGTGGAGTATCGTCATCATCATCATCGTCATCATCATCATCATCGTCACCACCATCGTCATCATCATCGTCAGCATCTTTCGGTGGATTTACTTTTACTTGAATTATCTCTTGAATATTACTAGATTCATTTGATGTCAAATAACATATTTCTACAGAATATTCCTTATCACCATTTTGAACATCAGCTTTAGCTCTTTCCAATGCATCTGTAGTTGGAACAAAGTTGCTATTTCCAGAATAGTCCCAAAAAGCGAACGCTTTTGCTCCTACAGTGTTTACCCAAGTATTCCAAAATTGATATAATGCCTGTTGAGCTTCATGATATCCGCTGTTATCATTTTTTCTATATTCACCATATCCTTTTTTAAGGTTTCCACCTAGTATTGAAGCTAATATTGCATTATTTTCATGTTCTACTGTTCCTGTTCTACCATCATTAATTGTAAAAGTAGCTTTTTTGCCTTCTATTATTACATGACTCATAACATAAAATTCATGTCTTTGCCATCTACCACCAAGCTCAATAGCACCAAAGTGTTTTCCAAAAGCAACACAATATGTATCATCAGTTTCCATCATGTCTTGCTCTGAAATCATTACATTAGATCCTAATGCATATAATGCTTGCACTTTAGTAGGTTTGAGTAGAATAATCATTAGAATTAATAATATTATTAGTCCAATTTTTCTAACATTTTTCATAAGATTACCTCCTTTCCTTTTTAATTTTTATTATTCCATTTTTTATCATTAGCCTTATAGCAATACCAATTAATATTGTATTTACAATAACTAAAATTATATATCCAATAATAGTTCCACCTGTATTTACTTCAATAATAACATCTGCTGTTCCCATATCATTTTCTCCAGGTAAATTATTATTAGGTGTTGAGTTTATATCTGAATTTCCATATTCATTATATGCATCACAAATTTCTGCTCTATTATTAACTACACCAAGATTATCATTTGTCATTGTTTTTGTTAATATTAATTTAATATCTTTTGATTCTCCAGGATTAATTGCTTCACTTGCAAGTTTTTTAGTATATAAATCTTCTCCTGCTAAATACCAATCTGGATTTAACTCAGAATTAAATGTTAATCCACTTGATAAATAATCTACAATATTATTAGCATATCCTGTTATTTCTCCATTATTTGTAACTCTTATTGTATATTCTAATACAACTACTGTTCCATTTATTTCTTTCTTATCTAAAGATACTTTTTCAAAATTAGAATTTTCGTAATCATATGTTTTTGTTCTCTTACTATTTTGAATAGCTATTCTACTAATATATTTATCAAGTTTTAAGTCGAAAATTAATTTTTCTCTTAAACCAATATTTATATCAGAAACATTATCTTCTAAAATAATAGTATCTGTTACAGCAAATGTTTTTTCTTCTCCATTTATTGTAATCTTTTTCTCTACTACTTTAGAATTTTTACTATCATCTACTCCTTCTTTTAAATATGTTGTTGGTTCATATTCATTTATGTCATATTCAAATAAAACTATATATTTACCATTTTTAATTTTTGTAAAAGTATATTCTCCTTTATCATTTGTTGTTGTTTCTATTATATTTCCATTATTATCTTTTGCATAATCTTTTGTATCAATATCATATAATCGTACAATTATTCCACTTAATAATTGTTCTTCACTGTCTCTTTCTCCATCTCTATCAGAGTCTAACCAAGCTTTACCACTTACTATATTTTTGATGTTACCTGTTGAAGATTTTAATATATGTGTTACTTCTTCAGAAACATCAACTACAACATCCATAATTCTTACTTCTGCTTTATTTGTTATTGTTTTTGTATCAACATCTCCTATGCCGCCAACTCTTGTCATTATAGTCATTGTAGCAGAAGCACCTGGTTCTAATTGAATTCTATGAGTTACATCATTTGATATATTTTTCAAATATGTATCTTCTTGTGCTAAATGTGTTGATTGTAATATAATCTCTCCATTTACAGCTATTGATTCAACTATTAAGTTTTCTGGTATTTTATCTGCAATTTCTATTACAGAATTTAAATTACCTGTATTTTCTACAGTAATATTATATTCTATTTTCTCACCATATCTTAAACTTGCTTTATCTTGTGGGCTTGTTAAAGATATTTTTGCACTATATTTATCTAATGTATTAACTATTTTATTTGATCTATATGTATTTCCTTGTGAATCTTTTAAAATTGCATAAGCTGTTACATCATCTACATTTTCTGAAATTTCTCCAACTATTTTAAAAGATACTATTCCATTTGCAGGAATACTATTTATTTTTAAACTTTTTAATGCATCATTTCCTGTTATAAATAATCCTTGTCCATCTGTAATATTTCCCACACTAAAGTTTGATGTTATTACTTCTACTTCTAAATTAGTAATTTCTTCTGCTGATAAGTTTTCTACAAATACAAGATATTCCATTGTTCCACCAGCTACTACCGGTACATCTTCTTGTAAAATCTTTTTAGTTGTTATTCTTAATTTTGATGGAACTATTTTATTTGTAAATTCTGCACTTTCTACTGCTTCTTCTCCACATACTGCAGTTGCTTTACAAGAAATTTGTTTTTCTTCTGTTAAGTCAGATTTTACTCTTACTTCATATGTAACTGTATATGTTTCTCCAGAAGCAAGTGTTGGTATTGTTGTTACCATCTCTGTTGTTTCTGGATGTTCTATATAATAAACTGTTCCTGTATGTGATGTTGGGTTTTGTGGTATAACAACTACAGTTCCTTCTGGTATGTTTGATTTGAATTGTATATTGTCAACTTTTTGTATTCCATTATTTTTTACAGTTGTTGTATATTTTATAACTTCTCCTGCTTTTATTGTATCCCCACTATTTATATTGTCATTTCCGACTTGTGCTGTTACATTTGTTTCAAGTTTTATTTCAGTTGGTGTTTGGAAACCAATTATTACAGATTGTGTTTCTAAATTTGTTTCTGTATCTGTATCATATATAACTTTATATTGTGCATATCCAAATGCATCTTTAATCATTGGATTTGGTAATTGGATTTTATATCCTGCCATATATGCTGTTTCTGTATTTAATGCATCTAATACTATTAAAAACTTCTTAGAATTTGCATTAAATGTTGTTCCCCATCCATTATCTACATTTTCATAATCTGGTGTTGCATTTACATTTTCAGTATAATATACTGTTCCACCTGTTGCTGTTACTTCTTTTAATGTTGTTATTAAAGTATTTGTTTCTCCATCAATTACTGTATTTTCACTTGTAGGTAATGTTCCTAAAATTCTTACATTTTTTAGATTTGTATCTGTATTATTTACTAATGCAATTTCAAAATCTACATCTTTTCCTGCATCTTCATTTAAAACTTGTACTACTTGTTTATCTTCACTTGTTCCATAAATTCCTGTAATATTATATGTTTCTGAATTATGTATTGTAATTAATCCACTTGGTGAAGATATCTCAACAGCTTTCTCAATTACACCTCTATCAGTTGTTCCGCCATCATATTGAATACCATTTTCGTTTGTATATGTCATAACAATTTTATCCATTGCATTTGGTGCAAATTTTGATAAAGTTATATCTAAATCAAGTTGTAAATATGCCTGTGTTGCAGAGGTTTCTGGATATGCTGTTTGTTCTCCATTTAAATCTATTTCAATTACTTTATTAGCTGAATCATAATTTGTTGTCATTGTAAAATCATTTGCATATAATTTGTTTGAATTTATTTGTATATTTTCTACAGCTGATGGTAATTGAATTCTTATTCTTGGATTTTTATATAAATCATATTTCATACCATCTGTAATTAATTTTACACCTATAATAACACCTTGATTTGTTGTCATTGTTGAAAAACTTTCTTTATTTACTGTTAATTCAGCTTTTGTTATTGTTTCTTTTAATTCTAAGTTTGCTTCAGAACTATTTTCTACTATAGCTGTTTCTTTATCTTCTACATTTTTTATTCCTGTAACTGTATTTAATGTTTTAATTGTTTTTACTGTTTGCAATTGTTCTCTTGTATATGTACCTTCTACAATTGCTTTTGTATGTCTAAATTCTAACATTCCTGGTTTTACAGGTTTACTTGTTGTAATTTCTAACTCATTTACTGGATTAGAATAATTTAATATAATATTTCCATTTTCATCTGGCTCTGTATTACCATCTATTTTATTTACTGTGTCTCCACTTTTTATTTCAACAACCCCATCTTCACCTAAAATTTCTAACATTTTAGATTTATTTATTTCTGTTGAAATATATTTTGTATTTGCTGCCATTTCTTCTGTTTCTGTAGTAAATACATCAGGTCCTTCTTTTACTATAATTTTTTCTGCAATATCTGCATTTGTAATTACTAAATTTGTAATTGTATTATATTTTGTTTCAATCCCTTCATAAATTGACCCTTTATAAATTTCTGTTTGTTCAATTTGTGCTTGTGTTGTAATTATTCCATTAGGTTCTTTATTTTCAATCCATTTTGTATGTTTTGCTGTATATGTTGTTCCAGAATTATGTACTGTAATTTCTGAATCTGTTACAACTTCAACTCTATCTGCATCAACATCTTCTGGATATATAAATGTTACAATTAATTCATCATAAACATTTTTATTCCATTTAATTTCACTATCTTCATTTTTTAATGTTATTTGAACAACTCCATTTTCATTTTTCCAATCTCCAGGTAATAATGTTGTTTTTCCATTTGTAGCCATTGTTCCTAAAGATAATACACTTACTTCTTCTGGTTGTTTTTCACTTAAAACTGGTGCATTAACTTTTAAAATAGTTTGTTTAATTGGATATTGATTTTCTGTTAATCTTGATTTTACTAATACTTGTACTACTCTTTTATTTGTTCCATCTATATTAAATATTTTATTAGTTATTATATCTGTTTCTAATTCAGCTTCTGCACTTTCATCTGCTTGTAAATCTAATGTAACAGGTTTAACTGCTTCTATACTTAATCCTTTATAAGATGTTTCCATATATTTTCCAGTTAATTTCAAATCAGAAGCTTTTAATAACATGTCTGCAGTCATTGTTTCCGTAATAATTGGTTCTATTTCTAACTCAACTGTTACTGTTGTTCCTGCATTTATTTGTTTTAATTCTACTTTATTTCCATTAATGCTTGATATATTATCTGATAAGATATTATTTTTTATCTTAAAATTACTGTTTTGTAATTCTAATGCTCCATTTAAATATCCATCATTTTTTACTGTAATATCAGCATATAGCTTTAAATCTGGTTGTTTTATACTAGTTTGTAAAGTATCTGTTTTTTCTCCTTTTCCATTTTTAAAATATGCTGAGAATTCGATATTTTTATGGTTTGTGGTATTATCAAGTGTTAATGCATAAGTCACTAAATTTGAACCAAGTACTAAAAAGTCTGCTGATAATATCATCATTATTATTAATATCGCTAATATCTTTTTCGCTACCTTTTTTTCCATTTCTTTTACCTCCATTTTCTATTTTTATATTTTTCTTCTTATGTTTATTTATTGACCTGTTCCTATATGTATAATTTTTTTCATAGCATTATATGTGTCTCTTGATAATAATGTCCTTGATACCACTTTTCCATTTAGACTTGTTACTTTATATGCTTCTACTTTACTTCCGTTTTTTCCCTCTTGTACGACTTTTTCTTTTCCTGCTGGCAAACTCGAATCTTGAACATATTGTGTTGTATATGGTATTGTTGAAATTTTTTTGGTTTCTATTTTTATATCATATTCAACTTCTTCTTTTATTCCCCATACTTTTACTGTTGCAACTCCACCTTCTACTGTTGCTGTTATTCTAACTGGATTTTTTCTACTATTTACAAATTTAAAATCTTGTGAGCCCCAAACTACTGTTGCATCATATCCTGCCGGAACATATGAAGTTACAAATTGATGATTTCTTCTTGTTGTTACATCTAAATTTGCATATATTATTGCATCATATAATGTTGATGATATTTGGCAAATTCCCCCTCCTATTCCATCTACTACTTTTCCATTTGAAAATGTTGCTGCATCTTTAAATCCTGCTGCTTTAGTTCTTTCTCCTACAGTTTTATTATAAGAGAATTCTTCATTTGGTAAAAGCACTGTTCCATTTATCTTGTTTGCTGCTAATTTTAAATTAGTTGTTCTATCTCTATCTCCTGCATTATATTTAGTTGTACATGTTCCCAATAAATCTGGAAATGCTTCTGTTCCGATTTCTTGCACTGTTTTTGCAGGATTTGTTATATTTAATTGTATTTCATACTGTTCTTTATCTTCTTGTAACTGCGTTTTTGCTGCTTCTATATCAAAATCTATTCCCTTTTCTTCTGGATATACTGTAAAAGGATTTGTTGTATAATATGCATCTTTTACTTCTTTATATATTTCTTTATGTATTTTTTCTATATCTATTTCTTCAGGTTTTGCATTAATTACTGGTATATTTATTTTTTGTTCACTATCAACTTTTGCATCTAATACATTATATATTTGTTCTAATAATTGCTTTTCATCTACTTTTATTCCTTCTTTGCCAGATGTTATTATTAACTTATCTTCTTCTATATAATAACTTGGCTGGACAACTGCTCCTTGAAGCCCATTATTTATGTTTTTAACAACCTGACTTATCATGTCACTATCTAATGTTACTTCTAAATTAACTTCATAACCATTTATCAGTGATTTTAAAATATTTATATTGTTCATAAAAATATTATCATTTCTACCTACACCATAAGCATCTTCTACTGCTTTTTCTATTTGATATTTTGCTTCTATAGTGTCATATGTAATTGTTGTTTCAAATTCTCCATGTGTTAAATAAATTTTTTCTTCAGCTCTTTTTGTATATATATCATTTAATACTGCCATTGCTTCTTCTTTACTTAAATTTGATACATCTACACTTCCAACAACTACACCTTTTATTATTTTAGTATTTGCCATATTTATAAGTGCAAACATTATTGATAATATTGCAATAACTAATATTACTGCTATTATTAATATTATAAGCTTCTTCTTGCTCTTTTTCCTTACATTTGTGTTATTTGGCAAGTTTTTCTTAGTTTCAGCATTTTCTCCACTTTCTATTTTTGAGATATCTGCCACAGCTTCAGCATTTTCTCCATTTTCTATCTTTGGGTTATCTGCCACAGTTTCTACATTTTTCTCTCCATCAGGTGGAACTCCATTTTTTTCTGGAGGAGCTTTTTCTACTTTTTGAACTTCATTATTCTGTTCTTTTTGTCCTTCTTTAATTTCTAACATAATATTTCTCCTTTTACCTCTTCTTATATAATACCATATTTTTGCTGTTTTGACAATTTTTTTTTGATAATTTTCTTCATTTTTTTCAACATTTTTTTAAGCGCTTGTATTTTTTGGTAATTTCTTTTCTAATCTTTATTTTTCTAATATTTCCTGCCGTAATCAAATATTTATTTTTGTAACATTTTTTTACTAAATAATGGATTTTGCAATTTACAAAAATTTTTTGAAAAATTTTTTTGATTTTTCCTAAAATTTGTAAAGTTTTTTGTGGTTTTGTGCAATCTTTGTTTTTTTCTTTTATTATTATAAAAAATTTTATATTTTTTTTGAAAAAATACTTGAATATTGTAAAAATTAATATTATAATAAGAGCAACAAAAGATGAAGGAGTTTTTAAAATGGAATTAACAAAAAATATTTTTTTCAATACAGATAAATTAGTAGAAAATAGTAAAGTAAAAATATCATATACTGGCATATTATTTCAAAATGGTTCAAATGATATTTCTATTCATTATGGCTTTGGCAGCAACTGGGATAATGTTAATGATGTAAAAATGGAAAAAACTGAACTTGGCTTCCAAACAGAAGTCGAGCTTATTTCAAGTGATACTTTTAATTTCTGTTTTTATAATGAAAATAATGAATGGGATAATAATAATGGTTCAAATTATATATTTACTATAGAAAAAAATAATCTAGAATTAATTGTTTTAGATGATGAACCTGTTTCATTAGGAACTGCCAGAAAATTAAGAAAATCATATATATGGAGTAAGAAAATACGTTTAGCAGTTTATAAAATAATAACATATTTGCCAAAATTAATTTCAGGAAATTATAGAAAAAAGAACTTGTCACAATCTTAAGTTGTGGCAAGTTTTTAACTTATTTTTTAAGAATATAGAGATTACCATTTAGGTAATTACCCATCCCCCATTTATTGAAATTACTTGTCCTGTTGTATATTCATCATCTATTATCCAATCAACACATTTAGAAATATCAGAAGTCTTTCCTATTTTTTGTAAAGGAATCTCATCTTTCAAATCATCAATATCTTTTAAACTCAAATTTTTATTCATATCTGTTTCAATAATTCCAGGAGCAATAGAATTAACTCTAATATTTGATGGCCCTAGTTCTTTAGCCAAAGATTTCGTCATTCCATCAATTCCTGCTTTTGTTATTGCATATATTGTTTCACAAGATGCTCCAACAATTCCCCATATAGAAGAAATATTTATAATACATCCACTTTTATTGTGAATCATATTATGTAAAACCTCTTGACTTACGCAAAATGCAGAATACAAATTATTATCTACAATTTTTTGCCAATCTTCATCTGTTACATCTGTAAAAAGTTTATTTTCTGAAATTCCCGCATTATTTATTAGTACATCAATCTTGCCATATGTACTTATTACATATTCTACCATCTTTTTTACTTCTTCTCTTTTAGATACATCTGCTTTAAAAATATCTATATTTTCACTTTCTTCTTGTAGTATTTTAGCTTTTTCTTCTGATATATTATAATTTGCTATTACTTTATTTCCTTTTTGTGCTAAATTTTTAGCAATTTCTCTTCCTATTCCTCTTGATGCACCTGTTACTAATATAACTCTCATATTTTCCTCCATTTTGTTAATTTGGTGCCGGTTCTCTTTTTGCCTTTGCTAATTTGGTGCCGGTTCTCTTTTTTCCTTTTTCGCTCTGCGCCGCTTGGCTGGCTGGTTCTGGCCATTTTGCTAATTTGGTGCCGGTTCTCTTTTTGCCATTTTTTGAAAATAAAAAAGCCAGTAATTAAGCTTATTTGCAAAACTACTGACAATTTGGAGCCACTTCCCAGATTCGAACTGGGGACCCCCGCATTACAAGTGCGGTGCTCTGGCCAGCTGAGCTAAAGTGGC
>CALXQP010000065.1 GCA_944390695.1 uncultured Clostridia bacterium
GAGGGATGTTCACGGAAAATCCTGAAATATATTACTCCTCCATGGCTGAACCATGCCAAGGTCTTCGTACCAGGCTCAGCCTTTGTCGAAGTAATATATTTCAGGATTTGGCCTGAGTGAAAGAGGCTCAGCTGTTTAGATTACATTTTCTTTTTTTACGTAATAAGCAGCAGGGATTTTGGAGTGAGTGTTGTAGATTGAGGGAGCTGGGGTGAGTAAAATTTTAAAAAATACCGAAACTTATATATTTTTATTGATATTTCGCAGTTTTTATTATATAATAGTATTGTTAAATTGTAAATATATAGGAGGAATTTACATGATAGATATAAAATTAATTAGAGAAAACCCTGAACTTGTAAAAGAAAATATTAGAAAAAAGTTTCAAGACCACAAATTAATATTAGTTGATGAAGTTTTAGATTTAGACAGAAAATCTAGAGAAGCTAAACTAAATGGAGACAACCTAAGGTCTGAGCGTAAAAGTTTAAGTGAACAAGTTGGAATATTGATGAAATCAGGAAAAAAAGAAGAAGCAAATGCAATAAGAGAAAATGTTCAAAAAATAAATGCTGCACTTGAGGAAAATGAAGCACTTGAAGAAAAATATTCTGAAGAAATCAAACAAAGAATGATGAAAATTCCAAACATAATAGACCCTTCAGTTCCTATTGGAAAAGATGATAGTGAAAATGTTGAAGTTCAAAGATTTGGAGAACCTATTGTTCCAAATTATGAAATTCCATATCATGCAGACATCATCGAAAAATTCAATGGCTTAGACAAAGAAAGTGCTGGTAGAACAAGTGGTGTTGGATTCTACTATCTAATCGGAGATATTGCTCGTCTACATGAATCAATGCTTGCTTATGCAAGAGATTACATGATTGACAATGGATTCACATATTGCATTCCACCATTTATGATTCGTTCTGATGTTGTTACAGGAGTAATGAGTTTTGAAGAAATGGATGCAATGATGTATAAAATAGAAGGTGAAGATCTATTTTTAATTGGTACTTCTGAACATTCTATGATTGGTAGATATAAAGATCAAATTATAAAAAAAGATCAATTACCAATTAATATAACATCTTATTCTCCATGTTTTAGAAAAGAGATTGGTTCACACGGCTTAGAAGAAAGAGGCTTATACCGTGTTCATCAATTTGAAAAACAAGAAATGATTGTTATTTGCGAACCACAAGATTCTATGGCTTGGTATGAAAAAATGAAAAATTTAAGTATAAATCTATTTAGAAATTTTAATATTCCTGTTAGACAACTTGATTGTTGCTCAGGTGATTTAGCAGACTTAAAAGTAAAATCTTGTGATATTGAGGCTTGGAGCCCACGCCAACAAAAATATTTCGAAGTTTGTAGTTGTTCTACATTAGGAGATGCTCAAGCTAGACGTCTAGGAATCCGAATCAAAGGCGAAAAAGGCAATTATTTTGCACATACATTAAATAATACTGTTGTTGCTTCTCCTAGAGCCCTTATCGCTCTTATCGAAAATAATTATAATGAAGATGGAAGCATCACTATTCCAGAAGTTTTGAGACCTTACATGGGTGGAAAAAAGACAATTTAGTGCCGGTTCTCTTTTTTCCTTTTGGCTTCTTTGCCGCCTGGCTAGCTGGTTTCGGCCATTTTGCTAATTTGGTGCCGGTTCTCTTTTTGCCTTTTTTATATTTCGAGAGAGAGGAGGAATTAAAATATGATAATTAAAAATCCAAGATTTGAAATTTCTGCTGTTAAAGAAAGTCAATATCCAAAAAACGGCTTACCTGAGGTTGTTTTGGTTGGCAAATCTAATGTTGGAAAATCTAGTTTTATAAATACAATGATTAATAGAAAAAAATTGGCTCGTACAAGTAGTGAGCCAGGCAAAACGCGCCAATTGAATTTTTATAATATTGATAATATTTTCTATTTTGTGGATTTACCTGGCTATGGCTACAGCAAAATGTCTAAAGAAGAACAGATTAATGTTGGAAAATTTATTGAATCTTATTTGAAAAATAGGAAAGAAATTTGTTTAATTATCTTTTTAGTTGATATTAGACATGACCCTACTGCAAATGATTTTTTAATGTATGATTATGTCATTAGAAGTGGCTTGCCTTGTATGATTCTAACTAATAAAGCAGATAAAATCGCTAAAACTAAAGTTGATGATTATGTGAGAAATATTCAAAAACAACTTAATCCTATAGGAGATATTACTACACTTCCTTTTTCTTCAGAAAGAAAAATTTATAGTGATAATGTTTGGAGCATAATCGAAAAATATATAAATAATATCGAACTTCTTTAGATATTTTAGCAAAGTTAATTCTTGTATAGAAAAAAGTGATCTTTTATAATATAATAAAAAATAGAACCTATCCCGTTTAAGATTAAGTTTGGAATGGTTCTATTTTTTTTGTTATTATCTTCAATGCTTTTGGCCTTTCAAGAACAACAATATGGCCACAGCCTTGGCATTTTAGTTTAAAGTCAACTCCAATTCTTATAATTTCCCATTTATTACTTCCACATGGGTGAGTCTTTTTAGTTTTAACTATATCACCAATTTGATATTCCATATTGTTGCCCTCCTTCTTTTATCATATATTTTGATTCAAAAAATTTTTCTATTCTTAAAACTAGTCTACACTTATGATTTTCTATTTTTAATAATTTTTTTATTTTAAATTTTTCTGTCCTTAAAATTTTTCTAAATATAGAGTTCCTATTTCAAATTTTCTTTTGCAACTTCTAATCTTTTAATAATTCTATCTTTTCCTAAAACTTGCATAATTTCATACATATCAGGTGTATTAGTTCTTGCAGTTAAAGCAACTCTTAAAACCGTACTTACATCTCCAACATGAGCTTTATACATTCCTGGATTTGCCTTAAATTCCTTAACTTCGCCTGCATAGCCCATTTCGACTGCTAATTCTTTTATTTTATCAAACCAAGTTTGTTTGTCATCATTTGAGTCATAATATTTTTCAATATATAAGCTCAAAATTTTAGAAATATCTTCTTTGTCAGATATAGCTTGTTGATATGGATATTCCTTAATTTTACCATAAAATTTATCATCATACATATAATCAATATTTGAAATTACATCTGACCATTTAGCTATATCTTTTCTTGGCTTTTTATTTCCTCTTTCAATTCCAAATACTTTTAAACCATATTCTTTATCATTAAGAAGTTCAGCAAGTTCATTATCATATTCTTTAGCCCATTCTAAAGATTTTTCATAAACTTCTTCTGCTGTCATTTTTGATATGACTATTTTTCCAATATCAAGTAATTTGACCATATCAAATAATGCTCCACTCACACTCATTTTGTTTAATTGGAAATCAAATTCTTCAATTTTTTTATCTGGATTTGCTCTTCTCCAATTTTCAAATGTAGAATTTGCAATATTTAATAAATATTCTTTTACTGCATCTGCTGGTATTCCTTCTTTTTTATAATATTCTACAGCAGCTTCTGGGTCTTTTCTTTTACTTAATTTACGTTTTCCGCCATTATCATTTTTCATAATTGGTGAAATATGTGCATATTTTGGTGCTTTAAAACCTAATTCATGGAATAATTGCAAATGTAAAGGTACAGATGATAACCATTCATCACTTCTTATTACATGTGTTGTTCTCATTAGATGATCATCAACTGCATGTGCAAAATGATATGTTGGCAATCCATCTGCTTTTATTATTACTATATCTAAATCATTTTCTGGAAAATCTACATTTCCTTTTATTATGTCTTTATGTTTGATTTTTCTATCTTCTCTTCCTGGTGATTTAAATCTTATTATATATGATTCACCATTTTTAATTTTTTCTGCAGCTTCTTCAACTGTAATATTTCTGCATTTTGCCCATACCCCATAATATCCTGGTCTAATTTTTGCAGCTTCTTGTTTTTGACGAATCTCTTCACCCTCTTCTGGTGTGCAGAAACAAGGATATGCTTTTCCTTGTCCAATCATATATTTTGCATATGATTGATATATTTCTTTTCTTAAAGATTGTTTATATGGTCCATATTTCCCAATTTCTTCTGTATCTGATATCATTCCTTCATCTGGTGCCATATCAAAATCTTTTAAAGAATTTACTATTCCAGTTACACCATCTTCAACTTCTCTTTTTTGGTCTGTATCTTCTACTCTTAAGAAAAATACTCCTCCTGTTTTTTCTGCTACTGTTCTTGCCACAAGTGCTTGATATAAACCTCCTATATGTACAAAACCTGTTGGGCTAGGTGCAAATCTTGTTACAATTGCACCTTCTCCCAAATTTCTCTCAGGATATTTTTCTTCATAATATGATATATCTTTCACATCAGGAAAGATCAAATTTGCTAAATCTTTATAATCCATATTTTTTCCCACTTTCACTATTTTTTATACTTCCATAATAATTGGTATAATCATCGGATTTCTCTTAGTTTTTATAAATAAATAATCTCTTAAATTGTCTTTAACAGTAGATTTTATTGTAGCCCAATCACGAATGCCTCTTTCTTCACATTGAGAAATTTCATGTCTTACAACACTTTTTACATCATCCATTAAATTTTCTGATTCTCTAACATATACAAATCCTCTTGAAATTACATCTGGACCTGCAACAACTTCTCCTGTTTGTGAATCCATTGTTAAAACAATTACAATTAAACCATCTTGTGCAAGATGTTGTCTATCTCTTAAAACAATATTTCCAACATCTCCTACTCCTAAGCCATCTACAAGAACTCTACCACTTGGAACACTTCCATTAAATTTAGCTTCATATTGATTCATTTCTAATACTCTACCATTTGTTAGCATAAATATATTTTCTTTATCTATTCCCATTAATTCTGCAGTTTCTTGATGTGCTCTTAATTGTCTATATTCTCCATGAACTGGTATAAAATATTTTGGTTTTGCTAAAGCTAAAATCAATTTTTGTTCTTCTTGGCAAGCATGTCCAGATACATGAACATCTGCTAAATCACTATATACAACTTCTGCTCCTAATTGCATTAAATCATCAATTACTTTTGAAACATATTTTTCATTTCCTGGAATTGGTGTTGCAGAAATTATAATTAAATCATTTGGAGTTATTTTTACTTTTCTATGATCTCCTGCTGCCATTCTTGTTAATGCTGACATTGGCTCTCCTTGGCTTCCTGTTGTTATTATTACAAGTTTTTCATCAGCATAACTTCCTATCATATCTATATCTATAAAAAGATTTTCAGGACATTTAATATATCCTAATTCTATTGATGTTGATATAATATTTATCATACTTCTTCCACATACTGCAATTTTTCTTCCATATTTTACTGCCGAATTTACTATTTGCTGAATTCTGTGTACATTTGATGCAAATGTTGCAACAACAATTCTTTTTGTACAATTTAAAAATAATTTGTCAAATACATCTCCAACAGAACTTTCTGACATTGTAAAACCTTTTCTTTCAGCATTTGTACTATCTGACATTAATGCCAATACACCTTGATTTCCAAGTTCTGCTATTCTACCCAAATCCATTAATTGCCCATCTATTGGTGTATAATCTACTTTGAAATCTCCTGTGTGTAATATAGTACCTGAAGGTGTTGTTATTGCAAGCATTACAGAATCTGGAATACTATGTGAACTTCTAATAAATTCTATTTTAAAATTGCTTCCCAATTGTATTGTTTGCCCTTGTTCTATTATGTGCATCTCTGTGCTTCTTAACAATTTATGTTCTTCTAATTTGTTATTTATCAATCCTGCTGATAATCTAGTTGCATATATTGGTATATTTATTTGTTTTAAAAAATATGGTATACCTCCTATATGGTCTTCATGACCATGTGTTATTATCATTCCTTTAATCTTTTCTTGATTTTTTATTAAATATGTTATATCTGGAATTACTAAATCAATTCCTAACATATCATCTTCTGGAAATGAAATTCCACAATCTACTACTATTATCTCATCTTCATATTCAAATACAGTTATATTTTTTCCAATCTCGTGTAATCCTCCTAATGGAATAATTTTTATATTTGATTTTTTGAATATATTTTGATTTTTCGCACTTCTTGTATTTCTAGGTTTTCTTCCTCTTGCTTTCTCTCCTTCTTCTCCTTTTTTGTAATTTTTTCTTCTACGTGTGTTTCCTTTCTTCTCTACTTTATTTGTTCCATTTATCTCCTCTGGAACATTGTTTTCATCTGTCATAATTGTATTTTTCTCCTTTCTTTCCTTTCATCTTATTTTAATTATTCTCTTTTTTCTTTCTTTAATTCATAAAAATCTCTTTTATGCCATTTGGGCAATCTGAGTAAAATTATAACATATTTACCAATAAAAGTCAAGATAATTTGGTGCCGGTTCTCTTTTTTCCTTTTGGCTTCTTTGCCGCTTGGCTGGCTGGTTTTGGCCATTTTGCTAATTTGGTGCCGGTTCTTCTTTTTCGTGGGTTGTGGCGATGGCAAATTGGTGCCGGTTCTCTTTTTTGCATAATGTAAAAAAGAGAACCGGCACCAATTTGCCATCGCCACAACAAAAAAAGAAGAAGGAGTGTCAATCAACACTCCCCCTTTTTAGTACTCAGATAGAGACGATGTGGAGCTCCGCTTTATCGCTCCCGACGTAGGTCAGAATCGCTCTGGCACAAATGCCAAAGTTCTCCCACACCTCTACATTGGGCCACTTCGTGCTCTCTTCACGGAGCTTCCGCCAGCCGCTTCTCCAGTTCTCCCAGATGAAGCGATCATTGCTTGTTGCGAACACAATTTCTCTGTCTTTCATAATGTACCTCCAAAATTCGCTCATATTTGAGCTTTGTTGCACTATTTATTATAACATATTTTACAAAAAATTGCAAATTTTTATATGAAAAGCCCGAATAATTATACGAAAAATAAAAATTCTAATATTATCTCCTGAATTGATAATATTAGAATTTTTTATTTTAATACATTCCGCTCATTCCATTATCCATTTCATGGTCATGGCCACAACCGCAACCTTTTGGCTCTGGACTATCTGTTACCAAACTTTCTGTTGTTAATACCATTGCTGCAATTGATGCTGCATTTTGAAGTGCACTTCTTGTAACTTTTGTTGGATCTACAATTCCTGCTTTTTTCATATCAACATATTGTTCTTTATCTGCATCAAATCCGAAACCATCTGCTGCTTTTTTTACATTTTCTAGAATAACAGCTGGCTCTAATCCTGCATTTCTTGCAATTTGTTTTACAGGTTCTTCTAATGCTTTTAGAACTATCTCAGCACCTAATTTTTCTCCATTTTCTAAAGATTTTGCAATCTTCTCTACAGATGGAATTATATTTACATATGCTGTACCTCCACCAGCTACAATTCCTTCTTCAACTGCTGCTTTTGTTGCAGAAAGAGCATCTTCAATTCTTAATTTTTTGTCTTTCATTTCAACTTCTGTAGCTGCTCCTACTCCTATTACTGCAACTCCTCCAGCAATTTTAGCTAGACGTTCTTGTAAATTTTCTTTATCATATTCACTTTTTGTTTCAACTATTTGAGCTTTTATTTGTTTTACTCTTGCAGATATTGCATTTTTATCTCCATTACCATCAACAATTATTGTATTTTCTTTTTGTACTTTTACTTGTTTTGCTCTACCTAATTGTTCAATTTGAACATCTTTTAATTCCATTCCTAAATCTTGTGAAATTACTTCTCCACCTGTAATTATTGCTATATCTTCTAACATTGCTTTTCTCTTATCTCCAAATCCAGGTGCTTTAACTGCAACAACATTTAGCACTCCTCTTAATTTGTTTAAGATTAATGTTGATAATGCTTCACTTTCTATATCATCACATATAATCATAAGTTTTCCTGAAGATTGCATTAATGATTCTAGTAATGGTAATATTTCTTGAATATTGCTTATTTTTCTATCTGTTATTAATATATATGGATTATCTAAAATAGCTTCCATCTTTTCTGTATCTGTTACCATATATGGAGATATAAATCCTTTGTCAAATTGCATTCCTTCTACTACATTTAATTCTGTATTTGATGTTTTTGATTCTTCAATTGTGATTACTCCATCTTTTGATACTTTTTCCATTGCATCAGCTATTAATTCTCCTATTTCAGAATTATTTGCTGATATACTTGCAACTCTTGCAATATCTTCTTTTCCATTAACTGGTGATGTTATTTCTTTTAGAGTTTTTACAGCTCCGTCAACAGCTTTTTCAATTCCTCTTTTTATTGCCATTGGGTCAGCTCCTGCAGCAACATTTTTTACACCTTCTTTTATCATTGCTTGTGCTAATACTGTTGCTGTTGTTGTTCCATCTCCTGCAACATCATTTGTTTTTGTTGAAACTTCTTTTACTAAACGAGCTCCCATGTTTTCATATTTATCTTCTAATTCTATTTCTTTTGCTATTGTTACACCATCATTTGTTATTAATGGTGCTCCAAAGCTCTTGTCTAATACTACATTTCTTCCTTTTGGTCCTAATGTGACCTTTACTGTGTCTGCTAATTTGTTGACACCTTCTAATAATGATTTTCTTGCATCTTCTCCAAATTTAATTTGTTTAGCCATTTTAATTTCTCCTCTCTTTTTTAAGCTATTACAGCTAATATATCTTCTTCTCTAAGAATAATGTATTCCTCACCCTCATATTTTACTTCTGTTCCGGCATATTTGCTAACAACTACATTATCTCCTTTTTTTACTTCCATTTCTTCTCTTTTGCCATCAATCATTCTTCCTGGCCCAACTTCAATGACCTCAGCTATTTGTGGCTTTTCTTTTGCTGTACTTGCTAAGATTATTCCACTTTTTGTGGTTTCTTCACTTTCTTTCATTTTTACTAATACTCTATCTGCTAATGGTTTTATCATAATATACCTCCTTATTTTTATAAACATTTTCTATTTAGCACTCTTTTCTTTTGACTGCTAACAGTATATACCCATTTATTTTTATTGTCAATACTTTTATTTAAATTTCACACAAAGTTCACAATAGTCTCTCAAACATTATATTCTACATCTTTTTCTTTTATGATAGAACAAATAAGAAAAATCTTTGATTTTTCTTTAATTTGTTCTTGCCCGATTTGAGTTTTCGACTATAAGGAGAAAATCTCAAAGGGCTAGCAATTGTAGCTTTTTATATAAGAGGAAAGTATCACTTTCCTCTTATATAAAAGAAAAACGCTGGAATTACTCCAACGCTTTTCTTAACAAAAATCTTAGGTTCTTAGTTATTCAGTTGTAGATTCGGCTTGCTTTCATTATGGAAATTTAACCTTTTTTGGTCCCATCAGGCCAATATTCTTGGCCAGTTTGTGAATCGTATAAATTTCCATTTGACAGGACTTTCAAGTGTCCATTTTCGACCGCTCTTTCGGCCTCGCTCTGAGATTTAAAACCATCTTCATCCATTTTGTAATGAGATTCATTAAAAGACATAATCTTATCTCCTTTCTAAACAAGAACCTAAGATAAATGTACTATCACAAAATAGCTCCTCCGCTATTTACTGTTCTTTATTCTATCATCAAATACAATATTTGTCAATGCTATTTTTCTTTTAAATTTCGGCATTTTCCCGAAGTCCTCACCACCCCAACCTTTCCCTAATCGACAACTCCTACTTCCAAAATCCCTGCTGCTCATTACGTAAAAAAAGAAAATGTAATCTCAAAAATCGAGCCTCTCTCACTCCGGCCAAATCCTGAAATATATTACTTTGACAAAGGCTGAGCCTGGTACGAAGACCCTGGCA
>CALXQP010000066.1 GCA_944390695.1 uncultured Clostridia bacterium
AATGGTAATGCCTGGAGATAACGTAGATATGACAATCGAATTAATTACACCAATCGCTATCGAACAAGGATTAAGATTCGCTATTCGTGAAGGTGGAAAAACAGTTGGCAGCGGTGTTGTATCAGAAGTAATTGAATAATAATATACAATTAGTATAATATAAAATAAGGTAGGCAATAGTTTTGCTTACCTTGTTTTTATATTATAAATTTATTTTGCAAAATAAAAGCTATTATTTGATTAATCAACTTTATATATTCTACGTTTTTTAAATTATATATCATTTTTTTTTAATCTTGTTTTATTTTCCTATTGCCAGTTTAATACAGGATATCCATTATTTATATTGTTTATATCATTCTTAAAAGATTCACCTAAAATTTCTGATAAATTTTTTAATTCTTCACTAGTTTTTAATGTTACACCTTCTATTTTATCTGTTTCGTTTGTCCCGTTTATAGTATTTTCCAAGTAGTAACAATTAGACATTTCCAATATTCCGTCTGTGGCAGATTTACATACTCCACTTACCATTTGAGTTCCTACTATATTCCCAACATTATAACAATTTTTTATTTTACAAATTTCATAAGCCAACGAAGTTATTCCTCCTGCCCACCAACTGTTAGATGTTATGTTAGCCATATTATAAGATGATTCTATTTCAGTATTTCTTATTAGTCCGCTAATCCCACCAGAAAACATATTAAAAGATTTTATAATACCCATATTTACACATTCCTCTATTTTTGATGAAGAACTATACCCACAAATTCCTCCTACATTATTCTTTGCTTGTATTGTACCGGTATTTATGCATTTCAAAGCTATTGAATTCATTAGTTGTCCAATTATTCCTCCTATTGTAACTCCTTCTGATGTATTCTCAAAAATTGTAATATTTCCAGTATTAGAACATTTTTCAATTTTTGAATTTTTTTCTACAAAACCAGCTATTGCTCCTATATACAAACCATTTGAACTAATCTCGCTTTCATTCGTAGAATTATATATGTCACTATTATATAAATATCCAACTAAAGCACTAGATATATTGCCTACTTTAAAATGATTCTCACTACCTATTTTAACATTTTTTATATTTCCACCATATACTATGCCAAACAGACCCTGACCTTTATTGGTTGTATTTATATATATACCATTTATCTTATAATTATTTCCATCAAATGTTCCTTTAAATGGTTTATTTCTTTCTTCATCTGTAGGTCCTGTAGAGTCTACTGGATACAATCCAATTGGTGTCCATTCTTCACTTATATCTAAGGTTATATTATTTGTCAAATAAACATATTTTCCTTCATAAGTATTTCCATTATTCACATCATCTCTAAATGCTTTTAATTCATCTGCTGTTCCAATTGCAATCATATCCGCTTTATCTATTATTTGACTATCATTGTCTATATAATACATATTACTCACATTATCAAGATTAATATTAAAGCTTCCATCGCCATTAGCTATTGCTTCTACTTTTCTTCCTTTAAATTGGCTTTCTAATGCTTTTTGAAAGTTAGTCTCATCTAATTTTTGATAGCCATTTTTTCCTATTTGAGCTTCTGATACTGCCATAGCTATTAATTCTCTATCAGAAGCCTTTTCAATTTCTTGCTTTGCTTCCTGTGCTCTTGTTAATATTCCATTGTCTCCTGTTAGGGTCGCAATTGTTATCCCAGCTAATATTAGCAAAACAATCACTGTGATAACCAATGCAATTAGTGTAATTCCTTGATTTTTTCTAAAATTCTTCATAATTTTTTCTCTCCTTTTCTCTTGTACAATTGTTTTAGACAAACACAATATCTTCATTAAAGATATTAATAATATAATTAATATCATTAATAAAGATAAAAGTCAATATCTTTCAAAAGGATATTATAAAATTCTTTTGAAAGTGAGTTAAAATGTTAAGAATAAGAGAATTAAGAGAAGATAATGATAAAAAACAAATTGAAATTGCCAAATTATTAGGAATACAACAAAATAGTTATTCACAAATTGAAAGAGGGAAAAATACAATTCAAATAGAACATTTAATAAAATTAGCATCATTTTATAATACATCAACGGATTATATTTTAGGTTTGACAGATGAAATTAAGCCTTATCCTAAGTCAAAAGATGTAAAATAGCTGACAAATATACAAGTAGGTGTGCCGATAGTAGTGTATGTCATATATTTGAAAAAATATTAAAACTTAAGGATTTAATGTTGACAGAATCAGGTAAGAAAGAAGCAATGAATAGGCATCAAATTATAATGGATTTTCTTTATCATTTATTTCAAGAAAATAATGCTCCTGAATGGATAGACTACTCAAATGAATATTTGAAAAATAAATTTGATTAATCAACTTTTATAAACAATATAAAATATAATAAAAACTGGCAATTAACTATTTCTAACTAATTGCCTCCCATAGCAATTTTACTGGAACTTTTATTCCTCCCACAGCAATCCTTACTGATTACTTTATAATACTATGTACAATATTTCATGCGATAAGTCAATGTTTTATTCATAAAATTCTGTCCTTATTTTTTCATTATCACTCTCCTAAAATAATGTTTTTATTTTTATAATATAGCAAACGTTTGTTCCAAGATCAAGTGAATTTACAAAAAAATTTATAGAACCTTTAAGTTTAGAAGTAAAAAATAAAAATGACTAAAAGCATTGATAAATTTTATAAAATATCATATAGCATAAAGTAAGAAAAAAAGAAAGATTAGTATGAAGGTAATGTTGAATCTGAAGTAAGATGGGGTATAAATTAATTTATTATAAATCACAAGAGAGTCGTTTATAAAAATGACTCTCTTGTGATAACCTTTTTAATTATTGGGTTTTATACTGGATAAGTAACCAACGTTGAAAACCAATATCATCATGCATATGATAACGAATTTTGGGTGACCGAAAAGTTACTAATTGCTTAAAATCGCCACAATCTTCGGTAAAACTTGCTAAAGCAATTATTGGAGAAGAGGAAAAAGTTTCAATTAAAATACACTCTCCAGCAATATAAAACTTGCAACTACCATCATCGTTTGCACCAAGGTATGCGCTTTCACATAACTCAAAATAAATTTGATTATGAATAAAAATTAGTGTTTTGGGGTCATCCAATAAAGTTTTTTCAATAAGTGAAAATAGTTCTTCAAAGTTTTTGCTGGCTACAAAGGCTGTTTTTACTGCAATCATAATGCTCCTCCTTAAAATGTCTAGTAACGCCATGAAAAAGTATTTTCATTCCAAATTAATTAATACAATGGTATTGTAT
The DNA here is from genome assembly GCA_944390695.1 of uncultured Clostridia bacterium. Lineage (GTDB taxonomy): Bacteria > Bacillota > Clostridia > TANB77 > CAG-508 > CAG-269. The sequence continues at coordinate 3,309 of CALXQP010000066.1, forward strand.
CATATTTGAGCTTATAATTCAATACAGAATAAAATGCTGGAAAAATATTGGAATATCAACAATTATTAAGTACTAGATTGGAGCGGAAGACGAGAATCGAACTCGCACATTAACCTTGGGAAGGTCACATTCTGCCATTAAATTACTCCCGCGAAAATTAGCAATATAATTTAGTCTTTAATAAATTAATTTACATTACTTATATGTAAAATAAATTTAACATATTAAAAGTATATCACAAAACTTATAAAAAGTACATAATTAAATATTACAAAATTGTTACAAATATCTTGACTTTAGAGGGCATAAGTTATAAGATAATTATGGAGATTTCTAAAAGGAATACAATATAAATAATTTACGTTTTAGAGATAATTAATATGAAATAAATAAAATCAATTTTGTGAGAGATAAACCACAAAATAATTTGAAAAAGATGAAATCACTTAGGAGGAATTAAATGAAAAAATTGCTAAATATATTAACAATTTTTATAATATTTGCTTTAATATTTGCAACTGTTAGCTTCGCAAACACAGGAACTTTAAAGGACGCAGACTTTTTAAATGTTAGAGAAAGTCCATCAACATCATCAAATGTTGTAACAGTTTTACCTGCAAATGCTTCATTTGACATTATTGCAGAAGAAGGCGATTGGTATCAAATAAAATATCAAGACTATGAAGGTTATGTAAGCAAGCAATATGTTGAGGTAAGTCAGACTACGGCAAATACAAATATACCAGCAAAAGCAAATTCAAATGGAATAGTAAATACTAATTCAAGTTTGTATGTTTTACCATTACTAAATTCAACGGTACTTGAAACTGTAAATAGTGGTACTGAGGTTTTTGTTGTTTCTATAACAGGTAAATGGGCATATATTCAAACTGATACAGCTTCTGGATGGGTATTCACAAGTAATGTTAATGGTACAGAAAATGCAAGCGGAAGTAACAATAATGATGAAAACAACACAGTAGATAATTCTTCTGATACAAATACATCAGATGATCAAGCAAATGTAGCATCTGATGAAAATGATAATTCTTCGGATGAAAATAATGCTGATGACAATTCTCTAGATGAAAATGATGGAGATGCAAGTGATTCAAATAGTGGAGACAATACTGCAAGCAGTGATAATAATAGCAACAATTCCGACAATAATTCTAATAGTAATTTTTCAAATGATGAAGGTTACCCAAAAACAATGTATGTAAATGTTGATGCTGTATATATTAGGGCACAAGCAACAACTTCATCAGACATTGTAGCAAGTGTAGGATTTAATACGCCAGTTACTGTAAGGGGAGAAGAAGGAGACTGGTATAGAGTATCTGTTACTGATGGCGATGGATATATGATGAAGCAATATTTATCAGATAGTAGACAATGAATTAAATAGTGGGGGCA
>CALXQP010000067.1 GCA_944390695.1 uncultured Clostridia bacterium
ATTGATAATTTTAATGTTACTTAGTCCTCAAAAAGCCTGAAATATCAATAATATTATAAATATTAAATATATTGATAATACATAAGCAGCTACTTCATGTGGAAGTGGTAAAAAGTATAAGAACTGTTGTGGTAAAAATCAGTAATAATACAATCAACATATATTTATGTACAGATATATCTTTATATAGAAGTAGCAAAAAAGTAAAAGGAGAGATTTTATGAGACCAACAATTATGGAAGTTGATTTAAATGCATTTTTATATAATATAAATAGTATAAGAAAAAAAGTAAAAAAAGATATTGAAATAATGCCAGTAATTAAAGCAAATGCATATGGAACATATATAAATACAAGATTAGATATGTTAGAAATGTTTAATATTGTTGCAGTAGCTACTGTAGATGAGGGCACATTTATAAGAAAACTAGGTTATAAAAATGATATATTTGTATTAAATCAACCATATACAACTGAAATAGAGAGTATAATGGAAAATAATTTAATAATTGGAGTAAGTTCAGCAAGTTTTTTAGATGCATTAGGAAATGATGGTAGAAATGTTAAAATTCATATAGAAATAGGAAGCGGAATGGGGAGAACAGGTATACATCCTAATAGAATAGAAGAATATGTGAATTTAGTGAAACAATATAAAAATATATTAATAGATGGTGTATATACTCATTTATCTTCTCCAGATACAGATGAAGAATATACAAAAAAACAGCTAGATTCATTTGAAATTGCTGCTGAATATTGTAGAGAAAATATTCCAACAATAAGATATATTCATTCATGTGCTTCAAATGGAATTTTAAATTTTCCAGATGCTAAATGTAATCTAGTAAGACCAGGAATGCTAATTTATGGATATGAATCTTCAAAAGGAGCATTAGAAAAAATAGATTTAAAACCAGTATGTAAATTAAAATCTAAGATAATACTTTTAAAAACTGTAAAAGAAGGCACAAGCATTGGATATGGTAGAAGTTATATAACAAAAAGAGAAACTAAAGTTGCAACTGTACCAATTGGATATGCAGATGGTTTTAGAAGAGTTTTATCTAATAAATGGTATGTATATATAAATGGAAAAAAATGTCCTATAATAGGAAGTATATGTATGGATAGCTTTATGGCTGATGTTACAGAATTAGATAATGTAAATACAGGTGATGAAGTTATAATTTGGGATAATGAAAATATAAAATTAGAGGAAATCGCTGAGTGTTGTGATACAATAAATTATGAAATAATGAGTACTATACAAAATAGGGTTCCAAGAATTTTTGTAAAATAAAAATATCTAATTGGATAAAAAAACCAGCTTTAATTGCTGGTTTCTTCTTTTTTTCCTGGAATTACGATATTTTTTGGCTTTTTGTCTTTGCTTTTTGGTTTTGCTGCATTAATGTGTTCATAAACAGGTGAAATGTCTAGAGTAGAGCCATCTCCATTAATAATTTCAATTTCTTTTTCATTATTTTTTTCTTTTTCTTCCATTACAGACACTCCTTATAAAGTTTTCATTATCTTATCACAAAAGTGAACAAAAGTAAATATAATTTTTCTAAAAAAGAGAGAGACAGAGTTGGCTGCTCTATCTCCTCCGGCGATCAAAATTACTCGCCAATGATGAGTTTTGCGATTGCCTTCCGATAACCGGAATAGCAACTTGTACCAACGCTCCAATGAACATCATAGAGCATGTGGTCGAACTTCTTGAGGTCCTGGATATCCGTGAAATTGATATCACGGTATATCCACATCACACCGTCACCCTTGAACCAAGTAACGATGTTGTGGCCGCGACTCTTATGAGTAGCGACGATGTTTCGGTCATTGTCAATGCGAATGATAGCATCATCCGGCAATACGTTTACCATATCCCGGAAAATCGACATACCAAATTCCATAATCTTACCTCATTTCTTTTTGATACTAGGTGTTTAACCTATATCTTTATTATATCATTTTTTATGTTAATAGTCAATGACGAATTTATTCTTTGCCAATTTATTTTTTTATGCAATGTTTTTTTATTTTTGATATAATTAATATCTAAAAATACTTGACATAAAGACAAAAACATGAGAGAATGTAAGCGTTAAAAAGAGTAAAGTAGGAATGAAAATGGAAGAACAAAAAATAAAAGAAATAATAGAAGCAATACTATTTGCGGCAGGAAGAGTAATATCACAAGAAGAATTAGTATTAGCACTAGAAATAGATAAAAATAGAATTGAAGAAATAATAAATGAAATGCAAGAAGAATATAAAACAAGGGGAATAGAAATAATTAAAGTAGAAAACGGATATCAATTATCTACCAAAAAAGAATATTATGAATATATATATCCTATTTTAGATAAAAGAGTAAAGCCAAGTTTGTCAACAGCAGCACTAGAAACTCTTGCGATAATTGCATATAATCCGAGAACTACAAGGGCAGAGATAGAAGCAATAAGAGGAGTAAATAGTGATGGTACAATATATAAACTGCTTGATTATGGATTAATAGAAGATGCAGGAAAAGCAGATTTGCCGGGAAGACCCACAACATATAAGACAACATCTGAATTTTTGAAATTATTTGGATATCAAAATTTAAAAGAACTACCTGAATTGCCGAGATATAAATTAGATGCAAATAGGCAAATTGTAATTGATGAATTAGTAGAAGAAAAAATTAATGAGGAGGAATTAAAATGAGATTATCACAAACAGGAATGGGAACAAATAAATTAAATAATATTGATAAAATGTATCCAGGACAAAGTATATTATTACAAACAGGTCAATTAGTACAATATGGTGCTGGATTATTTGGATATGGAACTATACCACTATTATTAAGAAGGGAAATAGAGAAAATTATTGTAAGCACTTTAAATCGTTATGGATGTATAGAAGTATTATTACCAACATTACAACCAGATACAATATGGAAAAATTCAGGTAGATATGATCATTATATAAATGATGGTACAATGTTAATAACAGAATCAAATAAAGGAACATTTTGCTTAGCACCAACAGGGGAAGAGGCAATGTTAGAGTTTGCAAGAGAAAAATTAAAATCTTACAAAAATTTACCTGTAACTTTTTATCAAATAGGTGAAAAATGTAGAAATGAAATCAGAACAAGGGGATATTTGTTAAGAGGAAAAGCTTTTCCAATGTTAGATGCTTATAGTTTTGATGCAACTCCAGAAGATATGGAAAAATCATATGAAAATGTAAAAAAAGCTTTCTTAAAGATATTTGAACAAATTGGTTTAAAAGTTATAACAATAGTTGCTGATAATGGTGCTATGGGTGGTAAAAAATCAGAAGAATTTATGATAATTTCAGAACAAGGAGAAGATAAAATATTATATAATGAAGTAACTGGAGTTGGATTAAATACAGAAATTCTTGAAAGAGAAGATTATAAAGAATATCTAAAAAAAGAATATGGAATAGAAGATATATCTGGATTTAAAGAAATAAGAACAATGGAATTAGGACATATTTTTCAATTAGGAACAAGATATTCAGAAATGATGAATGGAAAATTTATAAATCAAGATGGAAAAGAAGATTTATATTATATGGGATGTTATGGAATTGGAGTAAGTAGAACTTTAGCGGCATTATATGAACAATGTGTTATAAAAGACCAAAAAGGTGAGCCATGTGGTTTTGTTTTACCTGTAAAAATTGCTCCTTATATGATACAAATAATTCCAAAAATGGATAATCCAGATAAAGTAAAATTAGCAGAGGAATTGTATGATAATCTTGAAGTTCAAACAATGGGAGCTATTATTGATGACAGAGAAAATATAACAATTGGAGCCAAAATTAAAGATACTAAAATTTTAGGTACACCATATATGATAATAATAGGAGATAAAACAGATAAAGAACACATAGAAGCAGAAAATAATGAAACAGGAGAAAAGATTATTGGAACCATTGATGAAGTTACAAGGGAATTAATGAGTAGAAAATTAGATTCTATGTTTGGATATAATAAAAAAGAACAAATATAATAATTTAATAAAATATTCAAAAAAAATTGTTGTAAAATTCAAGAATTCTTGATATACTATAAAATATAAAAATTATCTATAAGGAGGATAAATAATATGGAAGAAAACATGGAAGAAAAAAAAGAGGAAGTATTAGAAATTGAGGAAATTGAAGAAGGTACAAATGATGGAATAAAAATAGCAAATGATGTTGTAGCTGTAATTGCAGGTATAGCAGTATCAGAAGTTGCCGGAGTAGCAAGCATGTCTGGAGGATTTGCCGGAGGAATATCAGAAGTATTAAGTGGAAAGAAGAATTTATCAAAAGGAATAAAAGTTGAAGCTGATGAAAAAGAAGTAAAAATAGATGTAAACATAATAGTAGAATATGGCTCAAGAATACCAGATGTAGCATTTGAAATTCAAAATAGAGTTAAAAAATCAGTAGAAAATATGACAGGTTTAAAAGTTGCTGAAGTAAATGTACATGTACAAGGTGTAAGAACTGGAAAAGATTTTGAAGAAGAAAAAGAACAAGAAAAACAAGAACAACAATAAAATAATAGGGGAAATAAAGAGAAATAAGGAGAACTAATATGAAATTTTTAGAAAGATTCGCACTAGTAATATATTCATATATAATATTAATGTTAGCAATTGTAGCAAGTTTATTGATATTTAATTGGATAGAATTTGAAACAGTAACAGAAATGGTTGAATTTCTTATAAAAGGAGAAATATCATCAAAAATAATATTAGGTTTAAATGTAATATTTATACTATTATCTATAAAATGTATATTCTTTGATGAAAGATCTAAAGAAGTGACAAAAGAATCACAAGGAATATTACTAAAAAATGAAAATGGGCAATTAATGATTTCAAAAGATTCAATAGAAAATGTTGTAAAAAATACTGCAGCAGGTTTTGAGAATATAAAAGAATGTAATACTAGAATAAATGTTAATAATGAAAATAAACTAATAATAACATTATTTTTAACAGTAAATGAAAATGTAATTATAAAAGAACTTGTAAGTAATTTACAAAATAAAATAAAACAAGAAGTAAAAACAATTTCAGATTTAGATGTAGAAGAAGTTAATGTAAAAATAATGAGCTTACAAGAAAAAAATAAAGCAATATAATTGCTATGCAAAGAATAGGATGATAAAGAATGGAAGATATAAAAAACTTTATAAGTAAATATAGAGGAGCAATAATTGGAATAATAGTTGCAATACTAATATTATGTACAAGATTATATGAATTAATAGTAGCAATTGTTTTACTAATTATTGGGGCATTTATTGGAAATTATGTGCAACAAAATAAAGATGAAGTAAAAGAAAAAATAAAAAATTTTGTTGACAGATTATAATAAAAATAACATTAATTTAGATTTGAAGTTTTAGAAAGGGAAGAAATAAAAAATGAAAAGATCAGCTATTAGAGAACTTGCATTTAGATTAATATATAGTTTAGAAATACAGAAATCAGAGGATATTAATGAACAAATTGAACTATATTTAGAATGTAGTGAAATAGAAGAAAATGAAGCAAAAGAATATATAAAAGATGCAGTATTTGGAATAGAAAAAAATATTGAAAATATACAGGAATTAATAGTAAAAAATCTAAAAGCTGATTGGACAATAGACAGAATTTCGAAAATAGATTTAAGTTTATTAAAACTTGCAATATATGAAATTATATATAAAAAAATACCATATAAAGTAGCAATAAATGAATGTTTAGAGCTAGCAAAAAAATATGGAGAACAAAATTCTAAAAATTTTGTAAATGGAATATTGGCAAGTGTTGTAAAAGAATTAGAAAATTAAATTATAATACAATAGTCAATATTAAGAAAATGAGGTAAAATAACAAATGAAATATAATGCAGTAACAGTAACAGAATTAAATAAATACATAAAAGATAAATTCGATGGAGATGAAAGCCTAAATGCTATATTAGTAAAAGGCGAAATCTCCAATTTTAAAAACCATTACACAGGACATCTATATTTTACATTAAAAGACGAGAATTCGTTAATAAAATGTATAATGTTTAAGAGCTATGCTGAAAGATTAGCTTTTAAGCTACAAGATGGAATGAAAGTAATGGTTTTTGGCTCTGTTTCTGTTTTTGAAAGAGATGGAGTATATCAAATTTATGCTAAATCAATATTAGAAGATGGAATTGGAGATTTGCACGAAAAGTTTAATCAATTAAAAGAAAAATTAGAAAAAGAGGGATTATTTGACGAGATACATAAAAAACAGATTCCATTATATCCAAAAGTTATAGGAGTTTTAACTTCACAAACTGGAGCAGTAATTAGAGATATAATAAATGTATCAACAAGAAGAAATCCAAATGTATATATAAAATTATTTCCTGTACCTGTTCAAGGTCCAGGTGCTGCTGAACAAATTGCAGAAAAAATAAAGATTATGAATGAACAAAAACTTGCAGATGTACTTATAATTGGTAGAGGAGGAGGTTCACTAGAAGATTTATGGCCATTTAATGAAGAAATTGTTGCAAGAGCAATTTACCAATCTGAATTACCAATAATATCAGCAGTAGGCCATGAAACAGATTTTACAATTGCAGATTTTGTGGCAGATTTAAGAGCTCCAACTCCTTCTGCAGCAGCAGAGCTTGCTGTTCCAGATGTATATGAATTAAAACAAAAAATAAATAATTATGAAAATAGATTTAGATTAGCATTAAAGAAAAAGCTTGAATTGATGAGACTAAGATATGAAAAATGCATGAAATCAAGAATTTTTACAGATCCTACTAGAAAAATAAAAGATTTAAATATTGTTTTAGATTCATATGTTCAGAGATTAGAAAACAAAATAAAAAATATTCAAAAAGATAATAAAACTAAATATATAGAATTAATTAGTAAACTTGATGCATTAAGTCCATTAAAGACTTTAACAAGAGGATATTCTTTAACAGAAAAAGAAGGCAAAATTATTAAAAGTGCAAAAGAATTAGAAAAAGATGATTTAATAAAATTAAGATTTTTTGATGGAGAAAAAGTCGCACAAATAAAATAACAATATTTTTTATATGAAGGGATGAAGACAAATGAAAAAACAAAGTAAGCAAAATATTTTAACAGCAATAATTGTAATATTAGTACTAATATTAGCTGTATTAATATTTTCAATTATATATGAACAGATATCAACTGTAAATAGTGAAATGTTAGAAAATAATATATCATCTAAAGATAATGAAGATGATATATCAGATGAGCAAACTGAAAAAACTGAAAGCAATGAAGAAGAAATACCTGGAGAAGAATATGTTGGAGAAGAAGAAAAAGAAGCTAATGAAGATAATAACAATGAAGAAACTATTATAAATAAAGAGGATAAGGCTATAGAACTTGCTAAAAAAGAATGGGGAGAAGATGATACTGTAACATTTAGTATTGAAGAAAAAAAGGGATCAAAATATTATGTTGCAGTAAAAAGTAATGCAATTGTAGAAATGTGGTATGAAATAGATACTTATACATGGGAAATTAGTGAATATTAATAAATGTGAAAGGAAAGATTTTAAAAATGAGTAAAGAAAATAATGCAAATTTTGAAGAATCAATGGAAAAGTTAGAAAATATAGTAATAGAATTAGAAAAAGGAAATTTAAATCTTGATGATTCTGTGAAAAAATTTGAAGAAGGAATGAAAACTGCAAAACAATGTAATGAGATATTAGAAAAGGCAGAAAAGAAAATAACAATTCTTCTAGAAAATAATGGAAAAATAGAAGAAGAAAATTTTGATATAGGATAATACATAATTTGTGCTTTAGGGGAGGAATAAGATTAAATATGAATGAATTTCAAGTGGCAATAAATAACAAATATTTATACATACCATTAATAACATGGTTTTGCATTCAAACTTTTAAAGTAATATATGATTTAGTAAAAACAAAAAAATTTAATTTTAAAAGAATAATGGGAGCTGGAGGAATGCCAAGTTCACATACAGCAGTAGTAACTAGTTTAGCTACTCTTATTGGAAAATATGAAGGAGTAGGGTCAAGTGAGTTTGCTATAGCTGTAATATTTGCAATGGTAGTAATGTATGATGCTGCAGGTGTAAGAAGAGCAGCAGGAAAACAAGCACATTTATTAAATAAAATTATAGAAACACCAGGCCTTACAAATGTAGAGGTACAAGAAAGATTAGTAGAAGTATTAGGTCATACTCCATTACAGGTAATAGTAGGAGCACTTATAGGAATTATAGTTGGTTTAATAGCTTAAAAATTAATATATAAATATTAATTTTTAAAAGAAAGTGGGGAATTAAAATGACAGATATAGAAATAGCTAAAAGTGTGAAACTAGAAAATATTACTGAAATAGCAAAAAAAATTGATATAAATGAAAATGATTTAGAATTATATGGAAAATACAAAGCTAAAATTTCAGATGAAATAAATAGAAAGATACAAAATAAAAAAGATGGTAAATTGATTTTAGTTACAGCAATGAGTCCAACACCATTAGGAGAAGGAAAAACAACAATATCAATTTCAATAGCAGATGGATTAAGAAGAATTGGTAAAAAATCAATATTGGCATTAAGAGAGCCATCACTTGGTCCTGTTTTTGGAATAAAAGGTGGAGCAACAGGTGGAGGATATGCACAAATTGCACCAATGGAAGATATTAATTTACATTTTACAGGAGATATTCATGCAATTACAGCAGCTAATAATTTATTATCTGCTATGATAGATAATCATATTTATTTTGGAAATGAGCTTGGAATTGAAAAAGTTGTATGGAAAAGATGTGTTGATTTAAATGATAGACAATTAAGAAAAGTAAATACAGGTTTATCAGGAGAAAAGAGAATAGTTCAAAGAGAAGATGGTTTTGATATAACTGTTGCATCTGAAGTTATGGCAATTTTGTGTTTGGCAACAGATATTAAAGATTTAAAAACTAAACTTGGTAATATTATTATTGGATATAATAAAAATGAAGAACCTATATATGCTAAAGATTTAAAAGCTGAAGGTGCAATGGCAGTTTTACTTAAAGATGCGATAAAACCAAATTTAGTACAGACTTTAGAACATACTCCAGCAATAATTCATGGTGGACCATTTGCAAATATTGCTCATGGTTGTAATTCAATTATTGCAACAAAACTTGGAATGAAACTTGCTGATTATACTGTAACAGAAGCAGGATTTGGTGCTGATTTGGGTGCAGAAAAATTTTTAGATATTAAATGTAGAAAAGCAAATATAAAACCTGATGCTGTTGTATGTGTTGCTACAATTAAAGCCCTAAAATATCATGGGGGAGCTCCAAAAGAAGAAATACAACAAGAAAATATGGAATGTTTGGCAAATGGAATGGAAAATCTATATAAACATATAGATAATTTAAAAAATAAATTTGGAATGAATATTATTGTTGCATTAAATAAATATAATACAGATACTCAAAATGAGATTGATTTTGTACAAAAAGAGTTAGCTAATAAAGGAGTTTTGTCTAGTGTTGTTGAAAGTTGGGCTAAAGGTGGGCTTGGTGCAGTTGATATTGCAACACAATTAGTTGAACTTACAAATAAAGAAAGTAAATTACAATATATATATGATTTGAATGATAAAATTTTAGATAAAATAGAAAAAATTGTTACTAAAATTTATGGTGCTAATTCTATTAATTATACAGATGAAGTACTAGAAAAGATTAGTAAATTGCAAAATATGGGATATGGAAATCTTCCTATATGTGTGGCTAAAACACAGTATTCATTTTCAGATGATGATAAAAACTTAGAGTGTAAAGAACCTTTTGAGTTCCATATTAGAGATGTTGACTTAAAGGCTGGTGCAGGCTTTATTGTAGTACTTGCAGGTAAAATTATGACTATGCCAGGTTTGCCTAAAATTCCAGCTGCAGAGACTATTGATATTGATGCAAATGGGGACATTATAGGAATTTTTTAAAATTTTAAATAAAATGTAATTTTAATAATTATAGAGAAATTGTATAGTTGCAAACAAAATTTGTTTAGATATGAAATGAATTAAAAAAATTTTAAAAAATGCTTGACAAAATAAAAATAATATTTTATAATTTATAGGTGTCAGGGAAATGCAGGTGTAGTTCAATGGTAGAACCTCAGCCTTCCAAGCTGATGACGTGGGTTCGATTCCCACTACCTGCTCCA
>CALXQP010000068.1 GCA_944390695.1 uncultured Clostridia bacterium
CAAGAAAATTTGTTAAAGCACTTGATTTTAATCAAATAATCTGGTAATCTATATGCAAATTGATTGATATTTGTATCAACGCCCAAGAGAGCTAAAAAGTTGTAGATAACTACTTCGTTGGCACCAATGACGAGTTTTTTGCAAACTCTCTATAATGCTTGATATAACTTAATTTCAAGATTATAAGAATTTGACAACACAAAAAACTTAAACCGTTTCAAAAAATGAAGCGGTCTTTTTTTGACCAAAAATATTGAAAAAAGGATTTTGTGTGTTAATAAGTTAAGAAATAGCTAAGATAAAAATATTTAAGGTTGTTATATATCAAGGTAGCAACATTTAATTATTTATATGGAAATATCCATAAAAAGCTATGAAAATATTGTAAATTGTGATATAAATATATTTAGTAAAATAATGAGGAGAAAAGAACAAGGCAAATTATTAGATTTATAGGAGATGATGTAAAGAATGCAAAAATTAGATAAAAATGAAAATTATACTAGTCAAAGTTTTGAAAATATAAAACATATTAATGAAAATGGAATTGAATTTTGGTATGCTAGAGAATTGCAATCAGTTTTGAATTACAAAGAATGGCGATAATTTGAAAATGTTATAAACAAAGCAAAAGAATCTTGTAAAAACAGTGATATTACTGTTCTTGAACATTTTGTCGACATCGACAAAACGATAAAAATGCCTAAAGGGGCAACAAAATTACTTTTCAGGAATAAAAATATAAAAAATTTGTAAAAAGGGAGGAAAACAAATGTTACATAAAATGAAATTAAATGAAAGTCCATTTGAAAGAATAAAAAATGGAACTAAAATAATAGAATTTAGATTATATGATGAAAAAAGACAACAAATAAAAATTGGAGATCAAATAGAATTTTCAAAATTGCCAGATTTACAGGAGAAATTGTTAGTAGATGTTATTGAATTATATAAAGAAAATACTTTTGAGAATTTATTTAGAAAATTGTATACTGATGAAGATGAAATAAATAGAAAAACTAAATCAATGTACCAATACTATTCTTTAGAAGAAGAGAAAAAATATGGAGTTTTAGGTATTAAAATAAAAATAAATGTAGATAGTTTAAAAAATAATCTTGAAAAATTTGTTCCATATAATGAACAAGAAGAAGTTGACAAAAAAATAATGCTAAATTATATTAAAGATTTTGATGATGTTTTAACTAGACAAAACCAATATGGACATTTTACTAGTTCAGCATTTGTACTTAATAGACAAAGAACAAAGATTTTAATGATATACCATAATATATACAATTCATGGACATGGGTAGGTGGACATAGTGATGGGGATAGTGATCTTTTATATGTTGCTATAAAAGAGGCAAAAGAAGAAACAGGGATAAAAGATGTTTCACCAATTTCTAAGGATATTTATTCACTAGAAATAATCAATGTAAATGGTCATGAAAAAAGAGGAAAATATGTAGGTTCACATGTTCATCTTAATGTTACATATTTATTAGAAGCTGATGAAAATGAAGAAATACATATAAAAGAAGATGAAAATAGTGGTGTAAAGTGGATACCGATTAATAAGATATTGGAAACATCATCTGAAATATGGGTACGAGATAGAGTTTTTGCAAAAATAATAAATAAGATGAAAAAAGATGGAATTACGAAGTAAAATATATTTATATAATAGAAAAGTTATGCTTTCCTATTATATAAAAGCTACAATCGCTAGCCTTTTAAGATTTTCTCCTTATAGTCGAAAACTCAAATCGGGCAAGAACAAATTAAAGAAAAATTGAAAATTTTTCTTATTTGTTCTATAAGAGGGTGTCCTAAAATCATTAAAATTTATAGACAAATTAAAAAGAATATTGTAGTTTATCATTAAACGTTGCCTTGACAGCAGTTCTTTACAAGAACTGGGTTGATAAGCAACTACATAAATAAAAAAGCTCACATCTGTACTTTGGCGAGTTAGGTGTGAGTTTTTACAACTAATTTCGGCAAAACCACGTTTGTGGATTTGTCATTTCCTATATTTATTATAGTCTATTTATTAGTGAAAAGTCAAGAAATATAATAAAATTTTATGCAAAATTAAAGTGCGATGAATTACAATAAGTAGAGCAAGTAATTAATTTCCCAAATTACTTGCTTATTTGTATATAGGAAGTATAAGTATTTTTCATATAAAATTTAATTATCGTTTTCAATCTGATAAAATTATTATCCATTAGATACATAATAGTTATGACATGTTCAGAGGTTATCCTAATTAAAACAATAATTTTCTTAAATCACTTGCTAAAATGAAGATAAAGAGCTATAATAACAGATGTAATTGGAGGAAGGTTGAAAAATAATTAGAATTTTTGATATGTCAAATTTAATTCTTTTCCAACCAGATTTGTGCCTTGAGGAAGGAATGAGACCAAAAATGAAAACAAAAGAAATTATATTGAAAAACATGAAATGGATAATATTATTTATTAGTTTAATATTAGTAATAGAAATAGTTGAAGATGTATTAGATGAAGAAATTCAAAGACTAGATATATTTGGTTATAATTTGATTTCAAATTATTTAATATCAGATAATATAACACCAATAGTAAAAGGAATTACACAATTAGGTGGAGCAATATTTTTAATTTCACTTTCAGTAATCTTATTTATAGTAATAAAAAATAAGAAAATAGGTGGACTAATATTTGCAAATCTGGGAGTAGTAGTTATATTAAATCAACTTTTAAAACATATAATACAAAGACCAAGGCCAACAGATTTTAGAATAATAGAAGAAAGTGGATATAGTTTTCCATCAGGACATTCAATGGTAAGTGCAGCATTTTATGGATATTTGATATATTTAGTATATAAAAATGTAAAAAATAAATATTTAAAATGGACATTAATAACAGTTTTAAGTATTTTAATTATTTTAATAGGAACTAGTAGAATTTATTTAGGAGTTCATTATACAAGTGATGTTATTGCTGGATTTTTAATTTCATTATCATATTTAGTAATGTTTACAAGTATTACAGAAAGGAGTATTATGTGCAAGAATTAATTGATATATTAGTTACAACATATAATACAAATGAAAAATATTTAAGAAAACAAATAGAAAGTATATTAAAACAAACTTATAAAAATATAAAAATATATATAAGTGATGATAAATCAACTGATGAAAAAGTAGCAAAAGTTTTAAAAGAATATGAAAAAAAAGATGAAAGAATAAAATTATTTTTACAACCTGTAAACTTAGGATATAATAAAAATTTTGAATTTTTATTAGAAAATTCAACAGCAAATTATATAATGTTTTCAGATCATGATGATATATGGAATAAAGACAAGGTAGAAAAAAGTTTTAAAAAACTAAAAGAAGAAAATGTTGATATGGTTTATTGTAATTGTAGACAAGTTGATGAAAATGGAATTGTACTTCAAGATGATTATTTTAAATATAAAAATGTACCATTAGTAAAAGGTAAAAATAAAATAGCAATATCAAGATGTGTAGGGATTGGTTGTTCACAAATAATAACAAAAGATGTGAAAAATAAAATGATACCATTTAAGAAAAATGTAATAGCACATGATTGGCTTGCAGCATTTATTGCAAATGAGGGAAAAGGAATAAGTTATATAAAAGAAACATTATTTGATTATAGATTACATAATTCAAATGTATTTGGTGGAAGAAGTTTAAATCAAAACATATCAAGATGGAAAAATAAAAATGGAATAAATTATGAATCTTATTTGAATTATAGAAAAGATGTAATAATAAGAGCATATCTAAATGGTATAAAAATGTGTAAAGAATATGTAAATAATAAACAAGATAAAATGTTTATTGATGAAGCAGAAAATTATTATGAAAATATTTTAAAAACTAAAAAAATAAATTTAAAATTAGGAAAATATTTTAAAATATTAGGGGGGAAAAATCAATTTAAAAAAAGTATAAGAGAAATTGTTTTATTTCATTTTCCAATAATAGGATATTTAATGTTCAAAAAAATAACAAATAAGGAGAGATAAATGTGGAATTTTTTAAACAAATGATACAAAATAGAAAATTAATTTGGCAACTTGGTAAAAATGATTTTAAAAATAGATTTGCAAATACAAGTTTAGGTGCAATATGGGGATTTTTACAACCATTTGTATTTATGGCAACATATGCAATAGTATTTCAATATATATTAAAAGTTGGCAGTAGTGGAGATTATCCTTATGCAGTATGGTTTTTTCCAGGAATGGCAATGTGGCAATGGCTAAATGATAGTATAATGTCAGCAAGTAATTCAATTAGAGGTTATAGTTATTTAGTTAAAAAAGTGGTATTTCCAGTTGATATAATACCAACAATTTCAATTATAGCATCAAGTTTTGTAGGAATATTTTTACTAATAATATCTGTAATAATATGTTTATTATATGGCTTTTTACCAAATGTTTTAGTATTTATATATGTAATATTTGCAACATATTGTTTCATTATAGCATTAACAAGATTTACATCTGCTGTAACAACAGTAGTTCCAGACTTTTCTAATTTACTTGGAATTGTAATGCAATTATGTTTCTGGTTTACACCAGTAGTATGGAATTTAAGTATGCTTGCAGAACATCAAACAATTTTGAAATTAATACAATGTATACCATTTACATATTTGGTAACATCATTTAGACAAGTATTTATGAATGAAAATATAATATTTGCAAATAATGGAATGTTTACTATAGTATTTTGGGTTATTACTGCAATTTTATTTATATGGGGAAATTCAGTATTTAAAAGAGCAAAAAAAGATTTTGCAGATGTATTATAAACAGATGATAAGGTCAAAAATAATTACAATACTTGTGCCTTAGGAAAGGAATATATTAATTATGAGTGATAAAAAGCAAGAAGAAGCAATTATTGAAATTAAAGATCTAGTAAAAAAATATAAGATGTTTAATAGAAAAAAAGATAGATTATTAGAAACAATATTTCCAAAAAAAGAAAGACATACAGATTTTACTGCAATGGATAATTTGAATTTAACAGTAAAAAAAGGAGAGGTATTGGGGATACTTGGAAGAAATGGAGCTGGAAAATCTACATTATTAAAAATGATAACAGGTGTTGTTATTCCAACTTCAGGAACTTTAAATATAAATGGAAAAATAAGTTCATTATTAGAACTTGGAACAGCTTTTAATTCAGAACTTACTGGAGAAGAAAATATTTATCAACATGGACAAGTAATGGGTTTAACAAAAGAAGAAATTGAAGCAACAAAACAAGATATAATTGATTTTGCAGATATAGGAGATCATTTATATCAACCAGTAAAAACTTATTCATCAGGAATGTTTGCAAGATTAGCATTTGCATGTGCTATAAATGTAGATCCAGATATTTTAATAGTAGATGAAGTTTTATCTGTTGGAGATATGGCATTTCAGTTAAAATGTTTTAAGAAATTTCAACAATTTAAAGAAAGAGGAAAAACTATTCTTTTTGTAACACATAGTATAGCAGATGTTTTAGAAAATTGTACTAGAGTAATTATATTAAGTTCAGGTAAGAAAATATTTGATGGTGAAACAAAAGAAGGTGTTGAAACTTATAAAAAATTAATAACAGGAATGTTAAATAGTGATGGAACTAGAAAAGAAGAAAAACAAGTAGAAGAAACAGATAAAAGTTTATGGAAAAGTAATTTTAACTTAAATCCAGATATGATTGTTTATGGAAATAAAGAAGCGGAAATATATGATTATGCTATATTTAATTCAAAAGGAGAATTTGAACAAATAGTAGATAATAATGAAGAAATAACTGTAAAATTAAAAGCTAGATTTAATGAAGATGTAGAATGTCCAACATTTTCTATGACAATAAAAGATTTTATGGGAAAAGAAATATGTGGTACAAATACAAATATTCAAAAAATATATACAGGAAAATGCCAAAAAGGTAAAAAATATATGTGTGAATTTAAACAAAAAATGAGATTAGCACCAGGTAAATATACATTATCATTAAGTTGTAGTAAATATGATATGAATGGTAATCTTATACCAATAAACAGAAATTATGATGCACTTATATTTGAAGTAATGTCAAAAAAGCCAGTTGTAGGTTATTATGAATTAAATACAGATATAGAATTTAAAGAAATTGAAAAATAAATAAAAAGGTTTCCAACCTAATTATGAACTAAGGAAGGATTGAGAGGAAAATGGAACAAGAATTGCATTTATTTATAATTTGGGAAAATGCAAGAAATAAACAAGATGAAATAATTGCAGATATAAAGCAAAATTTTAAAATTATAAATATATATGAAATGTATTGGAATAAAGAGAATTTTTCAAATAATTTATCAAGATTTTATGGAACAAATCTTCCAAAAGGTTGTGGAAAAGAAGTTCATTGTGGAGTTGGAAAATTTTTATTAATAATTGTAAAAGATATTAATCCAAAATATGAAGAAAGAGCAACAAGTAAAGGTCCTAAAATTGTTAATATAAATATGTTTGATAAAAAAGAACAATATAGAGAATTAACAGGTGGAGGGCATAAAGTACATGCAACAAATAATGAAATTGAAACAAATCATGATTTAACACTTTTATTAGGAAAAAATGTAAAAGATTATTTAAAAGAAAATCCAGATGAATGGGATAATAAAATAAAAAGTATAAATAGTAATTTAATAGGTAGCAAAAAATGGAATACAGTATCTGAAATGTTTTATGTATTAAATAATTGTACAAATTATGCAATACTTAGAAATTATGAATCATTGCCAGATGAAATATATAATAATGATCATAATGATATTGATTTAATATGTGAATCTTTAGAAGATGTAGCATATATTTTAAATGCAACTCCAGTATTTGAAGAAGAATATAGGGTACATTATAAAACAGAAGTAGAAAATAGAATAGCATATTTTGATTTAAGACATATTGGAGATAATTATTATTGTAAAGAAATTGAAGAAAAAATATTAAAAAATAGGACATATAATCAAAAAGGATTTTATACTTTAAATAAAGAAGATTATTTTTATACATTATTATATCATGCTTTAATTCAAAAAAATGAATTTAAAGAAGATTATAAAGAAAAACTAGTAGAATTAGATTTAGAAAAAAGAGTTCAAAAAAATACAACACAAAGAGAATATGTGAATATTTTAAAGAATTGGCTAGAACAAAATAATTATATAATTACAGATCCAGTTGACAAATCTGTAATAATGAATAAAAATATTCTTAAATATTTTACTCCAATATTATATAAAAAAGAAGATGAAATAGAACAAATTGATGTTTTAATGGCAACATATAATGGAGAAAAATATTTAAGAGAACAAATTGAAAGTATATTAAATCAAACATATTCAAATATTAGATTAATAATATCAGATGACTGTTCAGAAGATAATACAAGAAAAATAATAAGAGAATATGAAGAAAAAGATCCTAGAATAATAACATATTTTCAAGAAAAAAACTTAGGTTATATAAAAAATTTTGAATTTTTATTAACAAAAATTGAAAACAATTTTTATATGTTATCAGATCAAGATGATTTCTGGTTACCTGAAAAAATAGAACATACATATAAATTTTTAAAAAATGAAAATGCAGATTTAGTATTTACAGATTTAATGGTTATTGATGAAAATGAAAATATAGTAAATAATTCATTTAATGATTTAATGAATTTAACACCAAAAATAAATAAAACAGTAAATTCAGATAAATTAGTATATTTATATAATTGTGTTACAGGTTGTACAATAATGGGAACAAAAGAAATGTTAAAAAATATAATGCCAATACCATGTGACTCAAAACATTTAATACATGACCATTGGATTGCATTAGTAAGTTCATTAAAAGGAAAAGTTGCATATTTGCCAGAAAAATTGATAAAATATAGGCAACATGGAACAAATCAAATAGGAATTAAACATACAACAGATAAATTCACAAAAATAGAAGATATAAGAAATCATTTTATAAATGTAAAACTAGGAGTTTTTGGAACATATGTAAAAAGAAATGAGATTTTTACAGAAGCCCAAAAGAAGAAAAACAAAGAAGCATATGATTATTTTGAAATGTTACAAAATAAGAAAAAAATGAATTTTAAAAAATGGCATGTATTTCATAATTTTTATAAAAATGAGAGTTTTAAATATTATATTAAAAATTTCTTGATATTAAATATGCCATATATAGCAGAAATATTGTTAAAAATAAAAAATAATATAAAAAATTAGAAAAGGGAGAGTAAATGGACCTAATTAAAGAAAGAAAATTAAGAAAAAATATATTACATTGGTATAATATAGAAAAAGAAAGTGATATATTACAAATAGGATATTTACCTGTAGAAATAATAGAGGAATTATGTGATAAATCTAAAAATGTAACAATATTAGTAGAAAATGAAGAACAAAAAAATACAATTTTAAAAGAAATAAATAGAACTAATTTAGAAATAAAAGTGCAAAATGATTTTAGTACTTTTCTAGAAAAAAAATATGATTATATTACATTAATAGGAACTGCAGAAATGAATGAATATGGTAATAGAGCATATAAAAGATTAGAAAATATATTAAAATTCGCAAAAAATAATTGTAAAGATTCAGGTAAAATATTACTTGTTGTTGACAATAAATATGGAATGAAATCTTGGACAACATTAAGTGCTACAAAAAATATTATTTGTAATCAAACATATGCTTTAAGCCAGACATTAGTAAATAGATTATTAAGAGAAAATGGATTAGATAAATATAAATATTATTATATTTTGCCAGATTATAAAGTGCCAAATGTAATATTTACAGATGATTATTTACCTAATTTAGAAAGTATTAACAGAAATTTTGGTTATGGTGAAGAAGAATTTTCTAATTTTAATCAAACAGAAGCATATAGTGAGCTTTTAAAAGAAAATCCAGAAAGTTTTAAGTTTTTTGCAAATTCATTTTTTGTAGAAATAGGCAGAACTGAGCTTGAAGATAATGGAATTAGATTTGTTTCTTATACAAATATTAGAAAGGAAAAATACAAAATACAGACAATTATATATAAAGACAGAGTAGAAAAAACTTGTTTAAATGAGAAAAATAGAGAACATATAGAAAATATTATGAAAAATATTGATTTTATGAATCAAAAAAATATAGATACATTAGATAAATATGAAAATGGAAAAATTATAAGCAAATATATTGAAAATTCAAAAAGTTATGATAAAATCTTACTAGAATTATTAGAACAAGATAAAGAAGAAGAATTTTTTGCAAAAATAGAAAATTATAAAAAATATTTATTAGATAAATTAGAAGAAGTAGAATATTCAGAAATCGAAAATGACAATATATTAAAAAAATATGATATAAAATATACAGAAGCTCAAATTGAAAAATTACATTTTGTAAAATATGGATTATGGGATTTAATTTTTCAAAATGCATTTTACATAGATGATAAACTTTATTTTTATGATCAAGAATGGTTTGATTATAATATTCCAATAGAATTTATAATATATAGGACTATAGCATATTTTCCAAATGCACATTCTTTTATAAAAAGCGAAGAATTATATAAAAGATTAGGATTAGAAAAATATATAGATTTATTCCAAGAACTAGATTTAAAAATACAAGAAGAAATAAGAGATGAAGAAATTTGGAATATTCATAATAGAACAAAAACAGGACAAACTTTAATGGATTTATATTATAATTTAAAAAATGAATTTGAAAATTATAAATTAAATTATAATCAAACTATTGTTGATAAAAATGAAGAAATAAAAGAAAATAATATAGAATTAAAAGAAGAGATTCAAAAATTACATGAACAAATAGAAAAAATTTATGATTCTAATTCTTGGAAAATTACAAAACCAATTAGATGGCTAGGTAAAAATATAAAGGGGAAGAAATTAGGAGGAAGAAAATGAGAATAAAAAATATAATAAATCAGGTAAGTTACTACAGAAAAAAATATGGATTAAAGAAAACTATAAAGAAAATATTATCAAAAATTTATTATAAAATATTCAGAAAAGAAGAACTTGCTAAAACACAAAGTGAAAATGACAAATATCAAATATGGATTCAAAACAATGAACCTAATGTACAAGAATTAGAACAACAAAAAAATACTAAATTTAAAATAAATCCTAAATTTAGTATAGTTGTTCCAATGTATAACACACCTGTAAATTTCTTTGAAGAACTAGTTAATTGTTTAAAAGAACAAACTTATTCTAATTGGGAATTGTGTTTAGCAGATGGAAGCCCAAAAGAAAATGAAGAATTAAAAAATATCATAAATAGTGATAAAAGAATTAAATATAAATTTTTAAATGAAAATAAAGGAATATCAGGAAATACAAATGAAGCTTTAAAACTAGTAACAGGAGATTTTATATTATTAGTAGATCATGATGATTTATTACCAGTATTTTGTTTATATGAAATTGCAAAAACAATAAATGAAAATCCAAAAGTAGAATTTATTTATACAGATGAAGACAAAATTGCTGGAACAAAAGATAAAAGATGTGATCCACACTTTAAACCAGATTTTGCATTAGATACATTAAGATCAAATAATTATATTACACATTTATCAATATTTAAAAAAGAATTAATGGATAAATTAGGTGGTTTTAGAGATAAATATAATGGTGCACAAGATTTTGATATAATTATAAGAGCTACAGAAAACACAAAAAATATAATACATATACCTAAAGTTTTATATCATTGGAGAGTTCACCCAAATTCTACAGCAATGGTTGCAGATGCAAAACCATATGCATATGAAGCTGGAATAAAAGTAATTGAAGATCATTTAGAAAGACAAAATTTAAAAGCAAAAGTAACACATGGTGGAGATATACCTGGTGTTTATGAAGTTGAATATGAAGTTAAAGGAAATCCAAAAGTATCTATAATTATACCAAATAAAGATAGTATAAAATTATTGAGAAATTGCATAAATTCAATTTTAAAACTTTCAACATATCAAAATTATGAAATTGTAGTTGTAGAAAATAATAGTACAGATCCAAAAACTTTTGATTATTATGAAACTATAAAAAAATTAAAAAATGTAAGAGTAGTAGAATATAAAGAAAAAGGATTTAATTATTCTAAAATAATAAATTTTGGAGTAAAACAATGTAAAGATAGTGAATATGTAGTTCAATTAAATAGTGATACAGAATTATTAACAAATAATTGGCTTGAAAAATTTATTGGTTTTGCACAAAGAAATGATGTAGGTGCTGTTGGAGCTAGATTATATTATGAAGATGGCTCAATACAACATGCAGGAATAGGAATTGCAATATGTGACTTAGCAGCAAATTTATTAACAAATACACCGAAAGGATTTCATGCATATTTTGGTAGAGAATGTTTAACACAAGATTTGTCTGCAGTTACAGGAGCTTGTTTATTTTCAAGAAGAAGTATATATGAAGAAGTAGGATATATGGATGAAGAAAAATTTGCAGTTGCATTTAATGATGTAGATTTTTGCTTAAAAATAAGACAAGCAGGATATTTAATAGTTTATAATCCTTATGTTGAATTTATACATTATGAATCAAAAACAAGAGGATATGAAGATACACCAGAGAAAAAAGAAAGATTTGAAAGAGAATCAAATAATTTTAGAACAAAATGGAGAAAAGTTCTAGATGCAGGAGATCCATATTCAAATATAAATTTTGATAAAAATACAGCACAATATAATATAAGAACAGATAAAATTCAAAAATAGGGGAGAAGTTTATGCAAATGAAAGCATTAATTGCAATACAAGAAAAATTAGATAAACAAAACTTAAATAAATGGATAAATAAATTAATATTTGCAATAGAATTTTTAATGTCAATTATATTTACATATTCCATGTATAAAATAGTTATATATAAAAGTTATGAAAATATATGGAATTTAAAATATATATTAACATTAGTGCCTTCTGGAATTATAGTATTACTTAGTATAATATGGAATTGTAGAGTAAATAAAGAAAAATTAGAAAAGATTTTAATATCTTTTCTAATACCAGTTGGAATGTTATACATATTTTTTATACCACCAAGTTATGTTCCAGATGAACATGCACATATTTGGAAAGCATTAGAAATTTCACAAGGAAAATTAATTACAGAAATACAAGAAGATGGTTCAGCTGAAGAATCAATTCCAAGATTTTTTGATGAAAAAAGAATCCCTTATATGGGAAATTATGGACAATTTCA
The DNA here is from genome assembly GCA_944390695.1 of uncultured Clostridia bacterium. Lineage (GTDB taxonomy): Bacteria > Bacillota > Clostridia > TANB77 > CAG-508 > CAG-269. The sequence continues at coordinate 12,338 of CALXQP010000068.1, forward strand.
TGCAGCTAGTTATGAAGAAACAGATTATAATGATATGGTAGAAGTGCAAAATCCTGCACAAGCATATCCTGCAGTATTATATTTTGTGAGTTCAATAGGATTCTTTTTGGGAAGAATATTTGGAATAAATGGTATAATAACAATTTATATTGCTAAATTATTGAATTTTATTGTATTTTTAGTATTAGGTTATTATAGCATAAAAATAATACCTTTTGGAAAAACAATTATAGGTATAATATTATTTTTACCAATGACTTTACAACAAGCTGCATCAATATCTGCAGATAGTATATTAAATTCAATAAGTATATTTTATATTTGTTATACATTGTATTTATTAAAAAGAGAAGAAGGACTAAAGCTTATAGACAAAATAGCATATATTATTATGAGTATAATAATTGCAGTTTCAAAAATTGCTTATGTACCTATAGCTGGATTAAGCTTATTATTTATAGGAAATAAAAATATAAAGAAAAAAGAAAAAGCAATTTTTATATCTGTAACTATAATATTATCAATAATAATAGGTCTTTGTTGGTTTGTATTTATGGAAATTTATCCACCAACAGATTCTGTTAAAATATTTAATGAAACTAATAATGTTAATTTAAAAGAACAACTTATAAATATTATAAAAAATCCTATTATATTTGTAGAAGTAATTAAAAATTCAATATTAAATAGTTTATATTTAGATACAATGATAGGAAGTTCAATGGGATGGCTTAATATAAATACTTCAAAAATAGTTATAAACATATTTATTATGTTATTAGCATTATCACCATTTTTAGACAAAAATGAAAAAGAACTAAAAACAAAAGAAAAAATATGGAGTTTATTAGTTTTTGCAGGAGTATATATTTTAATTATATTAGCAGCATATTTGTCATGGACAACTGTTGGTATAGATACTGTAATGGGGGTACAAGGAAGATATTTTATACCAATTTGTGCATTACCTTTACTATGTATTTGCAATAAAGAAAAATATCTTAAATTTAAAAATATTAATATAATATTACCAATTATATGTGTAATATTAAATTTTATTACAATAACAGATATAATAAAATTTTATGTATAATAAAAAATAGGAGAGAAATATGAAAGTTTTAATAATAATACCAGCATATAATGAAGCATTAAATATTGAAAAAACAATGAAAGATGTTAAAAATAATACAAAATATGATTATTGCATAATAAATGATTGTTCAAAAGATAATACAAAAGAAATTTGCAAGAAAAATAATTTTAATATGATATCATTACCTGTTAATTATGGATTAACATCAGCAATACAAGTAGGAATGAAATATGCATATCAAAATGATTATGATATAGCAATACAATTTGATGGAGATGGACAACATCAAGCTAAATATTTAAAAAAACTAGTAGAAAAAATAGAAAAAGAAAATTGTGATATTGCAATAGGTTCAAGATTTGTTTCTCAAAAGAAGCCACATTCTATGAGAATGTTAGGAAGTAATTTGATACAATTTGCAATAAAATTAGTTACTTGGAAAAAGATATCAGATCCTACATCAGGAATGAGAGCATATAACAAAAAAGCAATAAAAGAATTTGTAAGTAATACAAGCTTAACACCTGAGCCAGACACTATTGTATATATGCTAAAAAAAGGAATGAAAGTTGAAGAAACACAAGTTGAAATGAGTGAAAGAGAATTTGGGGAAAGCTATTTGAATCCAATAAAATCAATAGAATATATGTTTAGTATGATGTTTTCAATAATATTTGTAAGATCATTTACAAAAAAAGGAGGGAAATAAAATGTCTTTAGTATTAAGAGTTATATTAATAGTAAGCTCATTAATTTCTTTTCTATTATGTATAAAAAAGATAAAAAAATCACAAATGGTTGTAGCAGATTCAATTGTTTGGGTAATAGGAAGTTTTTTACTAATACTTATGAGTATATTTTCAGGAGTTGTAGAATGGATATCTGCTAAATTAGGATTTATGGCACCAGTAAATTTTGTGTTTTTAGTAGTAATATTTTTCTTATTAGTACAAAATTTTATGACTAATTTAAAAATATCAAAATTGAATGAAAAAGTAAAAGATCTTAATCATTATATTGCATTAGAAGAATATAAAAACAAAAAATAAAATTTTATTAAAAGTGAAACTTTTTGATATATAAAAATGTTTAATATATATGAGGTGAATCAAATGAAAAGATTTAAAAAATTTATACTAATATTATTATTTTTTAGTATTATAGTTTCAGGGGTTATTGTGACAAAATCAACAGTTGAAGCATTTGAAGAAGAAAATAGTAATACAGAAACACAAAATAGTGTTGAAACTAAAGAAGCTTCACAAAGTGCTCAAATAAAAATGGAATATGTTTATGATGAAACAACAAATCAAGTAATTGCATATATGATTTCAGATATTGAATTACAAGATACAAAGCCAACATGGAGTTTAAGTGAAGACAAAAAAACATATACTAAAACATTTTCAGAAAATATGAATTATTCTACACCAGCACAAGATATTTATGGAAATATTATTTCAGTAGAAATTAATATAACTGAAGTTAGAAAAATGGAGATTAATACAAAATATGAATATAATTCTGAAAATAATACAGTATTAGTAACAATGACATCAAATGTCAATTTAAAAAACACAAAACCAACCTGGAATTTTGGTGAAGACCAGAAAACATATACAAAAATTTATAATGTAAATGAAGCATATAGTACAAAAGTAGAAAGTGTAAGTGGAGAAATTGTAAATGTTGAATTAAATATAAACCAAATAGATTTAAAAGGTCCAGAAATAGTTGTAGATTATAAATATAATAGAGATAATACAATTACAATATATCTAGAATCAAATGAAAAACTTGGAGATACAAAACCAACATGGAAATTAAGTGAAGACAAAATGGTATATGAAAAAACATATTCAACACAAAGTGAAAATTATCCAACACAAGTACAAGATATATATGGAAATATTACAAATGTTCAAATTGTATTAGAAAAGAAAAACGAAGAATTTAATTTCGAAGATCTTAATGTAAATGTAGGATATATATATACAGTATATGATGAAGTAATAGTACAAATAATGTCTAATAAAGATCTTAAAGATACAAAACCAACATGGGACTTTTTTGCAGATAATAAAACATATGTAAAAATATATAATGCAGATGAAGAATATTATACAGCAATTGAGACTTTAGATGGTGAAAGATATGATATAAAAATTGCAGTAGATTTTTATACACAAATTACTATGGAAAAAGGTACATATGGCATGAGTGGTGCTAAAATTAGAGGAGTAAATGGAGGAATAGACTTAGAATATTATAGATATGGAAATGGAGAAAATGTGCTATTTGCAACATTTGCAGTACATGGATTTGAAGATTCCTGGGATAGAGATGGAGGAATTCTCCTTGAAACAGCAGATAATTTTTATAATAGACTTGTAAGTGACCAAGACAAAGATATTGCTAAAAATTGGACAATATATATTTTTAGAGAAGTAAATCCAGATGGTAGAAGATTAGGCTCAAGTAATATGGGACCAGGAAGAACAACTTTATATAGTAAAGTAGATAAAGGTATAGATATAAATAGATCATGGCAAACAGGTAGTGATTATAAAATCTATACAGATAGCAGAAATTATAATGGAACAGCTGGATTCCAAGCATATGAAGCAGAATATTTAAGAAATTTCTTATTAAGTCATAAATCACAAAATGGAAAAACTATTTTAGTAGATTTACATGGTTGGGAAGACCAATTAATTGGTGACCCAGAAATTTGTGATTATTATAAAACACAATATCCAAGTTGTAGAACTACAGCATATGGAAAGTATGGAACACAATATCTTATTACATGGGCAAGACAAAATTTAGGAGCAAAAGTAGCATTAGTAGAATTACCATTAGCTTCAAGCTGGCAACAAGCATATGATATGAAACTAATTGATAAATATATTAATGCAACATTGGAGATGTTGAGAAATGAAAAATAATAGAAAAAATATAATAATAATTATATGTATTATATTTGTAATAATAGGTATTTGCGCATTTTTTATATTCAAAAAAATTAAAGGTGTGCAAACACCTATTAATAATATAAATACAAATAATAATGATTATCAAAAAGAATATGAAGAATTAAAAGAAAATTCAATTATGTATGATGAATCTTCTACAATTGATGAATTAAAAGAAGAATATAAAATAACAGGAGATAATGAAATTTATCAAGTAGAAACAGAATCAGATGGCAGAAAAGTACTTAATGTAAAGCCAAATGTTAATTACAAAGTAGCATTTAGTGGAATGATAAAAAATGCAAAACCAGAATTTGGCGAAATTGATAAAATACTAGATAAATATGGCCCAGATGAAACTGGAATATGGATTACTGAAAAAGATAGAGAAAAAATAATTGAAATTTTAAATAATAATGAAAAATTACAATCAGAATATATAATTAATGATAAAGGATATTTGAATATAAAACAAGAAAATCAACAAACAGATTTAGACAAAAAAATACAAGAAATTATAAATAGTGATAAACAATATGTATTATGTATATCAAGTATATGTTATATGGTAGACCCGGTAACAGGTGAAATTGTAGATAATCCATATAATGAGTTAGAAGAATATCAGACTTACGAATATTTTAAAGATGAAGATAGAATAATTATTTTTATTACAGAAAATAAAGATTTAAAAATGACTAATACAGAAATTCTTGAAAGTGTAGTAAATTTAATGGAATTACAGTAAATTTTAGTTATTTTCCAACCAGATTTGTGCCTTTTGAAAGGAATGAAATTATAAATGAAAAAAGTCAAACCTAATAGTATAATAGTTTTTATAAGTATATGTATAATAATTGGAATTATTTTTATAATTTATTTTTTTAGTAATATAAAACCAAGCAAAATTAATTATAATTTTAAAAATATTTCAGAAGAAACTAATTTTATTAATAATTATAAAATAGAAGATAAAAATGGTAGAATTGCAATTTATTTTGACATAAAATCTGATATTTTTAAAGAATATAATTATTATAGCTATATTTCAGGCAAAGGAAATGGCAGGAAAATTAATCTTGAAACATATTTAATTTCAGATGATAAAAGCACATGTTATAAAATAAAAACAAATTGTTATGATTATACAGATACTGAAAATTTAAAGTTTATAGGATATTATTATGATAATTTTATTAAAAATGAAAATTATAAATTAGCTTTTTATGTAGTAGAAACAGATACATTATATATGACTAATATAGAAATATGATGAGATAAGGAATGATAATACATATGAAACATATAAAGAAAAATATTAATTTATATATAAAAATAATAATTGTAGCTATTTTTTCTATCTTGATTTTTAATATTAATGAATGTCTTATGGTTGCAGATGATGCTGTATATTCAAAAGTTTTTCACGATTTTGCAACATTTAAAACATGGGCTTATGAATTTTACAATATTTGGAGTGGAAGAATAATAACATCAGCTCTTTCAAATTTGTTTTTAAGAATGCCATTAATAATATTTAAAATTTGTAATACATTAGTATATATTATGGCAATAATTGCTATTTACAAAATAATAAAATATTTTATTAAAACAAATAATCAAATAATAGATAATTTAATATTTTTAAGTATTTTTATTATATCTTTTTTAATAGATAGAAATGTTATTTCTGCAGGAGTAGTATGGGTTACAGGTTCATTTAACTATTTATGGCCAACTGCATTTATGCTTGTTGCAGTAATACCTTTTATAAAAATATTAACAGATGAAAAAGATAGAAATGTATTTTTTGTAATCTATATTTTAGCAGATTTAGTTGCATGTTTTGCAGAACAAACTGCATTAGTATTACTTACTATTGGAACAATAGCAATTGGCTATTTATTATTTAATAAAAAAAGAATAAATAAATTATTATTAATACATTATATTTTTATAATTATATTAACAATAATAGAAATTTCAGCACCAGGTAATTTTGTTAGATTTACAGCCTCAACTTTAAGAAGATATCCAACATTTGATATGTTAAGTATAGGAGATAAATTCCTGCAAGGTATAATTCTTCTTGGAAATCAATTAATAAATTATGATAATATATTAATGATAATTTTGACTTTAGCAATTATGATTGGCTGTTTTAAGAAAAAAGATTTTAATAAATTTACCAAGATAATTTCATTAATACCATTTTTGTATTTTACATCTAGTTTTATTTGCTCTAAATTAGGTGTAGCAGATGGGATTCTATATAATTTTAAATTATTTGGGATTGATTATATTTATGGTGTAACAATTTATATTCCAATTTTAATATTTATTGTTAATTTAGTACTTATAATATCTTTAATGTTATTTGTTTTTGATGATTACAAAACTGGAATACTTACAACTCTAATTTTCCTTGGAGGATTAGCATCTACTTTAACTATTAGCTTTTCACCAACAATTTATGCTTCAGGCTCAAGAGTTTTTTTACTAATGGATTTTCTTTTTATGATAGTTATAGGTATTTTGCTAAAATTTATTTTACGGTTTTGAAAATAAAAATTAATTTTGAGGCTTAGTTGAATACATAAAATTATTAACTACTTATAGTTTTAAAAGCTATAAGTAGTTTTTTTTAGAGATAATGACTCAAACTATATAAAAAATGGCAGGATTTAAAAAAACCTGCCTTTACATTTTGTTTTTATCTATTTTTAAACTTTACACAAATTATTCTATATACTTAACTATAAATATTATGCTACTTTTATTCCAGTATTTTTTACTTCAACCACAAAAGGTGTTTCGTCATTTTCATAGTCTTCAACCTTTATAATATGTGGTTCTATTCTTGAATCTATCTTTCTTCTTAATAAAGTCAATTTTACTTCTTCGTCAAATATATCTGTTTTTATATCATTTGTAACAACCGCTATGTCTATGTCACTATCTTCATGCTCGGTTCCTTTTGCATAAGAACCAAATAGTATTATTGCTACTACATCATAATTTTCTTTTACAATAGCAATATATTTATCTACTATATCAGCTATTTCTTTATTTATTTTTCTAACATTGTTTCTACCCATGTTTTTACCTCCTTAATTTTCTTTATTTGTTTTTCTGTATATTCATCAGTGCATTTATTATAAAATTCTCTTTTATAATCATCGTATCTTGTATTTAGATTAAATTTTGTTATTTCAACTAAATCATTTGCTTGCTTTTCTGTTACTTCTAAATTCATTTTCTCTGCAAATCTATTATTATTATAACATTAAAGCAAAAATTTTACTATATATTGCTACTAATATTTTTATAAAATTTACTTATTTTTTGAAATCTACTCATAAACCTCGTTTTTAGTAAGTTCTCCGTGTTTTAATGAAGTCTGTTAATAACTGATATTAAATGGTTAGCAAGTTTAATTTTATATTAGTGCCAAACAAAATGTAAGTAATTTGTTTATTTTTTTCTGATTCTTTAAATGCTATTGATTTCAATACTCTATTTATTTCTTGTTCTGATTTTAATTCGCAAATTAAAATAATTTTCTAATATTTATCACAAACGTTATATTTTATGATATAATTAAATTGGTTAATTATAAAAAAGAGTTTTATGAGAAATACTTTAAGAAAAATAAATATAAGATGAGAAAGGAGGATATGATTATTTAAAATGTAAAATAAATTATAAAAGAAAAAATGAAGGTAGATATAGATTTGAAAAATATGAAAGAAGTATATGGTGCAGAAATATTTGAAATTTTGTTAGAAAATAAGAAAATCCCCGCGATGCATTCTGCAACGCGGGGGAAAGGAGTTAGTTAAGAGTCATCTTTCTTCTTCTCAACGATGTCGAGATTCTTACGACGCCTCCTTTCACTCAGGGTCCCGATGAAGGCTCCCAATAAGAGCATCCACCAGCCGATGTTCAGCACTGGGAGGTAAACCTCATTCGTGCTGAGCGTCTGCCAGATAATGGCCTCTTTGAAGCCATCGAGGTTAGCCAGCCAGAAGCAGGCCAACATTGTAGTCACTGCGGTCACCACAATGACCTTGCTTTTGGAAGAGAAGCGCGTTTTGTTGTGTTTCATGTTGGTGATCTCCTTTTCAAAAAGATGTTTGTTAAATATATTGTATCACACACAAGTACAAAAGTCAAACAATCGAAAACATTTTATGTTAATCACAGTTTAACAATTACTAGATACCGCAAGGTATAATAACTTAAATGAGAAAGGAATGAAATTAATTATGGAAAGATATTTTTTTAAAGTTATAAGTTTAATTGCAGTTTTTATTATATTATTTTCTGGAATAGTATATGCAGAAACTATTCAAACACAAGATGAAAACAATTTAAAAATAGAATATTATTATGATATAAATACAAATACAGTAATTGCACAAATAATATCAGAAATAGAATTGGAAGATACAAAGCCAACATGGACTTTAAGTGAAGACAAAAAAACATATACAAAAATATATACAGGAAATATGAATTATACAACACCAGTTGTAGACATAACAGGTAAAGAAACAATAATAAATGTAGTTATAGACCAAATACAGCCAGCAACAATAAAAATGGAATATGTTTATGATGAAACTACAAATAAAGTAACAGCTAAAATGATATCAAATACAGAACTAAAAGATACAAAGCCAACATGGACTTTAAGTGAAGATAAACATATATATACAAAAGTTTTTGATACTAATATGGATTATTACACACCAGCAGAAGATATAAATGGAAATATAATAAATGTTAATATACAAATAACAGATGTAAAAGAATTTAAAGTAGAAATGAAATATGAATATAATAAAACATTAAATCAAGTAACTGCCCAAATAGTATCAAATATGGAATTAGCAAATACAAAGCCAACATGGACTTTAAGTGAGGACAAGCTAGTTTATACTAAAATATATTATAAAGAAGAATCATATAGTACAAAAGTACAAAACATATATGGTCAAACAATAGATGTACAAATAAACATAAATCAAATGGAAAGAGCGAATATATATGTAGAATATTCGTATGATGAAATTACAAATCAAGTATTAGCAACAATTAAATCAGACATGCAATTACAAAATACAAAACCAACTTGGAGTTTAAGTGAAGATAAATTATCATATACAAAAATATATACAGAAAATATGAAATATACAACTCCAGTTGTTGATATAAGTGGAAATGAAACTATTGTGGAAATAAATATAGACCAAATAGATGTTGAACCACCAGTAGTAAATGTTGAATATAAATATAATGATGATGATACTATAACAGTATATTTAAAATCAAATGAAAAAATGAAAGATACAAAACCAACATGGGTTTTAAGTGAAGATCAATTAACATATGAAAAAATATATGATACAAAGAATGAAGATTATTATACAACTGTACAAGATATACATGGATTTCAAACAAGTGTAAAACTTGATTTTAAATTGAAAAAATTCATATATGATCAAAATGATGGTTCAACAATAAAAGTAAGATATTTGTATATAGATAAAGCAAAAGCATTAGTAGAAATTATTTCATCAGTAAAAATGCAAGATACGAAACCAACCTGGGAATTAAGTGAAGATGGTTATAAATATACAAAATGGTATTATGAAAATGATTTATATCAAACAAAAGTTATAGATATTAATGGTGTTGAGAAAAATGTTGACATATTAGTAAATTTGTTTGAAGATTATCTTGTTGGAATAGATGTTTCACATCATAATGGTGAAATAGATTGGGAAGAAGTAAAAAATTCTGGAATAGATTATGCAATAATTAGAGTTGGCTATGGACAAGATATTGTAAGCCAAGATGATAGATATTTTGCAAGAAATATTGCAGAATGTGAGAGATTAGGAATTCCTTATGGAGTATACCTATATTCATATGCTGTAGATACATATAGTGCTATTTCAGAAGCTGAACATATGCTAAGATTGATTAAAGGTCATAATCCGGAATTTGGTGTTTGGATAGATTTGGAAGAAGAAGTGCCTGGTGTTGATTTTGTTGGTATTGCTACTACATTTTGTGAGAAAATGAAAGGCTATGGTTATAGTAATGTTGGTGTATATGCAAATTTAGAGTGGTGGCAAACAACTTTAAATAATGATGTTCTAGATAAATATAATAAATGGATTGCTCAATGGGGAAGTAGTTGTGATTATGACAAAAAATATGTAATGTGGCAATATACAGATTCAGGTACTGTTAATGGCATAGATACAAATGTGGACATGAATATATATTATAAATAATAATTTTGGGCCGGCCCTGTGTTAATTTGGTGCCGGTTCTCTTTTTTCCTTTTTGGCCCTGGCCGGCTTGTTTTGGGGGGTTGGGCTGTTTTGCTAATTTGGTGCCGGTTCTCTTTTTGCCATTTTCGCTCTGTGTTAATTTAGTGCCGGTTCTCTTTTTTACATTTTATATTGAAAAATAAAATTATTCATGATAAAATACAAATGCGAAGTTGAGCAAAAAGGAGGAATTAATATGTCAATATTAGTAACTGGAGGAGCTGGATACATAGGAAGTCATACAGCTGTTGAATTATTAAATATCGGAAGAGAAGTTGTAATAATAGATAATTTTTCTAATAGTAAACCAGAAGTATTAGATAAAATAAAAAAAATAACAGGAAAAGATTTTAAATTTTATGAAATAGACTATTTAGATAGAAAATCATTAGAAAAAGTATTTGAAGAAAATAATATAGAAGCTGTAATGAATTTTGCAGGATATAAAGCAGTAGGAGAATCAGTAAAAAAGCCATTAGAATATTATGAAAATAATATATCAGGTGCAATAGTGTTATTAGAAACAATGAAAAAATATGGAGTAAAAAAATTCATATTTAGTTCATCAGCAACAGTGTATGGAGAACCTGAAAGAATACCAATAACAGAAGATTGTAAAACAGGAGGAACAACAAATCCATATGGAACAACAAAATTATTTATAGAACAAATATTGCAAGATTTGTATAAATCAGATAATACATGGGATATAGCAATTTTAAGATATTTTAATCCAGTAGGTGCACATGAAAGTGGCTTAATTGGAGAAGAGCCACAAGGAATACCAAATAATTTGATGCCATATATAGTAAGAGTTGCATCAGGACAATTAGAGCAATTATCAGTTTTCGGAAATGATTATAATACACATGATGGAACAGGAGTAAGAGATTATATACATGTAGTTGATTTAGCAAAAGGTCATTTAAAAGCATTAGAAAAATTAGAAAAAGAAAATTCAGGAATTTATGTATATAATTTAGGGACAGGCACAGGTTATAGTGTATTAGATATGGTAAAAGCTTTTGAAGAAGCTACAGGTAAAACTGTAAAATACAAAATAGTAGAACGTAGACCAGGTGACATTGCAACATGTTATTCTAATCCAGAAAAAGCAAAAAAAGAACTTGGATGGGAGGCTACAAAAACATTAAAAGATATGTGTCAAGATTCTTGGAGATATATAGAAAATAATTAGTTACATATCAAAAAGGAGCAAAGGTTGAAAAATAATTACAATTTTGGCAGTGTTAAATTTTATTTAAAATTTAATTCTTTTCCAACCAGATTTGTACCTTAGGAAAGGAATGAAATAATATATGGAAAAAATATCAGTAGTAGTATCTTGTTACAATGAGGAAAAAGCATTACCTTTATTTTATGAAGAAATGGAAAGAGTTCGTAAACAAGATTTCGAAAATATTGTAGATTTTGAATATATATTTGTAAATGATGGTTCAAAAGATAAAACATTAGAAATAATAAAACAATTAAGAGAAAAAGACTCAAAAGTAAGATATGTATCTTTTTCTAGAAATTTTGGAAAAGAAGCTGCTATGCTTGCAGGTTTAGAAGCTTCAAGAGGAGATTATGTTACATTAATGGATGCAGATTTACAAGATCCACCAGCACTTTTAAAAGAAATGTATAATGCAATCATAAATGAAGGTTATGATTCAGTTGGAACAAGAAGAGTCACAAGAAAAGGTGAACCTCCAATTAGAAGTTTTTTTGCAAGAATGTTTTATAAAATTATAAATAAAATGTCATCAATAGAAATGGTTGATGGAGCAAGAGATTATAGGCTGATGAAAAGAAAAGTTGTAGATGCAATAATTTCTTTAAAAGAATATAATAGATATTCAAAAGGATTATTCAGTTTTGTTGGTTTTGATACAAAGTGGATAGAATATGAGAATGTAGAAAGAGTTGCAGGAGAAACTAAATGGTCATTTTGGAAGTTGTTCAAATATGCATTAGAAGGAATAACAGCTTTTTCAACAACACCATTAATATTATCATCTATTTTAGGTTTAATATTTTGCTTAGTAGCATTTTTTTCAATAATATTTATAATTGCTAGAACTTTAATAAATGGAGATCCAACACCTGGATGGCCATCACTTGTTTGTATAATTGTTTTTGTAAGTGGAATACAACTATTTTCAATGGGAATTATAGGACAATATTTGTCTAAAACATATTTAGAGGTAAAAAAGAGACCAATATACATAATTAAAGAAATAGAAGAATAATTTGTGGACAAATTTTTCATAAATTTTTCTAAGAAAGGAATAAAAATGGAAATAAGGAGAAAAAATATAATGAGAATATTATTAGTAGTAATTTATTTAATTTTAACAGTATCAGGATTAATTTTAATGAAAAAAGGTGGAAATGCAGGTTCAATATCAATTTCAGCTGGAGAGTTTAATTTTAATATAAGTTTAGTAAGTTGTTTAGGACTTATCTGCTATATATGCAGTTTCTTATTATTTACAAGAATTGTAATGATGTTTGAAAATGTAAGTTATATTTCACCAATTTGCACAGGAATATCTCAAGTAATGATAATTTTTGCTTCATGGCTATTTTTGAAAGAAAAATTAACAGGTTTAAGTATAGGTGGAGCAGCACTAATTATTGCAGGAATAGTTATTATGAATTTAAAATTAAATTAAAAGGTTATAGGAACCTTACAAAACCTAAATATATTTGCGAGGAATGAAGAAAATGTTTAAATTTGGGTTAGGTCAAGATATAGGGATAGACTTAGGAACAGCAACAGTAATTGCTTATGTAAAAGGAAAAGGGGTTGTTTTAAGAGAACCATCAGTTGTTGCTGTAGATAGTAACACAAATGAAGTTTTAGCAGTTGGTCAAGAAGCTAGAAGAATGTTAGGAAGAACACCAGGAAACATTATAGCTACAAGACCTTTGAGAGAAGGAGTAATTTCAGATTATACAGTTACAGAAAAAATGCTTAAATATTTTATTAATAAAATAAATGGAAAAGCAATTTTTTCTCCAAGAACAATGATTTGTATACCTTCAATGGTTACAGAAGTAGAGAAAAAGGCTGTAATTGATGCTGCAACACAAGCTGGTTCACGCAAAGTATTTTTGATTGAAGAACCAATCGCTGCTGCAATTGGTGCAGGAATTGATATTGCAAAACCATGTGGTAATATGGTTGTTGACATCGGAGGGGGAACAACAGATATTGCTGTAATATCTCTTGGAGGCTCAGTTGAAAGTACATCATTAAAAGTCGCAGGAGATAAATTTGATGAATATATTGCAAAATATATAAAGAAAAAGCATAATATTATGATTGGAGAAAGAACAGCAGAAGACCTAAAAATAAATATAGGTTGTGTATATCCAAAAATTCAAGATACTGAAATGGAAATAAGAGGTAGAGATTTAAGTACAGGCTTACCAAAAACTGTTACAATCTATTCAAGTGAAATGCTTGAAGCTCTAATTGAACCAGCTATGATGATAGTTGATGCAGTTCATTCAGTACTAGAAAAAACACCTCCAGAACTTTCTGCAGATATCAGTGATAGAGGTATTTACATGACAGGTGGAGGATGTTTAGTAGATGGCCTTGATAAGCTTTTGCAAGAAAAAACAGGAATTAATGTTATGATTGCTAATGATGCGGTTTCTTGTGTCGCTCTTGGAACAGGAAAAGCCTTAGATAATTTAGATAGTCTAGATAGATAAATAAATTTGTGCCGGCAATTTGGTGCCGGTTCTTTTTTTGCTTTTTGTTAATTTGGTGCCGGTTCTCTTTTTGCCTTTTTGGCTCTGGCTGGCTTGTCTGGCTGGTTTGTGCCATTTTGTTAATTTGGTGCCGGTTCTCTTTTTTCCCTTTTCGGGCAAAATTGTAACACTTTTTTTGAAAAACCATATTATATATTATCAAAAGAAAAAATTAAAGATTACTTTAATTAAGATTGCTTTTACGAAAGGGGGGTTTTATATGCCAGAGAATAGAGGTTGTGGTGGTGGATTCGGCTTCGGTGATGACTGCTGCTGGATAATCATTTTAATACTTTTAATTTGCTGCTGTTGCGGTGGTAACAGAGGAGGATGCTGCTAGTCTTTTAGACATATAAAGAAGCCCCAATTTTGAGGCTTCTTTTTGCGTAACTTCAAAGTAATCTCCTAGTTATACAGGCAGATAATTGTAATAAATATAATATTTTATCTTCTCAAAAAGTTTTTTAAATTTCATTTGCTATTTTTATTATTTCTTTAAAACTCCTTGTTTGAGATATGTATTTTAAACTTTCAGATGTTAATATTAAATAATCATTTAATATTAAATTATAGTCTCCTTCACATTTTATATCCAAGTTTTTTATCATTAGTAAAGATTTTTGATAAATTTCTTTCATATTGAATTTCCTTCCTTTCTAAGACAGATATAGATATGAAAATAGTTTTTTCATATTAATGTTTCTTTTTTAATTATTGTAACATATTTATGTTGAATTGTTTATCGAAATTTGTCGAAAAAATACTGAAACTTAAATAAAAAATACTTGATATTAAAAATGATAAATGATAAAATACAGTTGTAACAAAAGAAGCTGAGAAAGGAAACAAAAATATGGGAAATATAGTGTTATTAGATGATTTAACAATAAATCAAATAGCAGCAGGAGAAGTAATAGAAAGACCAGCATCAGTAATTAAAGAAATGGTTGAAAATTCAATAGATGCAGGGGCAAATAATATAACAGTAGAAATAAAAAATGGTGGAATTTCATATATAAGAGTAACAGATAATGGAAAAGGAATACCAGAAGATGATTTAGAAATCGCTTTTGAAAGACATGCAACAAGTAAAATAAGAAGTGCAGAAGATTTAGCTACAGTAACTTCAATGGGGTTTAGAGGAGAGGCTTTAGCAAGTATAGCTGCAATTGCAAAAGTAGAAATGGTGTCAAAAACGGCAGAACAAGCAAATGGATATAAAGTTGTAGTTGAAGGTGGAAATATCTTAGAAAAAACAGAAGTAGGATGTCCTGTAGGAACATCAATAACTGTAACAAATTTATTTTATAATACACCTGTAAGATATAAATTTTTAAAAAAAGATTTTACAGAATCAGGTTATATAGAAGATGTAATTACAAGAATAGCATTAGTACATCCAGAAATTGCTATAAAGCTTATTAATACTGGAAAAACAGTTATTCAAACAAATGGAAATGGAGATTTAAAAACAGTAATTTATAGTATATATGGCAAAGATGTTGCAAATGCATTAATAGAAACAGAATATACTTATGAAGATATGCATATTTATGGTGTAATCGGAAAGCCTGAAATAGCACGTTCAAATAGAGCAAATCAAATATTTTTTGTAAACAAAAGATATATAAAAGATAAAGCATTATCATCAGCAGCAGAAAGTGCATATAAAGGAATGATACCAATTGGAAAATTTAGTTTTTTGGTATTGAATATTGATATGAATCCAAGTAAAGTTGATGTAAATGTACATCCTGCAAAATTAGAAGTAAGATTTGAAGAAGAAAATTCTGTTTTTAAAGCAGTATATCATGCAATAAAAGATGCTTTATTAAAAGCAGAATTAGTGGCAGATACAGAACATGCATCAAGTGAAAAACGTTCAGAAAGTGGATTATTTGGAAATACTGCAAATAAAGCAGAAACAATAGTTGAACAAATTTATAAAACAAGGCAACAAAATTTAGTACAAGAAACATTTAGAAAAGGAGAAACAGCTAAAACAGGGCTAAATCAATCTGAAATGCCAAGTATAGAAAAAAGTCAAGAGATTTTGCGAAAATTGCAAGAAATGAAAGATAAATTAATGAGAGAAATGCCATTAAAAACTTCTAATGAAAGTGCTGATACAGTTGCAGTGTCAAGTGATGGACCAAAAGAAGAAATAAATTATCCAATAAATCAAGAAAATCAAAATTCAGAAATTAAAGAAAATCAAGTTGAATACAAATTGGAAAATACAATAGAAAATGCAAAAGATAGTATAACAGAAAGTACAAATGAAAATGTAACAGAAAATAATACACAAAGTAGTGCAGAAAATGAAGCTGAATTGCCAAAAGCATTGCAAAATATATCAAATCAAGGTGAAGAGGCACAAGAAAAAAAGGTTGATTTATTAGAAGAAATAGCAAAGGCAAGTCAAAGACCAATTGATTTAAAAGAAGAATTAACAAAAGTTTTAGAAAAAAATGAAGATAAAAATTTTGAAGATACAAATATTATAGAACAAATAGTTAATGATTCAATTGCTGGAAACACACAAAGTGGAACAAATCAGAGTTTTGAAGAAATGTATTTGAAGTTATTTGGAACAAAGCCATTAACAGAAGAGGAAAATCAAAATATTGATAATAGTGGGGATAAAAAAGAACTAGATGATATTGCAAAACTTGGAAATACATCAATGTTTGAAAATATAGAAAAATATCAAAAGCCGAATTATAAATTTATAGGCATAGTTTTTAATACATATATAATAATTGAAATAGATCAAGAAATGTATATAATTGACCAACATGCAGCACATGAAAGAATTTTATATGAAAAAGTAAAAGCAAATTATTATAGTGAAACTGAAAAGGATTCACAATTAATGTTATTACCAGATATAATTACATTATCACACAAAGAAATGGAAATTGCCAAAGATAATATGGACATGTTCAGAAAAGCTGGTTTCATAATAGAAGAATTTGGAGAAAATACAATCAAATTAACAGGTGTGCCAGAAATGTGTTTAGATTTAGAGACAAAAGAGATGTTTTTAGAAACATTAGATGAAATAAATTCTGTATCAAGGACAGCAAAACAAGAAATTGAAGAAAGATTTATTGCAACAATAGCATGTAAAGCGGCTGTAAAAGCAAATATGGCATTGACCAAAGAAGAAGTAGATAGTTTAATGGCAAGACTTTTAGAATTGCCAAATCCATTTACATGTCCACATGGAAGACCAACAGCAATAAAAATGTCTAAATATGATATTGAAAGAAAATTTGCAAGAAAATAAATATAAACAATATGAAAGGAACAATATGGAAAAACCAAAAGTAGTAGTAATTTGTGGCCCAACAGCATCTGGAAAAACAGCATTATCAATAGAATTAGCCAAAAAGATAAATGGTGAAATCATTTCAAGTGATTCAATGCAAATTTATGAAGATATGGATATAGGAACAGCAAAGCCAAGCAAAGAGGAGATGCAAGGAATAAAACATTATATGTTAAATATTGTAAAGCCTAATCAAAGATATAGTGTAGCAGATTTTAAAAAAGATGCGGAATCTGCAATAGAAGAAATTCTTGCAAAAGGTAAAATTCCTATAGTTGTTGGCGGAACAGGTCTATATGTAGATAGCTTAATATATGGAATAGAATATCAAGATATCAAATTAGACGAAAAATATAGACAATATCTTGAGAAAAGCGCTGAAACAGAAGGACTTGAAAAATTGTATGAAGAAGCTAAAATAATTGATCCACAAGCAATGGAGAAAATCAGCCCAAATGATAAAAAGAGAATAATAAGAGTTTTAGAAATTTATAAAGCAACTGGAAAAAACAAAACTGAGCAAGAAATAGAATCAAGAAAAAATGGAGTAAAATATAATTATATAGTTTTTGCACTAGATATTGAAAGAGAAAAATTATATGAAAAAATAAATAAAAGAGTTGACATTATGATAGAACAAGGTCTAATTCAAGAAGTTGAAAAATTATTGCATAAATATGATGATTTTCCTACAGCAATGCAAGGCCTTGGATATAAAGAAGTTGTGGAATATTTAGAAAATAAAATTACTAAAGAAGAAATGATTGAAAAAATAAAAATGGAAACAAGAAGATATGCCAAAAGACAGATAACATGGTTCAAAAAGAATAAACAAACAATATGGATTTCGCCAAATGATATTCAAAAAATTTTAGATATTTTAAACTAAATGGCGAAAAAGGGAAAAAAGAGAACCGGCACCAAATTAACAAAATGCCCCAAACCAGCCAAACAAGCCGGCCGGAGCCAAAAAGGCAAAAAGAGAACCGGCACCAAATTGACAAAAAAGAGAAAGGAAAGAAATAGATTTTGAAGAATAACGAAAGAATAATAGGAATTATATGTATAATAGGAATATTAATATATGTAATGTTTGCAATTTATAATCTTATAATAGATCCATCAGATACATATATGGTTACACAAGGGACAATTGCGAAAGAAGATGAGGGAGTTGGATATATAATAAGAGATGAGAAAGTTGTTAAAGGTGAGGACTATGAAAATGGTATTTATGAAATAGCTTCTGAAAATCAAAAAGTTGCAGTAAATCAATCGATATTTAGATATTATAGTGATAATGAAAAAGAAGTGACTGCAAAAATTAATGAGTTAAATTATCAAATACAAGGCCTATTAGAAAACGAAAAAAATAAGCCATCATCAGCAGATATAAAAGCAATTGAAAAACAAATAGAAGAAAAAATTCAAAATATAAATGAAGTTAACAATTATCAAGAGGTATCTGAAAATAAAAAAAATATAGATAGTTTGATAAGTAAGAAAATCAACTTTATTGGTGATGTAACAGAAAATCAAGAAATAAAAGCATTGATAAATGAAAGAAATTCGTATGAAAGTCAATTAAAAAATGGAGCTGAATATCAAACAGCACCAATAGGGGGGATTGTTTCATATAGAGTAGATGGTCTTGAGGATAAATTATCTGTAGATAATTTTAATTTGATGACAGAAGATTATTTGGAAGAAATTGATTTAAAAACAGGTCAAATAATTGCTGCAAGTGACAATTGTGGCAAAGTTATTGATAATTTTAAATGTTATATAGCTGTAACTATGAATTCAAAAGAATCTGCAGAGGCTAAAGTCGGTGATAAAGTAACTTTGAGAATTTCAAATAATGAAGAATATGATGCAGAAATTGTTCAAATAAATGAAGAAAGTGGAAAAAGAACCATAATATTTGAAATGAATAAAATGACAGATGCTTTAGTGAGACAAAGAAAAATTGCTATTGATGTAATATGGTGGAGCGATTCTGGCTTGAAAGTACCAAATAAAGCTGTAACAAAAGAAAAAGGCTTGAATTATGTTACAAGAAATACAAATGGTATTCAAACTAAATTACTTGTTAAAGTAGTTAGACAAAATGATAGATTTTCTATTATTGAACCATATGAAGATGAAGAATTAAAGGAATTAGGTTTTAGTTCTAGTGAAATTAGAAATTATAGAAAAATAACTAATTATGATGAAGTAATTATTAATAAATAATTATTTAATATTACAATTATGTTACAGAAATGTTAAGTTTTGATTACAATTCAAAAAACTATTGACAAAATAAAAAAAAAGTTAGATACTATAGGCAAAGTTGAAAAATACTAAAGTGTAAAATATTAGGAGGTTAGGAAATGGCAGGAGCTATAATGGACAAAGTATGGGGGTTATTCGGAGGAGTTGACCCAGAGGAAACAGATGAAGAGGAAAATGAAGAAACATATGAATTTGATGATAAATCAAATTATGAATCAGAAGAAGAAGAAAGAAAATTTTTCGGAGGAAGAAAAGGTAAGGTTGTACCACTAAGTTCACAAGGACAACCTGTAAAAATGGTAATATCTCAACCAACAACTTTTGAACAATCAGAAGAAATATGTTCTTTATTAAAAGAAAAGAAATCTGTTATTGTTAATTTAGAATATGTTAATAAAGATGTCGCTAGAAGAATAGTAGACTTTATTAGTGGTGGAGTTTATGCCTTAGATGGACATATTCAAAAAATATCAAATTCAATATTTTTAATAGCGCCAATGAATTATGAAATTACAAATGAAATGGCAAGAGAAGAAATAAAAAGTAAATTATCTGTTTCATGGCTAAAAAATAATAGCATAAATTAATTAAATAATGGAATTGAACGGAGGCTGTCTAATATGATTACACCATTAGATATAGAAAATAAAAAATTTAGTAAACAAATGATGAATGGATATAATGTTGAAGAAGTAGATGAATTTCTTGATGAAATAATGCAAGATTATGAGACAAATTATAGAGAATTATCAGCAAAAAATCAAAAAATAGAAGAACTAGATAATGCATTAAGTCATTATAAAAGTATAGAAACAACTTTACAAAATGCGTTAGTCATGGCTCAAACAACAGCTGAAGAAGTAAAAAATGTTGCTAAACAACAAGCAGATCAAATAATTAGTGAGGCTCAAAAAGAAGCTGATAATATAATTAGAACTTCTAAAGAGTCTGTTACTAAGACTTTGGATGATATAGAACAACAAATTAGAATTAAAGAACAACAATATAATGATGTTAAACAACAATTTGATATTTATAAAGCAAAAATGGAATCATTACTTATTTCTCAATCAGAATTAATAAAAGAAATTAATAAAGATGAATAGAACTTGGCAATTTTGTGCCGGTTCTCTTTTTTTTCTTTTTGGCTCTGTGCTGCTCGGCTAGATGCTTTGCGCCATTTTGTTAATTTGGTGCCGGTTCTCTTTTTGCCTTTTTTACATGTAACAATGTTACAAAATTATTAAAACTATATTACAATTTAGTTAAAAGACTTGACATTAGAGAAAAAAAGAATAAAATAGTAATATAAGAAAGGCTAGAACTAAATATGAGAATTATAAGTGGAAAAGCAAGAGGAACAAAATTATATACATTAGAGGGGGAAAATACAAGACCAACTCTAGATAGAGTAAAAGAATCAGTATTTAGTATAATACAAGGTAAAATAGAAGGAGCAAGAGTACTAGACTTATTTGCAGGAAGTGGAGCAATTGGATTAGAATTTCTAAGCAGAGGTGCAGAAGAAGCGATATTATGTGATGACTCAAGAGAAGCAATAGGAATAATCAAAAAAAATATAGAAAAAACACATATGGAAGAAAGAGTACAATTATTAAATATTGATTTTGAAAAATGTCTAGAAAAATTAAAAAATAATAAATTTGACATAATTTATTTGGATCCACCATATGAAACAAACTATGTAGAAAAATCAATAAAAAAAATAATAAGTTTTGAAATTGCAAAAGATGATAGCCTAATAATTATAGAAACAGATGATGAAAAAAGAATAGAAAAAGAAATTGAAAGTTTAGGAGTCAAAATTGTTGACAAAAGAAAATATGGAAGAGCAACAATAATATTTCTTAACATTATAAAAATGCCTAGAAAGGGGTAAACAATGGAAATTTTTACATTATTAGAAACATTAGAAGATATATTAGAAAATAGCAAAAAAGTGCCATTTACTACTAAAGGAATGGTAGATAAAGATGAAATGCTTGAAATAATAAAAGAAATAAGAATAAAACTACCAGATGAGTTAAAACAAGCAAAATGGGTGAAAGAAGAAAGACAGAGAATATTAGTTGAAGCTCAAAAAGAAGCTGATGGAATAGTTAAAGAAGCTGAAAATAGAATTATTTCAATGATAGATGAACATGAAATAACAAGAATAGCATATCAACAAAAAGCTGAAATAATTGAAACAGCTAATGAAATGTCAAGAGAAATATCTCAAGGTACAAAAGAATATGCAAATAATTTATTAGATACAACAGAAAAAGTCTTAACAGATACATTTGCAAAATTAGAAAAAAATCTTGGTGAAGCAGTTAGTTTAATGGAAATGTCTCTAGAAGATACAATAAAAACAATTCAAAATAGTAAAAAGGAACTTCAATAAAAAAATTGGGGGCACCCCTTTCAAAAAAAGGAGTGTCCCTTTTAAACTAGAACTAGTAATGGTAAATTAATACAAAATTTAAATCATTTACCAACATAAAGTGTCTTGAGAGAGGGATGAGATAAATGGCGAAAAAAAGGAATAAAGGAAAAAGAGCAAAAAAAAATACAGTAGATTTAGGAGTAATAATTACAATAATTTTTAGTATTTTATTAACAGTATTAATATATACAGAATCAGGATATGTTGGAATACTGCTTAGTGATTTTTTTGGTGGAATGTTTGGAATAATCAAATATATATTACCAATAGGTTCATTTGCAGTAGCAATTAAAATGGCATGTAAAGATGATGATGGATATATATCATCAAGGATATTTCAATATACATTATTATTGATATTTATATCAGTAATACTTAGTGTATATGAAATATATAATGGAGACATAAATATTGAACAAAATATTTCTGAAGTGATAAAAGATGCATATTCACTAGGAGAAGCAAATATTGGTGGAGGTGCATTAGGAACAATCGCAGCAGTTCCATTATTCAAATTATTTGGAAAAGTTGGAACAATAATATTAAGTATAGGATTATCTTTAATATTATTTGCAGTTACTTTTGGAATTGATATTTCAGGAATTGTAAGTAGATGGATACAATCTGGTGTTGAAAAAAGAAAAGCAAAACATGAAGAGCGCATGATAGCTAGAGAGCAAGAAGAGGAAGAAGCAGGAAGAGAAGAAATACTAAGAGAAAGTAAAAGAGCAAAATTAATAAAAGAAAATAGAAAAGCATATTTAGATATAGATGAAGATAAAGCCCCAGAAGCAGAACAAATAAAAATTAATTTAAATGGTAGAACAGTTGATGAAAAACAGTCAAAAATGGAACCAGATTTTATAGAGGGAAATTTATTCAAAAAAGAAGAAGAGAAAAAAGAAGAAAAAGTAAAAGAAGTATTACAATTAGAACATGCAGTAGCTGTTGAAGATGAGCATTATGAATATCCACCAGTAGAACTATTAAGTAAAGGTACAAAAAAAGCAATAAAAGGTGGGGCAAAAGCTTTAACAGAAGTTGCAACAAGATTGCAAAAGACTTTATATAGTTTTGGGGTTCAAGCAAAAGTAGAAAATGTATCTGTAGGTCCTGCAATTACAAGATATGAATTAAAACCTGCAGAAGGTGTAAGAGTAAGCAAAATTGCAAATTTAGCAGATGATATTGCATTAAATTTGGCAGCAGAAACTATAAGAATTGAAGCTCCTATTCCTGGAAAGCAAGCTGTTGGAATAGAAGTTCCAAATGCAGAGAAGGAAATGGTAAATTTAAGAGAAGTAATTGAAAGTGATGAATTTCAAGATAGTAAATCAAAATTAAGTGTAGCCTTAGGAAAAGATGTAGCAGGAAATATTGCAATAACAGATATTGCTAAAATGCCACATGCACTTATTGCTGGTTCAACAGGTTCAGGTAAAAGTGTTTGTATAAATACGATAATAACAAGTATAATATATAAATCAAAACCAAGTGAAGTAAAACTTGTAATGGTAGATCCAAAAGTTGTTGAATTATCAGTTTATAATGGAATTCCACATCTATTAATACCAGTAGTAACAGATCCTAAAAAAGCTGCAGGAGCACTTGCTTGGGCTGTTCAAGAAATGGATAATAGATATAATGTGTTTGCACAAAAAGGAGTAAGAGACTTAAAAGGTTATAATGCTTTAGTTGAAAGAGAAGAAGGTACAGGAAAATTACCTCAAATAGTAATAATTATAGATGAGCTTGCAGATTTGATGATGGTTGCAGCAAAAGAAGTTGAAGATTCAATATGTAGATTAGCCCAAAAGGCAAGAGCTGCAGGAATGCACTTGATAATTGCAACACAGCGTCCATCAGTTGATGTAATTACAGGAATAATCAAAGCAAATATACCATCAAGAATAGCATTTGCAGTTTCATCACAAGTAGATTCAAGAACAATATTGGACCAAATAGGTGCAGAAAAATTGTTAGGAAAAGGAGATATGTTATTTTATCCATCAGGAGCTCCAAAACCAACAAGAATTCAAGGTGCATTTGTATCTGATGATGAAGTTGAAAAAATAGTTTCATTTATCAAGTCAAATGGAGAAGCAAATTATAGTGAAGACATTTTGGAATCAATTGAAAATAGTAATAAAACAGACAAAGAATTAGCAGAAGAAGCAGCAGATGGTGATGATAACACAGATCCATTTTTAATGGATGCAATTGATGTTGTTGTCGAAACAGGCCAAGCTTCAACATCATTTATACAAAGAAGATTTAAAGTAGGTTATGCTAGAGCAGGTAGAATAATAGACCAAATGGAAGAAAGAGGAATAATTTCTGGTTATCAAGGAAGTAAACCTCGCCAAGTATTAATGACTTTAGAGCGCTTGCAAGAATTAAAAATGGGCACAAACAACCAAACAGAAGAATAAAAAGGGCCCAAAAGGGAAAAAAAGAGAACCGGCACCAAATTGACAAACCAAAAAGGAAAAAAGAGAACCGGCACCAAATTACCCTGAAGGAGGAGAAACTTATGATAAAAAAAATTATAAAAAAAGATAAAAATGAGCAATTAGAAGAAATATTAGCAGGAAAAGATATAGATGAACAAGCCAAGAACCTTCTTCAAGGGATTTTATATAAAATTGAAGCATCATATAAAGATTACAGAAAAGTAAAAGCAAAACAAGAGCCAGAAGAAAAGTATGTTGAAAAAATGTTACGAAACATAGACAAAAATTGTAACAAAATAAAAGTAGTAAAATTAAGCCAGAAGTTGGCTGATGAGGAATTACAAAAAGAGCTTAAGAAAAATAAATTTTATATTAATAAAAATGAGATAATAAGTTATCCTATAGAAGAGAAAATTTTGTATGCAATAGAAAAAAATGCGAATAATGAAAAAATATTAAATAATAAATATGGAGAATCAGCAATTGCAATTTCTAATTTTATAAATACAGGAAAAAATCTAGATAGAGTAGAAGTACTAAGAGATTTTAATGGATATTCTTGGACAACTATAAATTCAGAAATAGAAAATATTGATTCTAACTTGATATATCAAACTTTGCAAATTGTGTTAGGAGAAGAATTTTTAGAAAATTGGTGTCAAGATAAAGATGGAATTATAGATTATTTAGATATTTTGAAAGATGAAACTAATGAAAAAATAGTTGATTTGTTAAAGAAAATTTCGATTATAAATGCATTTAGATTCAAAAAAGATTTTGCAGATATGATATCTGAAAAAATAAAAAAATTAGATGAAGAAATTTCAGAATATGATGACACACAAAGCAGAATTCAAAAAATTAGTGAACACAAAAAACAAGTTTTAAAAGAAATTAAAGATATAGAAAAAATATTGTGCCAAGAAGAGAGATTAAAAGCAGAATTTAGAAAAAGAAATGAAGAAGAAATATCAGGCAAAAAATTTTTTAGTATAAAAGCTTTAAAACAAGAATTTAATGATAAAAAACAAAAATTATTAAATGAAATAGAAGAATATAATTATTTGTTAAATCCTACTAATTATTTGGCAGAAAAGGAAAAATTTATTGAGAAGAAGAAAGAACTGGAGATTGTAAATATAGAAGAAGAGAAAAAGGATCAATTAATTATAGAATTATTAAAAAATCTTTTGGAATTATTTATTGAGAAAATAAAACTCGAAAAAGAGCAAGATGAAATTTTAAAATTAATATATAAATTTAGATATTTTTTGTTTTTGCCATTTGACAAAAATAAAGATGTGAAAGATGTAGAAGAATTGCAGAAATATATTATAAAATTAGAAAAAGTTTTAATAAAAAAGGCTGTAGAAGCAAAGGTGATAACATTAACACCTTTTGAAGTTGTGCAACATGTTTTTACATCAAGAATAATAGTATTAGAAGAATTGCATTATAAAATAACATTAGATTCTGAACTTGGAAAATATTATGTTCAAATTTTTGATGATAATATAAGTGAAGATAAATTTGAAATCGAAAATATAGAAAATGCTAAAACAGGAAAGAAAATAAAAATTTTTATTTAAAATGCTAAATATAGCAATTTAGAAAGGAATGAAGATATGAAAATAACATTTTTAGGTGCAACAAAAATGGTAACAGGTTCGAATTTTCTAGTAGAAGCAGCAGGAAAAAAGTTTTTGGTAGATTGTGGAATGTTTCAAGGAAAAGCAGAATTAGATGAAGAAAATTATAGACCATTTGATTTTAATCCAACAGAGATTGATTTCATGTTATTAACACATGCACATATAGATCACTCAGGAAGAATTCCAAAATTATATAATGAAGGTTTTAAAGGGACAATTTATGCTCATAAAGCTACATGTGACTTATGTGGAATAATGTTACCAGATAGTGGACATATACAAGAAATGGAATCTGAATGGAAAAATAAAAAAAGAAAAAGAAAAGGTGAGCCAGAAAGACCACCTTTATATACTGCAGAAGATGCTATAAATTGTTTGGAATTATTTGAAGCAATTAAATATGATGAAATAATCCAAGTTGATCCTAATATATATGTGAGATTTAATGATGCAGGCCATATGTTAGGCTCAAGTATAATCGAAGTTTGGGCAAAAGAAGATGGAAAAGAGACAAAAGCAGTATTTACAGGAGATATAGGAAATAATGATATTCCTTTACTTGCTTCACCAACAATGATAGAAAGTTGTGATTATCTTGTAATGGAATCTACATATGGAAGTAGGCTTCATATGAAAAATGACCAAAAAGCAGAAATCTTTTTGGATGTAGTTTCTGAAACTATAGATAATGGTGGAACTGTTGTAATACCATCATTTGCAGTAGGAAGAACACAAGAAATTTTATATGAATTAAATAAAATCAAAGAAAGCAGAGATGATGAGGAATTTAAGAGAAAATATAAAACTCTTATGAAAGTTCCTGTATATGTAGATAGTCCTCTTGCAATTTCTGCAACTGAAATTTTTAGGCAAAATACTGAACTTTTTGAAGATGAAATAAAAGAAGAAATGGAACAAGGAAATAATCCATTAGAATTTCCTGGCTTGAGATTTACACAAACAGCAGATGAATCTAAAGCTTTAAATGAAAGTCAAGAACCATCAATAATTATTTCAGCAAGTGGAATGTGTGATGTAGGTAGAATTAAACATCATTTAAAACATAATATTTGGAATCCAAAAAGTACAATTCTTTTTGTTGGCTACCAAGCACCTGGAACTTTAGGAAATTCAATTGTTAATGGTGCTAAAAAAGTTACAATATTTGGCGAGGAATTTGCTGTAAATGCTAGAATTGAATATATTGAAGGATATTCTGGACATGCAGACCAAGAATGGCTTATGAATTTTATATATTCATTTATTTCAAAGCCAAAACATATTTTCTTAGTACATGGAGAAGAAGATTCACAAGATGTGCTTAGAGATAAGATCTTAGAAGAAACAGGAATTGGTGTTTCTATTCCAGATTATGGAGAAACATATGATTTAGCTGAAGATGTAAAAATGGTTAGCAAAATCAATATTAAAAAGGTTAAAGGACTTAGACAAGAAATTCTTGATAGAATTTATAAATTACAATTTGAATTACAAGACATGGAATCAGCTGTTAAAGAAGATGTTAA
Source organism: uncultured Clostridia bacterium (assembly GCA_944390695.1). Classification (GTDB taxonomy): domain Bacteria; phylum Bacillota; class Clostridia; order TANB77; family CAG-508; genus CAG-269. The sequence goes on from CALXQP010000068.1 coordinate 40,218, forward strand.
TGATGAGTCTTTAAAAGATGAAGATATGTTTAGAATTAATGAAAAAATTAAAGATTTAGAAAAACAAATTTTGAATATAATTGAAGGATAAAGAAGAAAGGGAATAGGAGCACAAATGGAAAAATATCTAAATGAAGCGATAATTGGAAATAAAAATATGTTAGTAACATTTTCAGGGAAAGGAGAAATGTTACGCCTATCATATCCAAATAAAGATAATAGACAATATTTAAAATATTTTCATACAGGAGTAAAAATAAATGATTCAGATTTAATATATTTGCATGAAGATATAAATAATGTTTACAAACAATATTATGACACAGATACAAATGTTTTGAATACAGAAATAACAAATACTTATTTTAATTTAAAAATATTGCAAACTGATTTTGCTACAATTAAAGAAGATTTACTTGTAAAAAGATATTCATTTATAAATGAAAATAATATTGATTTAGATGTTAACTTTCTAATTCATTCAGAATTATTATCAGATCAAAATAATTTTGTGAGTGGAATGAGATTAGATACTGGAATTGTCCAATATGCACATGACTTTACAGTTGCAACATTTTCAAAAGAAAATAAATTATTAAGCTATCAAATAAATGGTAGTAAAGATTCTATAAAATCTGGAATAATTGGTGGAAAAGATTATATTGGAATGTCAAAAGATTCAAGTGTAAGTTTTGATATTGGAAAAATCAAACCAGGAGAGAAAAAAGAGCTTGATATTTGTATTTATATAGATGAAAATAAGAGACCTATGCAAGAAATTGAATCTGAAATTGAGAGAATCAGAAAAATCGATTTTAATAAAGAATATGTAAATACTAAAACATATTGGAGAAAATATGTAAAAGACCATAATGGCTTAGATTTAAAAGAACCTACAAATAGTTATGAAGAAAAAATTTATAATATATATAGAAGAAGTATTTTATTATTTCCATTATTAACAAATCAAACCACAGGTGGAATAATTGCTGCACCTGAAGTTGATGAAGATTTAACACAATGTGGAAGATATGCATATTGTTGGCCTAGAGATGCAGTTTTTATAACAAAAGCATTAGATATATTAAAAATGACAAAAGAAACTGAAAAATTTTATAACAATTTTTGTAGAATGACACAAAGTAAAAATGGAATGTGGGAACAAAGATTTTATACAGATGGAAAATTAGCTCCATGCTGGGGATATCAAATAGATGAAACAGCAAGTGTAGTTTATGGGACATATGCACATTATGAATATACAAAAAGTGAAGAATTTTTAAAAGACAATTTACAAATGTGTGAAAAAGCAGTAGATTTCTTGAAAAGATATGTAAGAGATATATTTGATGGTACAGGAATATATCATGTAAGTTATGATTTGTGGGAAATGTATGAAGGTATACATTTGTATTCTCTTGCAAGTATTTTTGGGGCATTTAATGCTATGCTTAATATTTATAAAGTATTAGGCAAAAATGTTTCAGATTTTGAAAATAATAGACTTAAAGATGAAAAAGTAAATAAAAATATTGAAGAGATTTCAAAATTACAAGTAGAAATAAAAAAATATATTGAAGAAAATTTGTATGATGAAAATAGAAAGTCTTTTGTTAGAAATACTAATGATAAGAGAATGGATATTAGTTTACTTGGGGCAGTTTATCCATTTAGAGTTTTTTCTCCAAAAGAAAAGAAAGTTTTGAATACAGTTGATAATATTAATTTGACAATTAGAACTTATACAGGTGGTTACCAAAGATTTGAGTATGACCATTATAGAAATGGTGCACCTTGGCCAATTGCAAATTTGTGGATGACTTTATATTATCTTGAAACAGGAGAAAAGAAAAAGGCTAAAGAGACTTTTGATTTTGTCCTAAAAACAGCAGGAAAGCATAGTTTGCTAGGTGAGCAAATTGATAATAATACTTTAAAACCTAATTGGGTTATTGGATTAGGTTGGTCTCATGCAATGTTTATTATAGTGCTTGAGAAATTACAATAAAATTAGTGCCGGTTCTCTTTTTGCCATTTGGCAATTTGGTGCCGGTTCTTCTTTTGCCTTTTTCCTTGGTTGCTCGGCTGGGGTGTTAATTTGGTGCCGGTTCTCTTTTTTACATTTTGGCACTATGCCGCTTGGCTAGTCGGTTTGAGCAAAAATGTAAAAAAGAGAACCGGCACCAAATTAACACCCCAGCCGAGCAACCAAGGAAAAAGGCAAAAGAAGAACCGGCACCAATTTAGCAAATTTTACTTGACATTAAAGAGAAATAATAATATACTGAAAGCAGGTTTTGAAGAAATTCGGAACTTGCTGTTTATGTAGAAAAATATAAACAATTAAAACAAAAAGGAGGCTAAATTCAATGAGCAATTTAATTGAAATTAGATGGCACGGAAGAGGTGGACAAGGTGCCAAAACTGCATCACTATTATTAGCAGATGCAGCATTCAACACAGGTAAATACATACAAGGTTTTCCAGAATATGGACCAGAGAGAATGGGAGCACCAATTACAGCATATAACAGGATAAGTGATGAGCCTATAACAATACATAGCAATATATATGAGCCTGATTATGTAGTGGTAGTTGATGATACATTGTTAACTTCAGTACCTGTAACAGATGGGTTAAAAAAAGAGGGGGCAATTGTAATAAACACAACTAAAACAGGTGAAGAATTAAAAGGATTATTAAAAGGGTATGAAGGAGCAGTATATACAATAGATGCAAGAAAAGTCTCAGAAGAAGCACTTGGAAAATATTTTCCAAATACACCAATGCTTGCAGCTATAGTAAAAGTAACAGGAATTATGTCTGATGAAGAATTACTTGCAGATATGCAAAAATCATTTAAACATAAATTTGCTAAAAAGCCTGAAGTAATAGATGGAAATATGAAAGCATTAGAGCTTGCTTTAAAAGAAGTTAAAAAAATATAAAGAGAGGTGTAAAAAATAATGACAGAAATAGATGCAAAAACACCTATGGAAAAATTAACAATAGGTGGAAATATATATAATGCAGGAAATGCAAGAGAATTCAAAACAGGAGACTGGAGAAGTATGAAACCTGTATGGATAGAAGAAAAATGTAAACAATGTGGACTATGTTTTCCGGTATGTCCAGATAATGCAATTCCTGTAAATGGAGATAAAAAGAGAATGGATTATAATTATGATTATTGCAAAGGATGTGGAGTTTGTGCAAAAGTATGTCCATTTGCAGCAATAGAAATGAAACAAGAATAAATTTGAAAGTTTCAAATAATCCATGAAAAAATAGAATATAAAAATATTATTTGATAGACATAAAATAAATTTGAAAGGAGAAAAAACATGAGTATAAGAGAAAGATTAAGTGGAAATGAAGCAACAGCAATAGCAATGAAGCAAATAAATCCAGATGTAGTTGCAGCATTTCCAATAACACCATCAACAGAGATACCACAATATTTTTCAACATTTGTGGCAAATGGAGAGGTAGATACAGAATTTGTAGCAGTAGAAAGTGAACATAGTGCAATGTCTGCTACTATAGGAGCAGAAGCAGCTGGAGCAAGAGCAATGACTGCAACTTCTGCAAATGGATTATCACTTATGTGGGAAATGATATATATTGCATCAAGTTTACGTTTGCCAATAGTAATGGCATTAGTAAATAGAGCAGTATCAGGACCATTAAATATACATAATGATCATTCAGATGCAATGGGAGTAAGAGATGCAGGATGGATAATGCTATTTTCAGAAAACAACCAAGAAGCATATGATAATATGTTAATGGCACATAGAATTGCTGAACATAAAGATGTTCAATTACCTGTAATGATATGTCAAGATGGATTTATAACATCACATTCAATTGAAAATATTCAATTAGAAAGTGATGAAGAGGTAAAAAACTTTGTAGGAAAATATGAGCCAGAACATTATTTATTAAATGATAAAGAACCAATTGCAGTTGGTCCATTAGATGTACAAACATATCTATTTGAGCATAAAGCTCAGCAAGCAGAAGCTATGAAAAATGCGAAAAAAGTTATAAAAGAAGTAGCAGAAGATTTTGAAAAATGGACAGGAAGAAAATATGAATTCTTTGAAAAATATAAATTAGATGATGCAGAAATAGCAGTTGTTTGCATGAATTCTACAGCAGGAACAGCTAAAGCAGTTATTGATAGATTAAGAGAAAATGGTGTAAAAGCAGGTTTATTAAAAGTAAGAATGTTTAGACCATTCCCATCAGAAGAAATAGCAGAAGCACTATCAGGGCTAAAAGCAGTTGCTGTATTAGATAAAGCAGATTCACTAAATGGAGCTGGTGGAGCATTATTTGAAGATATAACATCAGCTATGTATGTAAATAAAAAACAAGTTCCGATGATAAATTATGTATATGGAATTGGTGGAAGAGATACAACAGAAAAACAAATAGAATCAGTTTTTGCAGATTTAACAGAAATTGCTCAAAGTGGAAATATAGGAAATCCATATAGATATTTAGGATTAAGAAAGGAGGAGAACTAATATGGCATATGATTTAAAAGATGTAATTGTAAATAAACCATCAAGATTTACAGAAGGACATAGAATGTGTGCAGGATGTGGAGCTCCAGTTGTTGCAAGAATGGTTATGAGAGCATTAAAGCCAGAAGATCATGCAGTTGTTGCAGGAGCTACAGGATGTATGGAAGTATCAACATTTATATATCCATATACAGCATGGACAGATTCATTTATACATACTGCATTTGAATGTGCAGGAGCTACATGTGCTGGTGCAGAAGCTGCATATAAATCACTAAAAAAACAAGGAAAATTGCCAGAAGGAAAAGAAACAAAATTCATAGCTTTTGGTGGAGATGGTGGAACTTATGATATAGGTTTGCAAAGTTTATCTGGTGCAATGGAAAGAGGTCATGACATGGTATATGTATGTTATGATAATGGTGCATATATGAATACAGGTATTCAACGTTCATCTGCAACACCAAGATTTGCAGATACAACAACATCACCTGCTGGAAAGGTCATCCCAGGAAAAATGCAAGTTAGAAAAGATTTGGCCAAAATAATGGTAGGACATCATATTCCATATGTTGCACAAACTCTTGCAATGACAAATTTCAAAGATTTATATGAAAAGTCAGAAAAAGCCCTATATACAGAGGGACCAGCATTCCTAAATGTTTTAGCTCCATGTCCAAGAGGATGGGGGTATCCAACAGAAGATTTAATGAAAATTAATAAATTAGCTGCAGATACATGTTATTGGCCATTATATGAAGTAGTTGATGGTAAATATAAAATAACTTATAAACCAGTTAAAAAACTTCCAATTGAAGAATTTTTGCGTCCACAAAAACGCTTTAAACATATGTTTAAACCTGGTAATGAGTGGATGATTGAAGAATTCCAAAAAGAAGTGGATTCTAGATGGCAAGAACTTCTAGACTTAGAAGAAATCACAAATAGATAATTTAGTGCCGGCCCAGGCAAATTGGTGCCGGTTCTCTTTTTGCCTTTTTCGCTCTAGTTGGCTTGTCTGGCTGGTTTTGACCATTTTGTTAATTTGGTGCCGGTTCTCTTTTTTACACTTTTTTTCAAAAAATGTAGATATTTAATTAAATGTATGTTATAATGATTGACATAATAATGGCATTGGGGGACATTATTCAAAAAAATTACGTAGAAAGTGAGGTGTCATATGCCAAGGCCATTAAGGATATATAGCAATTCAAAGATTTATCATATCATTTTAAAAGGAATTGATAATCAAGAGATGTTTTATGATGATCAAGATAGACAAGTTTTTTTAAAACATTTATTAGTCACAAAAAAGGAATTTTATTATCAAATATATGCTTATTGTTTAATGGACAATCATGTACATATTGTCATAAAAGTAGAAAATGAATTTCTTTCAAAAGCAATGCAAAGCTTATCAATCAGGTATGCACATTATTTTAATCGAAAATATCAAAGAGTGGGGCCATTTCTTCAAAATAGATTTAGAAGTAAAGCTGTAGAAGATAAGCGATATTTTATGGAAGTATGTAGATATATTCACCAAAATCCAGAAAATGCAGGAATGGTGAAAACAGAAGATTATAAATGGAGTAGTTATAAAGAGTATATCGGAAAAGAGAAAATTATAGATAAAAGCATATTATTACATTATTTGAATGATGATATTAAAGAATTTATAAAATTTACAACTGATTGCGAAAAAAATGATATTAATAATTTTGCAGAATTTGAATTGATAGAAAGGTTGACAGATGAAGAATTGACTAATATAATAATGAAAAAATTCAATATTGATCAATATGAGAAAATAATAGTTTTCTTTAAGGAGAAAACTAAAGATGAATTAAAAGTTACAATAAAACAACTGAAAAACATTCAGGGAACTAATGTAACACAACTAGCTAGAATAACTAGAATGGGAAGAAGATATCTTGAAAAAATTTGGAAAAAAGAAAAAAGAGAACCGGCACCAAATTAGCAAAATGCCCAAAACTGGCCAAGCAAGCCAGCCAGAGCGGAAAAGGCAAAAAGAGAACCGGCACCAAATTAACATAGGAGGTAAAGATGAAATTAAATATAGTAATGGTTGAACCAGAGATACCACAAAATACAGGAAATGTAGCGAGAACTTGTGCGATAACAGGAGCAAAATTGCATTTAGTGCATCCATTAGGATTCCAGATAGATGATAAGTACTTAAAAAGAGCAGGATTAGATTATTGGGATAAATTAGAGATAGAAGAACATGATAGTTTATCAAAATTCTTAGAAAAATATAAACCTGAAGAAAATAATATGTATTTTGCAACAACAAAAGCACAGCATTGCTATAGTGATGTAGATTATAGTAAGTTTAAAGATGGAGAAATATTTGTTTTATTTCGGAAAAGAAACAAAGGGACTTCCAGAGGATTTGTTGCAAAAATATATTGATAGAACAATAAGAATTCCAATGAGGCCAGTATTGAGATCATTAAATCTATCTAATTCAGTATGTGTTATAACTTATGAGATTTTGAGGCAAATTAATTTTGATGGATTACAAGAAGAAAGTGAGTATTTTTCTAATAAGTAAATTAAAATATTTACTTAAAAAATTGCGGTCAATTAAAAATATAAATGCAACTTAGAAAAAGTAAATGCAAGTTACTGATAAAATGCAAATTTTGAGATTAAAAATTGCTGAACATAATTTTCAACAAAATATTGACAACTATGGATAAATATGTTAAAATAAATAACTGTAATCCGCTTAGTCAAGGCGACTAAATGTTATAATAGTTAAATTCTGTATATTAATATAGAAAATTTATAGATAACTGCCTTAATTTAAGGATTAGCGAGTATACAAATAAGGGAGGTGCATTTTTAATGTACGCAGTAATTGAAAGTTGTGGAAAACAATACAAAGTAGCAGAAGGAGATGTAGTATTTTTCGAAAAACTAGATTCAGAAGAAGGTAAAAAAGTTGCTTTTGATAAAGTAGTTTTAGTATCTGAAGACGGAAAAGTTCAAGTAGGAAATCCTTATGTGAAAGGTGTAAAGGTTGAAGGAAAAGTAGTTTCTCATGGAAAAGCTAAAAAAATAATAGTATTTAAAATGAAAGCTAAGAAAAATGAGAGAAAAAAACAAGGACATAGACAACCATACACAAAAGTAGAAATTACAGGAATCAAAACAGCTGCTAAAAAGGCAGAAAAAGTTGAAAAAACAGAAAAAGTAGAAGCTTAGAAACTTAAGCTTAAAAATTAATTGGATTTTAATTGAGAAAATATAAGTGATAAATTCACAAACAGTCAGTATGTACAAACAAAATAGTTTGTAAGAACAGGCTAGATTAGAACCGAAAGGAGTGAGATTGCATGGCACATAAAAAAGGTCAAGGTAGTATCAAGAACGGTAGAGACAGTGAGTCAAAAAGACTTGGTGTAAAAAGAGCTGACGGACAATTTGTTTTAGCTGGAAATATTCTAGTTAGACAAAGAGGAACTAATGTGCATCCAGGAACTAATGTTGGAAAAGGTAGTGATGATACACTATTTGCATTAATTGATGGAACAGTAAAATTTGAAAGAAAAGGTAAAGATAAAAAACAAGTAAGTGTTTACCCAGTTGTAGAAACTAAAAATGCATAGACAATAACAAGGACACGGCAAATAATGCAATATCTGATAGAGAGTATGGAAAAGGTGGAAGCCATATAAGTAAAGATTATTTGTTATCACCTATGTTAGTTGCAAATCTGAAAAAAATAGAAAGTCAAAATAATTATATACATATAAAATTAATGTTAAGTAAGTTTTGCCGTAAATCTGCGTTAAAGATAATTAAGAGAGTATTATAAGTACTAAAATAGGTGGTACCGCGGAAGTATATTTCGTCCTAACATACAAAATAATTGTGTGTTAGGATTTTTTTATTTTTTAATGGCAAAAAGAGAACCGGCACCAAATTAACAAAACGCCGCAAACCAACTAGCCAAGCAGAAAAGAGGCCAAAATGGCAAAAAGAGAACCGGCACCAAATTGCCAAAAGGAGGAGATATTATGTATAAAAAAGTAGAGTTGAAAAATGGTTTTGTAGGAATGGAAAATGAAGTTTCAAAATTGTGGAAAGAAAAAAATATAATCAAAAAGAATTTTGACATGAATAAAGGAAAAAGATATTTTACATTTTATGATGGTCCACCAACAGCAAATGGAAAGCCACATGTTGGACATATTGAAACAAGAGTAATGAAAGACATTGTACCAAGATATAAAGTAATGAAAGGATATCATGTAGATAGAAAAGCAGGATGGGACACACAAGGGCTTCCTGTAGAACTTGAAATAGAGAAAAAGCTTGGTATATCTGGAAAGCAGCAAATAGAAGAATATGGTGTGGAAAAATTCATAAAAGAATGTAGAGATAGTGTATTTACATATGTTAATATGTGGGAAGAGATGACAAATAAAGTAGGATATTGGGTTGATATGGAAAATCCATATATAACATATAAAAATGAATATATAGAATCTGTATGGTGGGGAATCTCTCAAATGTGGAAAAAAGGCTTACTATATGAAGGCCATAAAGTAATGCCATATTGCCCAAGATGTGGAACTGCTTTATCATCACATGAAGTAGCACAAGGATATAAAGATGTAAAAGATTTAACATGTATAGCAAAATTTAAAGTTGTAGGAAAAGAAAATACATATATATTAGCATGGACAACAACACCATGGACATTGCCATCAAATTTAGCATTATGTGTAAATAAATCATATACATATGTTGAAGTAAAAGCTAATATTGGAACAGAAGATGAACCACAATATGAAAATTATATATTAGCAAAAGATTTATTAGAAATGGTATTGAGAGAAACATCTTATGAAATTGTAAAAGAATTTAAAGGCAAGGAATTACTTGGAACAAAATATGAGCAATTAATGCCTTTTGGCAAGCCAGAAGGAAAGGCATTTGAAGTAATACATGGAGATTATGTAACATTAGATGAAGGAACAGGAATTGTACATATAGCTCCAGCATATGGTGAAGATGATAGTATTGTAGCAAAACAAAATGGAATAACATTTATAAATTTGGTAGATAAAGAGGGAAAATTCGTAGAAGAAGTAGAACCATGGGCAGGTAGATTTGTAAGAGATTGTAATGAAGATATTTGCAAATGGCTAGCTACAAATGGAAAATTATTTAGCAAAGAAAAACATTTACACTCATATCCACATTGTTGGAGATGTGACACACCACTTCTATATTATCCAAAAGAGAGTTGGTTTGTTGCAATGACAAAATTAAGAGATAATTTAATTGCAAATAATAATAAAATAAATTGGTATCCAGATACAATAAAAACAGGAAGATTTGGAAAATTCTTGGAAAATGTAGTAGATTGGGGAATATCAAGAGATAGATATTGGGGAACACCACTACCAATCTGGAAATGTGAATGTGGACACCAAGAATGTATAGGAAGTATTAAAGAATTAACAGAAAAAGCAGTCGATTGCCCAGAAGATATAGAATTACATAAACCATATATTGATAAAGTACATTTAAAATGTCCAAAATGTGGAAAGAAAATGACAAGATATGAAGAAGTAATAGATGTTTGGTTTGATTCAGGTTCAATGCCATTTGCACAATTACATTATCCATTTGAAAATAAAGAAGAATTTGAAACACATTTTCCAGCACAATTCATATCAGAAGCGGTTGATCAAACAAGAGGATGGTTCTATACATTACTAGCAATATCAACATGTATATTTGACAAAACACCATATGAAAATTGTATTGTATTAGGTCATGTTTTAGATGAAAAAGGTCAAAAAATGTCTAAATCAAAAGGAAATGGTGTAGACCCAATGACATTATTAAATGAAGTTGGTGCAGATGCTACAAGATGGCATTTTTACACATGTTCAGCACCATGGCTTCCAACAAGACTTGGTATAAATAATGTATTAGAAACTCAAAGAGGATTTTTGAGTACTCTTTGGAATATATATTCATTTTACTGCTTGTATGCAGAAATTGATCAATTTAATCCATTGAAATATTCAAATCATAAATCAGAAAATATAATGGATAAATGGATATTATCAAAATTAAATACATTGATAAAAGAAGTTGATGACAAACTTGAAAAATATGATATAACGGGGGCAGCTTTGCAAATAGGAGACTTTACAGACGAACTTTCAAATTGGTATGTACGTACAAATAGAGAAAGATTCTGGGGAGAAAAATTGTCAGATGATAAAATTTCAGCATATACAACTTTATATAAAGTATTAGTAGATTTATGCAAAATATCTGCACCATTTGTGCCATTTATAACAGAAGAAATTTATCAAAATTTAGTTGTTGGTTTAGACAAAAATGCACCAGAAAGTATACATTTATGTTTATGGCCAACTATAGATGAAAAACAAATAGATAAAAAATTAGAAAATGAAATGGATTTGGCTTATTCAATTGTAAAACTTGGAAGAAGTGCAAGAAATTCTTCAAATATTAAAAATAGGCAACCACTTTCAAAGATGCTAATATCTGTTGATACACTTCCAGAATATTATGGAAATATCGTAAAAGAAGAACTAAATATTAAAGAAGTTGTACTAGGTGCTAATATGTCTGAATATGTTCATTTTGAAATAAAACCAAATTTGCCTGTTTTAGGAAAAGAATATGGTAAATTGATTCCAAAAATTAGAACTGCAATAGCAGGTTTGAATCAAATGGATTTGGCAAATAAAGTTAAAAATGGAGGAATTGAATATATCGACATAGATGATACTCAAATTGCCTTAACATCAGAAAATCTACTTGTTACAATGCAAGGAAAAGACGGATTTGCGTTTGCAGGTGAAGGCGAGATTGGTGTAGTCCTTGATACTACTATTACTACTGAACTTAAAGAAGAGGGCTTTGTAAGAGAAATTTTATCTAAAGTGCAAAATATGAGAAAAGATAGAGGTTTTGAAGTATTGGATAAAATTAACTTGTATGTTGCAGGAAATGAATTTATAGAAAATATTATAAAGAAAAATGAAGATCAAATAAAACATGATACTTTGACAGAAAAAATATTTTATCATCAAGATAGAGAAAATTATGTGACAACTAATATTAATCGCGAACGCTTAGATATTGATATAGTATAGGCAAAAACTGGTGCCGGTTCTCCTTTTTTTCGCTTTGGTGGTTATTTGTTTGCGGTTTTCTTTTTTTCTTTTTTGCTTGCTTTTTGTACACTGTTTTTATTTATACTGGT
>CALXQP010000069.1 GCA_944390695.1 uncultured Clostridia bacterium
ACTCAGGCCAAATCCTGAAATATATTACTTCGACAAAGGCTGAGCCTGGTACGAAGACCTTGGCATGGTTCAGCCATGGAGGAGTAATATATTTCAGGATTTTCCGTGAACATCCCTCAACTGTTTAAATAACATTTCTATTTTTTTACTCCAATCAAATGCAGGGATTTTGGAGTGAGTGTTGTAAATTGAGGGAGCTGGAGAGGGGAATTAAAAAAATACTGAAACTTATACAATAAAAATAACATAATTTGCTAATAATATAATTATAAAATAAGAGTAGGAAGTAAAAAATATGTGTAAGGAGAAAGATAATGGAACTATTTTGGGAGATTGTTCAATTTGCAGTTTATGCAGGATTAATAGTTATAATTTCAAAAAAAATATTAGTTAAAACATTAAGAAATTTAGCAGAGAATTTAAGTTTAAAACCAAAAACAGTAGGAAATATAGCAGGCGCAGCAACATCTGTCCCAGAATTGCTAACAATTGGGATAACAAGTTATAATGGATTAGCAAGTGCAAGTATATATAATGTATTAAGTTCAAATGTGATAAATTTAATACAATATTATCTAGCAATTTTGCTAAATAAAAATGGTAAAAATTTAAAAAATAAGGCAATAAAAATAGATTTAATATTAGTATTAATAACTATAATTTTACCAATTGCTTTAATTATAGCAAAAAGTGAATTAAAATTAATTATGATACCAATATTTATTTTTCTATATATAGGTTTTAAAAAGATTGATAATAATGTTCACAAATTATTTTTGAAACATGAAGATAAAGAAATTGAGGAAGTAATGCAAAAAGAAGATAAATGGGAAAGAAGCAATAAAAAGAAAGTTGTAAAAAATATAGTAATATTAATATTTGCAGCAATAGCACTGTTTTTTGTTGGAAATTTACTTGGAAACACACTTGAATCACTTTGCTATAGATTTAATGTTCCAGAACTAATAGTTGGAATTGTATTAGGATTTGTTACAAGTATACCAGAATTAATAACATTTTTTGAATCACAAAAACATCATGGAAAAATGAAAAATGATATCCTTGGGGTCGTTGAGGCTACAAACAATTTACTTACATCAAATATGATTAATTTATTTATTATTCAATCAGTAGGTATTGCCATTTTTATTATATTTTATGGATAAATAGGAAAAATTTGCATATACTAGTACCAAATTGTAAATAGTTTTAAGAAGGGAAGTGTTAATATGCAAGAAGAATATTTATTAGAGAAAATGCTAAAAGGCAAGACTGATAAAGAAAAAGAGATTGAATTGATGCAATCAATATTTGATACAAAAGAAAGATTAAAAGTTGCAAGAAGTAATTTTGAATATGCAGAAGAAGATTTAATTGATTATTATACTTATGAGATTAAAGCACATCAATCTAAATTAGATTATTTAATCAAAATTGCAAAACGCAAAGGATTTGTGCTTAATAGAATAAATGAATTAAAAGTTAGAGCACTTAGAAAAAATAATATGGCAGTGTAAATTAAATCAAGTTCTATTTGTCCAACTTTCATCATAAGAATATTAGTAAAATACTATGTTTTTGGGGTGGTCGTGTGGATATAAATACCTTGATAATTATTTCATGTGTTTGTATGTTATTTATTATTGGGAGAATTTTTATTGTTCCTATAAAATGGATTTTTAAATTAGCTTTAAATTCGATTGCAGGAGGAGTCCTGATTTGGCTAATTAATTTGATAGGTGGAATTTGGGATTTTCATATTGGACTGAATTTTTATACTTCAATTTTTATACGGTCTTTTAGGTGTACCAGGAGCTATTTGTCTAATTATTATGAAATGTCATTAAAATTTTATTATTATGAGAAAAAGATTCTTTTTGTATAATAAGAAAAAGGCGGTATCAACATATGTTGAACCGCCTTTCTGTGAGGTTTGCCTTGTGATTACCAAGTCAGGTTATCTTCGATGGTGTTGAAGTCGGTCAAGTTTTCCAAAAGCCGGAAGGCTTTATCGTCGATCCTGATAATGTTGATTTCCTCAGGTTCTAAATTTGACATAAACAGTTTACATACCGCATCATTAACGGTAATATAACCGCCATTCAGCACTTCACCGATGTTAACCCGTGCGACTTCTTGCGAGCCCGACATTAAGACGAACTCGTTGCACGTGTCATCTAGGGACACATTGAAGATCATAAGATCCCTACTCAAAAAATTTTTATACTAATAGTATAACATAAAATCATACTATTTGCAATACTTATATTGTTTAAGTTTCGGCATTTTTCAAGTTCTACTACCACAACTTAAATTATATTATATTTAATTATGTAAAATTTCGTTAATTTCATCAATTGTTTCATCAATAAAATCAAATCTTACAGAATTAACTGCTATGTCTTGAGAGTCAATTTGAGTAAATCTGCTATTATAAATAGTTGAAACAGTTTCAATATTATCAGGAATAACTCTAAATAAAAATCCAAATCTGTCTTTTAAGTAAAATTTATTAGAAGAATTGCAATAGTGAGCACAAGTTTGATAACATTTATTTGTTTTTCCTAATAAACAATAATTTGAATTCATTAGAGGAATTTTTCCATAAACAATTAATTCAGTATTAATATTAGAATTATTAGCTAATTCTTGTAGTTCAGTAATATCAAGTTCAGGAGACAAAGTGAGTGTATTACAATTTAGTTCATTTATAGTTAAGTCATTAAAAATATTAAATGTATAATTACAAATAAATTCATAATTATTTTTATAATTTTCTAAAATTTTAAAATTACTAATATTAGAAAGTACAAAACCTTTAATTTTATATGTATTTAAAATATTTCCTAAATTTGCATTTATAAGTTTTATATAATTATTTTTGATAATTGTTGGCATATAAATATAAGTATTAAATTTATTTGTTATATTTTTAAGTGTATTAGAAAAATCTTTTAATATAAAATATTTAAAAGGAATATATATATTGTCTAAATTTTGCAATTTAGTATAATCAAAATCAGTATTTAATAGATTTAGCAAAATACTTGTTTTTTTATTAAAAACATTTTTAGAAAATTTGCTTAATCTATTAGAATTTGATTGATTAATTAAATCTAGTTTTAAATCTTGATTAATTTGCCTCTTAAATGATTTCACTACTTTTTCTTCATATTGTGTTAGAGCAAGTCTTCTAAGTTCATTAATTTTGCTAATACTTGGTATGTAAAGATTATCATCTAAATTAATTTCAAAATTCTTAAAATTAAATGGAGTATCTCCAGTTTTAGAAATTTGGGTAATTAAACGTTCTTTTGTGATAGGAGAATTTATAGCTTCTACTGGGATTATATCAGATGTGATTGTAACAGAAATTCCATTATTATCAGATATTGACATTTCTAATGGTAAATTATGTTTTACTATAAGTTTGCAATTTAAGTCCGACTTTCTAGTTTCTTTTGCAAATGATTCAAGTGCAGAAGTTGTAAGAAATTTATCAGAAACTTTGTAAATTTTATCTCCAACTGAAATATTGCCTTTCATTCTTCCAATTTTTATTTTATCTCCTTTATGAGCTTGTTTAATATTTTTGTTATTAATCATTAATTCTGAAATTGTATATAAAGATGTTTCATGTTTTTTATTTTCGATACTTATTTTGTCACCAACATTAACTATATCAGCAGTTGAAAAAGTAATATGACCTTTATTTTCATTAAAATTTGATATTTGGCCTAAATAAATTCCCATATTATTTGATTTATTTTTATATATTAATTCTTTATTTGCATCATTTTTTAAATGTCCACTTGAAAATCCACCACGATTAAAAACTTGTAATAAATCTTTTTTATCTTTTTCTTCAATTACAAAATTTTGTGAATTATAATAAGATGGATTTTTTTGTATTAAATCTAAATATTTGCGGTAAATTCTTGTAACAGTTGCAACATATTCAGGTGTTTTCATTCTACCTTCGATTTTTAAAGAACTTACTCCAGATTTTACAAGTTGAGGTAAAAATTCTAATCCACACAAATCACGAGGACTTAAAATATAACCTTTATCAAGTGTTTCACAATTTTGTGGTAATTTTTGAGTAGAATCAGAATTATTTTTATCAATTAATAATTCATATGGAAGCCTACAAGGCTGAGCACATTTGCCACGATTTCCTGAACGGCCGCCAATTATGCTTGAAAATAGGCATTGACCAGAATAAGAGATACATAATGCACCATGTACAAAAACTTCGATTTCTATATTAGAATTTTTGCAAATATGTTCAATTTCATTTAAAGACAATTCACGTGAAAGTACAACACGAGAAAAGCCCATTTTTTCTAGTTCTAATACTCCTTCTAAATTATGTACAGACATTTGTGTACTTCCATGAATTGCAAGGTCTGGGAAGTTTTTTATTAAATATTTTGCAAGACCTAAATCTTGGACAATTATTGCATCAATTCCATATTCATATGCTTTTTGTGCTAATTTAATTGCTTCTTCAATTTCATTATTTTTTATTAATGTATTTAATGTTAAATTTGTTTTTACATTACGAAGTTTTGCATAATTTATTGCTTTTTCAAGAGCATCATCATCAAAATTTGTTGCAAATGCTCTTGCATTAAATGATCCTGCTCCAAAATATACTGCATCTGCACCATTTTGCACAGCTGCTTTTAAACATTCAAAATCTCCAACAGGGGATAATAATTCAATCATATTGGTCTCCTTTATTTTTAAACTTCTAATATTATACCACATATTTTCAAATAATCAAAATTTATTTAAATTTAGGCAATTCCAACTTAATATTTATATATTTTTCACAAATTCCTCGGCTACCCGACGTGACGTTAACAAATTCTAATGCAAAAGGCACAACTATACCCGAAGACAGGACCCTTTATGCCTTTTGCTTAAGAATTTGTAATACTACTCTGGTCACACTCGTAATTCGTTCAAAATATATAAATATTAAGTTGGAATGCTCGAAAGTTAAATAATATTGATTAATAAATGTATACAAATTGTAACAAAAATGTAATAAAAAAAATGCTGTCTAAGGTTGACTAAAATGGGTGAGAAATGATATACTTAAGTCGAACAATATGAGAAAATTTGGAAAGAACTAAAGAGGTGTATAAAATGAACAAAATAAGGAAAATAATATTAATTTTTATAATTATAAGTCTAATATTTGCAAATACAGTATTTGCAGTCAGTCAATCTATAACAACAGATATTAATTCAATAGATTCAAATCAATATCCACAAATAAAAGAAATGATACAAGATTTAAAAAATGCACATCCAAACTGGAATTTTAAAATATTATATACAGATATAGAATGGAAAGATGCAATTGCAAATGAATATGTAGGACATGGTGATTCACCAAAAAATTTAGTTCCAGCAAATAATAGCAATTATGATGCAAATTGGGTATGCAATGTATGTGGAACAGGAAAATTGTATGATAGTGGAAACTGGTATTGTGCATCAGAATCTGCAATATCATATATGATGGATGCAAGAAATTCATTAAATTATAATGATATATTTCAATTTATGGAACTAACATATACAGAATGTAGTTTTGATTCATTAAAAGCAATGGTTTCAGGCACTTTTTTAGATAATGATTCATATATAAATGCAATTATGAATGCAGGAAGAACACATAATGTTAATACATATTACATAGTTGCAAGAATAATTCAAGAACAAGGACGAAATGGTTCAACATTATCTTTAGGTCAAGGATATAATGGTCAATATGTTGGATATTATAATGCATTTAATATTGGTGCAAGTGGAAATGGAAAAGAAACAGTTATTTTAAATGGCTTGAAAAAAGCAGAATCTTATGGATGGACAAGTTTAGAAAGCTCAATAATTGGTGGAACAGAAATTATTGCTAAAAATTATATTTCAAGAGGACAAAATACTTTATATTTACAAAAATTTGATGTAGATAATTCAGATGGAAATTTATATTGGCACCAATATATGCAAAATTTGTTAGCAGCACAATCAGAAGGTTCAACATTAAGAAGAACTTTTGAAGACATAGGAAGTATAGAAAGTGCATATACTTTTATAATACCAGTATTTAAAAATATGCCATTAACAGCATCACCTAGACCATCAGATAATAATGTTGAAATTCCTGAAAATAGTGATTTAGTTAGAGTTAATGTAACAGGAACTTTATATTTAAGAGATGCAGCTAGAAAAGATGCAAATAAAATAGGTACAGTTTCAAGAGATGAAATTATTACAAGGTTAGAAAAAGCTACTCAAAAAGTAGATGGTACTTATTGGGATTATGTTATGAAATCTGATGGTACAAGAGGATATGCAGCTCGTGAGACTTTTGATTATGAAAGTACATATAAATTATATTTAGTCCCATTAAATCCAGAAGTTCCAGATGAACCAGAGAATCCTGTTACTCCAGAAAACCCAGAAGATATAGTTAAAAATGATAAAATAAAACTTAATACAAAATCTAATGAAGTAACTACTGTTCCTAATGCTACAGCAAAAGATTTTGCAGATTTACTTGGAAGTGAAGTTGTTGTCAAAAATTCTAATGGAGAAACTTTAGCAACAGATGCAAAACTTGGTACAGGTTATACAATTAATGATACATATACTGTTGCAGTTTTAGGAGATGTTAATGGAGATGGTAATGTAAAATCAACAGATTATATGCAAATAAAAAACTATATAATGGAAAATAAAGAGTTTACAGAAGTTGAAAAAAGAGCTGCAGATGTAAATAATAATAATGAAATTAAAGCAACAGATTATATGAAAATTAAAAATTATATAATGGGAAGTAGTACAATTAATATAAAATAATGAATAAGGAGTAATGACAAATGAATAAAAAAAATAGAATTTATCTAATAGTAATATTATTTATTGTAATGATATTCTCATTGCAAATAGATAGTTTTGCGGTAGATGCTAATTTTAGTGTAGATAAAAGCTCTATTACTCTTCAAGAAGGAGAATCAACATCTTTTAATATAATTGCAACAAATTGTGGAGGGAAATTTACAATAGCTAGTTCTGCGACAAGTGTGGTTGAAATTAGTTCAAGTCAAGAATGGATCGAAAATACTTCAAAGCCTGTAACACTTACAGCGCGCGGTGAAGGTACAGCAATAATAACTATAACGGCAGAAGATGTAGCGGTGAGTACAGGAGAAGATAGTGAGGTTACAGGTAAGAGAACAATAGCGGTAACAGTAAAATCGGTTGAAACCACTTCAGGAGGCACATCAAACTCAGGAGGAAATTCAGGAGGTGGTGGGAATACACAAACACCACCTGTAGTTGAAAAATCAACAGAAGCAAGATTAAGTAATTTAGGAATAAGACCAAATGATTTTTCAGGATTTAAAAGAGATACAGAAAATTATAGTGTAGAAGTTCCAAATGATGTTGAAAAAGTTGAAATATATGCAACACCAGTAAATGACAAAGCAAAAATCTCAGGAACAGGAAATGTTTCTTTAAAAGAGGGAGATAATGAGTTTAAAATTACAGTAACAGCAGAAGCAGGAAATACAAAAACATATACATTAAAAATAAGAAGAGAAACAGCAGAAGAAGCAAATGCAGAGGCAAGTATTGCAGATTTAAAAAGTTTAGGAATAAAGCCAGAAGAATATGATATAAAAGGATTTGAAAAAGATAAAACATCATATAGTGTAGAAATTCCAGATGAAGTAGAAGAAATTGAAGTATATGCAGAACCAGTAAATTCTAATGCTCAAATAAATGGAATAGGAATGATTACATTAAAAGACGGAAAAAATGAAATCAAAGTAGAAGTAATAGCAGAAGATGGAACAAAGAAAACATATACTATAAATGTAACAAGAGGAACTACGAATGGAGATTCAGAAAATAGCGAATTTGGCTTAAAGAGTTTATCAATCAAAGGTTTAACATTAAGTCCAAGTTTTAAAAATGATGTATATGAATATACAGTTGGATTAAGAGAAGATTTAAATTCATTAGAAATAGAAACAGAAACCACTAGAGAAACTGCAACAGTAGAAATAACAGGAAACGAAAATTTAAAACAAGGTGAAAATATAATAACTATTTTAGTTAGTGATAGCCAAACAGATGAAACAGCAACATATCAAATTATTGTAAATAAAAATGTAACAGCAAATTCAGTTAAAGTAAATTGGCTAAATCCAACAACATGGGGAAAAGAAGAGATAATTAAAGTTTCAATTATTGCTGTAGTAATAATTCTTATAATATGTGCAATTATATTAAAAATTAAAATCTCACGTGAAGAAAATGATTTTGGCGAAGTCGACTTCCCTGGCGCAGATGAGTTAAATAAGGCACTTTCAGAACATCAAGAACTTTCAGAAACAGAAGATTTCGGAAAAAGTGACATAGATTCAGCAAATTTAGATAATTCAGAAAGTGAAAAAAATGATGTTAGCCAAGAAATTGATAATTTAAAATATAATGAGCAAAGTGAGAACAAATATGACACTGGAGAATCAAATAATAATACAAATTATTTGGAAGATATAGCAAAAAGTAAATATAATTTTAAAGAATTTGAAGAGTTTGACGATAATGAAAAAAGAGGAAGAAATAGCAAAAAAGGAAAACACTTTTAGTAAATAGTTTTTAAAAGACTTTAAATGATTTTTGTGAGTTAAAAATATTTTTTAATATTTTTAAAA
The DNA here is from genome assembly GCA_944390695.1 of uncultured Clostridia bacterium. Classification (GTDB taxonomy): domain Bacteria; phylum Bacillota; class Clostridia; order TANB77; family CAG-508; genus CAG-269. The sequence goes on from CALXQP010000069.1 coordinate 8,745, forward strand.
TTTAATTATTTTTTTACCAATCAAATTAAGTGCACTACAAATTAGATTTTTTCTAATAATTGTAGTGCACTTTCAAGCTTTTAATTCAAGCATAATATAAGTATTCTAATAACTTATATATGTGTTTATATTTAGTATAGATTATCTAATTTTAGCCTAGTATAAGCATTCCGATAACACCAATTGAATTCCAAGCACTATGTAAAAATATATTACTTGCTATATTTTTAGTGCGAACATAATTTAGAGAAAATGCTAAACCAAGAAGAGAATAAGGAATTATAAATAAAAATTGTTCAATACTATCTGAAACTGTAACATGTAAAGCACCAAAAATAAGAGTACTTATTATAACAAATAATATATCATTTCTAATAAATTTCCTAATAAAACCTCTAAACATCAGCTCTTCTATAATAGGTGCAATAATTATAGCAAGAAGTGCAGTAATATATATTGGCCAAGAAGTCAAAATTGCCTGATTTGTTGGGATATTGCCAACCAAACTAATTAATGACAAATTGCAAATTAAATATATAATAGTAATAATTCCAAACTGTGGCAACATTTTTGATAAATATAACCCAAAATTATTTTTAAAAACAATAAAATCTCTTTTTAGCTCATTCCACATAGGTATAACCAATAATGAAAATTGAATTATATATAATAAAATAATACTAATTAATACTGATGTTTTATCATCTGGGATAGGTAACAAATCTAATGCAGGTGTGTAGCAAATTATGAACAAAAATACAAATATTATGAAATATGCATACCATTTATATTTTGTTATATCTTCTAAAACTGGCAACTCTTTTTTCTCTTGTTCTTGTGCCGATTCTTCTTCAATATCTAAATCAGAAGTTTTTCTACAAAGTATTACAATATTCAAAACTCCAGAAATTATATTATAAATTGTGCCAAATAAAATCTGTAAAACATTAAGTGTAATTAATTTTTTCTTATTATTAATTGGATTTTTAATAATAAAAAACATTGCAACTGTATTTACTAAAGCACAAAAAACAAGAATTAACATCTGTGATTCATTTGATATTGGAAATGTATCTCCAAAACTTTCTAGATTTATCACTCCAAAATATAATTGAAATATATAAATAATATTCATTATCAATACAAATAAAGTTGATATTATTAGTATTCTTTTTTTGGTTTTCTGATTCATATGAACAATTCTCCCTTCGACGCTATTATACTATTAATATATTATAAATTCAAGGGCAAAATGGCAAAAAGAGAACCGGCACCAAATTAGCAAAATGGCGCAAACTAGCTGGCCAAGCGGGACAGGGGGAAAAAGGCAAAAAGAGAGCCGGCACCAAATTAGCAGCCAGCCAAGCGGCACAGGAAAAAAGAGGAAAAAAGAGAACCGGCACTAATTTGCTCTAAGGTATTGAAAAAAAACTCTAAAAATAGTAAAATATAGAAGAGTAAATACTGAAAGGAATGAAAAAAGTGAAATTATCAGAATTTAGTTATGATTTGCCAGAAAAATTAATAGCGCAGACACCAATAGAAAAAAGAGATGAATCAAGACTAATGATATTAAATAGAGAGAAACAAAGCATAGAAAACAGAGTGTTTAAGGATATAATAGAATATTTAGAGCCAGGAGATTGTTTGGTAAGAAATAATACGAAAGTATTGCCTGCAAGGTTATATGGGAAAAAAGAGACAGGTGCAAATGTTGAATTTTTGTTATTAAATCAGATAGAAGGAGATATTTGGGAAAGTATAGTAAGACCTGGAAATAAGTTGCATGTAGGTACAAAGGTGATATTTGGAGATGGAAAATTAGAAGCAGAAATATTAGAAATAATGCCAGGAGGAACTAGAAAAGTACAGTTTAAATATGATGGAATATTTAATGAGATTTTAGATGAAATAGGTTTAATGCCACTGCCACCATATATACATAAAGAATTAAAGGAAAATGATAGATATCAAACTGTATATGCAAAATATCAAGGCTCAGCTGCAGCACCAACTGCGGGATTGCATTTTACAGATGAATTGTTTAAAAAGTTAGAAGCAAAAGGTGTAAAAATAGCAAATGTAACATTACATGTTGGAATAGGAACATTTAGACCTGTAAAAGTTGAAAATATTGAAGAACATGAAATGCATTCGGAACATTATTATATAAAAAAAGAAGATGTAGACAAAATAAATGAGACAAAGAAAAATGGAAAAAGAGTAATTGCAGTTGGAACTACATCATGTAGGGTTTTAGAAACTATAGCAGATGAAAATGGAATGGTAAAAGAAACAGAAGGAGATACAAAAATATTTATATATCCTGGATACAAATTTAAATGTATTGATGGTTTAATAACAAATTTCCATTTGCCTGAATCAACTTTATTAATGCTGATTTCTGCATTAGCAGGCAAAGATTATGTGATGAGAGCTTATAAAGAAGCTGTAAAATTAGAATATAGATTTTTTAGTTTTGGAGATGCTATGTTTATAAATTAATCTGATATAATATAATTGGATATAGTATAATAAAAAAATAACGAGACAATAATAGACAATTAAAATAATGCAAACTAAAGATTTAAAAGAGGGGGAAATGTATGTTAATAAAAGATATTGCTGTAATTGTATCTGGTACGGTTGCATCTATGTTTTTAAAAACTGTTAGAGCTCAATTAGACGATGTAGGAAAACAAGAAATATTAAAAAATGGGCTATATCATGTTACACCAAATGAAGAGGTTGCAGAAAAAATAATTAGTTCTCAACATTTTAAACCAGCAAGGGGAGTTTTTAAAAATCTAAATTCATATGGAAGAGCGAGTGTATGTTTTTTTGGTGGAGTACCAAGTGCTGAAAATTATATGAAAAACTTATTAAATGGACAAAGTAGTAATCCATATGTTCATCCTGATATGGCTGTAACAGCAATTAAAGTTTCTCCAAAAACGAAAGAAGAATTAGCAAATTACAAAGTAAGAGCCTTGCAAGATAATGTAATTTTGTATGAAGGATATTGTGTATTACCAGATGATGAAATAAAATTTGTTCATTTAGTTCCTGATCTAGTTAGAAATGAAAAAACTGGAGAGCCAATAATAAATGAAAAAACAGGAAGATATGATGTTGCTTTTAGAGAAGCATTAGAAAGTGAATTGTCAGAGGATAAAAGAACATATGCACCAAAAGAAGATTATTTGAAATTTATGGCAAATGAAAAAGAAAGAATGGGATATCTTACAAGTAATGGAATAATCGCAAAAACATATAATAGTATACTTTCTGTTGCACATGTTTCTAAAATTGAAAGTCAAATGTCATTTGAAAATTTTATAGGAAATCTTCCTAAACTATTAAAAAGAAAGTTTCAACAGCTTACTACACCAAAATTAGATATGCCAATAGATGAAAAAATTCATGAATCAATTAATGAATTTGATACTAGAAAAAAGAATCCATATAGAAATAAAAGATTTGGTGAAGCAGTTGCTGAATTTCAAACACAGGGATTAAAGCAATTACTATTAAAAGAAGAACTTGAAGAATTAACAACAAGTAATACTGGTAAATATTTTAGAAAGAAATTTGAGCAAATAGATAAAAATCCAATAATACCAAAAGGGATTCATGGGATAGATCATAACAATAGAGTAGCTGTATTAGCAATGCTAATAGCAAAAAATGAAGGAACATTAGAAAATGATGTAGATAATAAAATAAAAGACATATTACTTAGTGCTGCATACTATCATGATATAGGTAGAAAAAAAGGCCCGATTACTGATAACTATGGACCTCATAGAAAAAATAGTGCAAGAAAATTAAAGAAAATGGATATACAATATCTAAACGGAGAAAGATATACAGAAACTGATAAAAAAATATTATTATCAATAATAGAAGCTCATGAAGGTAAAGATAAAAATATGCAAAAAATCTGTAAGAAATATAAAGTGCCAGAAGATAGTATAAGTAAAACGATAGAGCTAATGCAGATAATTAAAGATGCTGATGCATTAGATAGAGTTAGATTAGACATGAATTTGCCTACTATGATGCAACCAGATTTAAATCCTTATTATCTAAGATTAAGTACATCAAAACAATTACTTAATGCATCATATCAATTAGAATCAATTACAAAAAAGGTATCTTTTGATAGAATCTTAGCATATAAGACAGATGATCAAAGAGAAGGTGGAAAAATAAATAGTACAAGAGATCAGTTTATTGACTATTTAAAACAAGGAATTTCACAAACACCAGATGTTATAAAAAAAGCAAAAAAAGTTATAACATTATCTAAAGATAGATATGTTTCAAAATTTACAAGTAACAAATTAATTAGTCAAATATTAGAAAAAATGAATCAAGACAAAACAGAACAATTTGAAAGATAATATATAAATAACAAATACAAGATGAGTTGTACTCATAAAAAAGTATTAAAAAAAATATGAAATAAAAATATAAATATACTAGGAGGAAACATGGAACATGCTGTAACATATGAATTATTACATGAATGTAAACAAACAGGAGCAAGAAGAGGAGTAATACATACACCACATGGAGATATACAAACACCAATATTTATGCCAGTAGGGACACAAGCTACTGTAAAATCTATGACACCAGAAGAATTAAAAGAAGAAGTAAAAGCACAAATAATATTGTCAAATACATATCATTTATATTTAAGACCTGGGCATAAAATTGTAGAAGAAGCAGGTGGACTTCATAAGTTTATGAATTGGGATAGACCAATTTTAACAGATTGTGGAGGATTTCAAGTTTTTAGTTTAAGTGATTTAAGAAAAATATCAGAAGAAGGTGTAGAATTCAAATCACATTTAGATGGAAGTAAGCACATGTTTACACCTGAAAAAGTAATGGAAATAGAAAATTCACTTGGAGCAGATATAATAATGTCATTTGACGAATGCTGCCCATATCCATCAACATATGAATATGCGAAAAATTCTATGGAAAGAACAACTAGATGGGCAAAAAGATGTATAAAATCACATTCAAGACCAGAAGAGCAAGCATTATTTGGAATAATTCAAGGGGGATTTTATAAAGATTTAAGAGAAAAATCAGCAAAAGATCTAATTGAATTAGATTTACCTGGATATGCAATTGGAGGAATAAGTGTAGGAGAGCCAAAAGAAGAATTTATAGATATTTTAAGATATACAGCTCCACTTATGCCAAAAAATAAGCCAAGATATTTAATGGGTGTAGGTTCACCAGATTATTTGTTAGAAGCGGCAATGGCTGGAATAGATATGTGTGATTGTGTATTACCAACAAGAATTGCAAGAAATGGAACTGCAATGACATCAAATGGAAAAGTTGTAGTAAGAAATGCTACATACGAGCGAGATTGGGGACCATTAGACCCAGAATGTGATTGTTATACTTGTAAAAATTATACAAGAGCATATATAAGACATTTGATAAAAGCAAATGAAATTTTAGGAGTAAGATTACTTTCAATTCATAATTTAAGGTTCTTGACTAAATTAATGGAAAGAGTTAGAATAGAAATAGAAAATGATAATTTAGGCACATTTAAAGATGAATTTTATAAAAAATACGGTTATGAAAAATAGGGGGAAAGTCCATGGAATTGTATATAGATGATAATGAGAAAAAGAAATCTAAAATTCCTATGATTATAGGAATTTGTATAGTAATATTATTACTAATTACAGGTTTTATGATTTATGGAATTGTTTATTTATCTAACAATATAGTCACAGTTGAAATAGATGGAGTAAAAAATAATAATGTAGAGCAAATTTTGTATATGCAAGAATCTGAAAATGGTTCAAAACTATATATTCCAATAAGGAAAATAGCACAATTTTTGAATTATAAAGATTACAGAGGAGATTATAAAAATAAATCAGAAGATCCTACTAAATGTTATGTTCAAAATGAATTTGAAATAGCGATGTTCACGTTAGATTCAGATATGTTAACAAAAACTAGAGGAGACTCAGATTATGAATATATACAAATTGATGAAAAAGTTTTTGAAATAAATGGTGAACTATATACAACAATAGATGGAATTCAAAAAGCATTTAATGTAGTAATTTCTACTGATGCAGAATATAAAAATATAAAAATATATACAATGGATTATCTAATACAATATTATGCTTTACAATTTGGAGTAGAGGAATATTCTGAGAACTTTACAGATAAAAAAGCAATATTTGAAAATATGTTAGTATTGAAAAAAGATGAGCAATATGGAGTATTAAGTATAGAAACAGGAGAATTCGTACTAGAAAACAAATATGAATCAATCTCATATTTGCCATTTACCCAAGATTTTCTTGTAAAAAGTAATGGAAAATATGGAGTTATAGGAAAAGATACTGAAGTAAAAATTAGAACTGTATATGATGAAATAAAAATCATGGACAATCAAAATGGCTTATATCTAGTAAAACAAAACAATTTATATGGAGTAGTAAATACAGATGGAAAACTAATAATAGAGCCAGATTACAAAAAGATTGGAATTGATATGAATCATTATTCTCAAAGTGGGATAGAAAATCAATATGTTTTATTAGATGAAATAATACCAATACAAAATAGTGACGACATGTGGGGGCTTTTCAAAATAAATGGTGAGCAAATAAGGGATTTCGAATTTACTGATATAGGATGTTCTGAAACTAGTGCAAATAATTTGTACCCAGTAGTATCAATTCCGAGTCATAAAGTAATAGTAGTAGAAAAAGGTGAATATTATAATTTGGTGACAGTTGATGGAAAAGACATCTTAACAGGTTATGTTTTGAATTCTGTATATATGAGGACAAATACAGAAACAGGAGAAAATACATATTATATGACACATGATAATAATCAAAAAGTGACAAATGCAGAAGAATGGTTAACAGGCATAGGAAAATAAAATATTGAAATATATGGAGGAATAAAAATGGCTACAAGAGAAAAAAGTACATGGTTAGTATTGTTATTTATATTTGCAGGTTTAGTAATAGGAGGGTTACTAGGAGAAGTTGCAGCACAAGTTGATTGGCTTAGCTGGCTAGCATATGGCCAAACATTTGGAATACAAAATCCATTTGTTTTAGAAATGAATGTATTAAGCCTTACATTTGCATTTTCGCTACATATTAATATTGCAAGTATAATAGGTTTGGCAATAGCAATATTTTTGTATAGAAAAATATCATAAAAAACATAAGAAAAATATTTGGGTTAATTAAAAATAAAAATGCAATTTAGAAAAGATTTGCTCATAGATTGTAAAGATAGTTAAAGAAAATATGGAAAACTCAAATTAGGTAAAGAAAAGGTAGTGATAACACTTTTCTTAGAAGGGAGATAAAAATGGAAATAAGTGGGGAGAAAATTTTAAAAAAAGGAACAAGAACATCAAAATGGATAATTATTGGTTACATAATATGTATAATTGCAATAATAGGAGCAGCATATAGCATGGTTTATAGAGAAGAAAATCTTATGCCAGAACCTATAGATTTTACTACAAATGGAGCAATTGGTTTAGAAACAGATAAATATGCATATTTAAAAATAGAAGGCTTAACTGATGAAGTTGCTATATTTGGAGATGTAGAAAATGAAAGTGATTCTACAAATGACAGATATTATATAGCCATGAATGGTAGTTATTTATACATTGTAGACTTGAATTTTGAGACAATTGATATGTTAAAAGAAATACAAGATTATACTTATTCTACAGATGAAAATGCTGTTCCACCTGAAGCTGTAACAGTTTATGGTATGACTGAAGCTGTTCCAGAAGAATTAAAAACTTATATGGTAGACTTTTTTAATCAATCAATAGGTGGAGAAAATCAAATAACTATAGATGATTTTGAAGATTATTTTGGCTCTGTGTTATTAAATGTTAGAAGATCTCCTATTGATACAACTGTAGAAGAAGCAATTATTATATGTTCAGCATTTATAGCACTAATAATTTTTGTTTATCATCTAGTATCTTTGGCATCAAAATTAAAAATGAAGAAATATATAACAAAAAATGGCTACAAAGAAGATTTGATAGAGCAATTGGAAAATTCTGTTGAAGAAAAACATTATAAAGATAAAGTAATTATTACAAAGGATTTTCTTGTTGATTTTAATAATGATAAATTTTCAGTAGTTAAGTTTTCTGATGTAAAATGGATATATATCCATAATGTTAAATACTATGGAGTTTTGACAGTTTCTTCTAGTATTATGGCTTGCCTTGATGATGGAAAAACTAAATTCCAATGTGTAAATATTAATGGCAAACCTACTGATGAGTTTGTGGGCATTTTTAATAAAATGTGTGAAAAGGTTCCAGCTGATTGTTTGAAAGGTTTTACTGCTGAAAATAAAAGAGAATATAAAGGATAAAAATTGGTGCAGGCCTGTTAATTTGGTGCCGGATCTTCTTTTGCCTTTTTCTCTCTAAGCCGCTTGTCAGGAGGGTTAGAGCGAAAAAGACACAAAGAGAACCGGC